>CAIVAR010000174.1 GCA_903904005.1 uncultured Anaeromyxobacter sp.
AGCTCGCTCCCAAGTACTGGGCCCAGACGCGCTCCCGCCTCGACCAGGTCCAGCTGGCCGCCGAGATCGGACCGCTCACCATCCCGCCGCCCCTCCCGATGCCCGCGGGCGAGCAGGCGCCGGCGGACTGACCGCACCGACATCCCTCCTCGCTCGCGATTCGATTCCACGCGAGGAGCTTGCCCACCCCCCGGCGCTCACGCCAGACGGGGTCCGTGCAGCGGATACTCAGGTCCGCCACCGCCGGGTGGAACTCCCAGGTGCGCGTGGTGGCGGTCAGCACGGCGACCGCCCCCGCGTAGGAGGAGGCCACAGCGTAGCCAGGGTTGGGGGAGGAGCACGACCAGAGGTCGTGGTTGGAGCCGGACTCGTAGGCGAGCACGCTCCAGGAGTTGCCGTCGAAGTAGAGCACCAGCCCGTCCGATCCGACCGCCCAGACGCTGGCCGCCCCGGACGCGCAGACGCCCCAGAGCCGGCCGCCGGGGACGATCGTGCCGGACTGCGGGTGAAGTGTCCAGCGGGTGCCGTCGTAGAAGACCAGCGAGGACCCGATGCCGACCGCCCAGGCGTGGGTGTCGTCGATCGCCACCACGGAGTTGAGCGGGAGGGTGGTGGGGCTCGGCACGACGCTCCAGTCCCAGCCGGCCGGCGCCGAACTGGAACTCCCGCAGCCCGCGGCGGCGACGGCGGTGACGAGGACGGCGACCGCGACGAGTGAGGCGTGCCTGGAGCGCATGGTGGACCCTCCAGCGCCCGGGAGGGGCGCCTCCGGGATGGTGGTCCCGGAAGCCGGAGCCGCGGAAGGGCACCGGATGGGTCCGACCTCTCCGGGATCCCCGTCAGGGGACCTGGCGCTCCCACCAGATGTCGGGGTCGCGCGGGGTCTCCAGGCGCCGTGCCGGGACGCCGAGCCGCTCCAGGTCCGCGAGCACGCCGTCGAGGATGGCCGGCACTGCGCGCCGCACCGTCCCGGTGAGGGTGGTGCCGAGCTCGATGCTCTCCGGGATGACGCCCCAGAGGACCACCTCGGCCGGCCCGCCGCCGCGGAACTCCATGGCGAGCAGCGCCTCGCGGAGCCCCGGCTCGTGGGGGCTCATGGCCGCCTTGGTCCCGCCCTGGAGGATGGCCGCCCGGTCGTAGCGCTTCACGTCGCCGGGCGCTCCCTTGTCGCGCACGGCGTCGACGAAGATGGCTGCCTCCGCCCCGTGGAGGAGCGAGAGGAGGTCCATGCCGGGCGTGCCGGCGTCGAGGACCTCGGCGTCGCCGACCAGGTCCCAGCCTCCCTGGATCGTGCGTGCGACGAACGGCCCGAGGCCGTCGTCGCTGTTCAGGACGTTTCCGATTCCCAGCACCACCACGCGTGACATGGGGTGAGACTACAGCACCTTGACCCTGGCGATCTCGGTCCCCTCGGCGTCGTGGGTGTGGATGGCGCAGGCCAGGCAGGGATCGAAGGAATGGATGGTGCGGAGCGCCTCGAGCGGCTTTTCCGGTACGGCCACCGGGTTGCCCACCAGCGAGGCCTCGTAGGGGCCCATCTGGTCCTTGCCGTCGCGCGGCCCGGCGTTCCAGGTGGAGGGGACCACCGCCTGGTAGTTCTTGAGCTTCCCGTTCTCGATCACCACCCAGTGCGAGAGGACGCCGCGCGGGGCCTCGTGGACGCCGTAGCCCCGGATGGTCCCGGTGGGGAACTTCGGCTCGTTGTACACGGCGGTGTCGCCCTTGCCGATGTTCTCGGCGAGCAGTCCCCAGTGCTTCATCGCGAGGTCGGAGAGGACGGCCGCACGGATGGCGCGCGCCGCGATGCGCCCCAGCGTGGACTCGAGAACGGCCGGGCCGAGCTTCGCCTTGGCGACGCTCCCCGCCACCTCCAGGCACCGGTTGGCCCACTTCTGGGTGAGGGCGTCCCCCTGCGCGTAGGCCACGAGCACCTGGGCGAGCGGCCCGACCTGCATGGGGCGCCCCTCGAAGCGGGGCGCCTTCACCCAGGAGTACTTCTTCGCCGGATCCCAGGCGTTGTACTTGGGGTCGGTGGTCTCGTCGTAGGGGTGCTTGTCCCAGCTGCCGTCGTAATAGGCGCGGGTGATGTCCTCGGTGACGTTCTTGCCGAAGTAGGGGTCCTTCCAGTTCTGGATGGGCTTCACGCCGGCGAGGTCGCCGTTCAGGATGACGCCGCCCGGCGCGTCGAACCTCGTGGCCTTCGCGTCGGTGGGGAACTCCGGGACGCTCATGTAGTTGCGGACGCCCGCCCCGTACTTGAACCAGTCGGCGTACATGCCGCCGATGGCGCAGACGTCGGGGAAGTAGACCTGCTGCACGAACCGGGTGGCCTCCTCGAGCCGGGCCTTCACCTCGAAGAGCCGGTTCATGTTGAGGGTGGAGGCGGCATCCATGTTGATGGCGTTGGCCACCCCGCCCACCGCCAGGTTCTGGATGTTCGGGGTCTTCGAGCCGAGGACCGCCACCGCCTGCAGCGCCCTGCGCTGGTAGTCGAGGGCCTGGAGGTAGTGGGCGACCGCGAGGAGGTTCACCTCGGGGGGCAGCCGCATGGCGGGGTGGCCCCAGTAACCGTTGGTGAAGATCCCGAGCTGCCCCCGGGCCACGAAGTCCTTCAGCTTCTCCTGGACGGCCTTCATCTCCTGGACCGAGTTGCCGGGCCAGTCGGAGAGGGACTGGGCGATGGCCGCGGACTTCGCCGGATCGGCCTTCAGCGCCGAGACCACGTCCACCCAGTCGAGCGCCGACAGCTGGTAGAAGTGGACGATGTGATCGTGGAGCGCATGGGCGATCACGATGAGGTTCCGGATGAGCTGCGCGTTGAGCGGGATCTCCAGGTCGAGGGCGTTCTCCACGGCCCGGACCGAGGCGATGCCGTGCACGGTGGTGCAGACGCCGCAGATGCGCTGGGCGAAGACCCAGGCCTCGCGCGGGTCGCGCCCGACCAGGATGTTCTCGATCCCGCGCCACATCGTGCCGCTGGACCAGGCCTTGGAGATCTTGCCGCCTTCCACTTCCACGTCGATGCGGAGGTGACCCTCGATGCGGGTCACCGGATCGATGGTGATTCGCTGGCTCATGGACGCGTCTCTCCGACGGCGAAGATGGGGAGCTTCTTGACGATGAGGAGGAAGGCGGCGACGCCCAGGGCCCCGAGCCCCACGGTGACGAGGATCTCGCCCACGCTCGGGAAGTACCGGGCGCCGGGGCCGCCGTCGAAGGCGACCAGGTAGGTGTCGACGCGGTAGATCGCCCCGGCCAGCAGCGCCAGGATGGCGGCGGTGAAGAGCCGGCCGCGATCGGTCCGGGCCCGACGGGAGAGGAAGAGGAGCCCCGAGGTCGTGAAGAGGGCGATCTCGGCCCAGAAGAAGGGCACCTGGTACGACCGCTGGAACGCGTACCCGATGCGCCCCGAGATCGCCAGGTCCGCGAACCGGAAGGCCACGTAGAAGAGGCTCACCCATCCGGCCACCCGGGCGATGCCCCCGAGGAGGGCCATGTTGGTCCGGTACCGCCCCGGCATGACGCTCCCCGCGAGGATGTCGACGGCGGAGACCGACCCGAAACCCATGGTGAGGCAGGAGGTCAGGAAGAGGAAGGGCAGCCAGCCGGTGAACCAGAGCGGGTACTCCTTCGTGGGAGCCATGAGGTACAGGGAGCCCAGCGACGACTGGTGCATGGTCGGCAGCAGCATGGCGAGCGCGATGACGAAGGGCAGGGCGGCCTGGAGCCTGGGCTGGAGCCGGGCCGCGAACCGCTTCAGGCGCGACGACCCGTCCGCGCTCCACCGGTCGAGGATGGCCGGCGTCACCTCCACCCAGAGCACGCCCACGTAGGTGAGAACGCAGAGCGCGACCTCGAGCAGGATGGAGCTGAAGTTGTACCAGGGCGGGTAGAGGAGGAAGACCGATCCCCACCAGCGCCCCAGGTCGATCATCACCGAGGCGCCGCCGAGGCTGTAGCCGATGGCGCCCACCAGGACGGCCGGACGGATCAGGGGGTGGTACTTCCCGTTGTTCAGGATGTAGGTGAGGAGCCCCACGCCGTAGGCGCCGGCGCCGATGCCGGTGAAGGTGACCACGTTGATGGGCTTCCAGATGCCCCAGCTGTACTGGTCGGTCAGCGCGGTGATCGACCCCACGCCGGTGAAGAGCCGGTAGCCCACCAGGACGCCGGCGGTCGCGGCGAGCGCCAGGAGCACGAGGAAGAAGGGCGTGACGATCTTTCCGCCCACGGGGCGGGCATGGGCGTTCACGGTCGGTCCTCCTCGTTGCCGCCCTGCGCGGCGTCGGCCTTCCGTTCGGCCCTCATGTTCCGGAAGACGGCCACGGCGGCGGCGACGTAGAGCACGGCCGGCGCGATGAATCCTTTGTAGGTGGTGTGCTGGATGTTCATGGCGAGCCGGGACGGGGGCACGTCGCCGAGCGCGGGGAGGCCGAGGTCGGTGAACTCCACCCCGGCCGGGGCGAGCAGCATCGACTGGTTCCCGCCCCCGTCGTGCTCCCCGAAGATCTTCGGGTTGTACTTCCTGGGGCTGGCCGCCATCCGTCGCCTCGCGGTCGCGAGCAGCTCCTCGCGCGGTCCGGCGATGACCGCCTCGCGCGGGCAGACCTCGGCGCAGGCCGATCCGGTCTTGCCGTCCTTGCGCGCCAGGCACAGGTCGCACTTCACGATCATCGGCACCGGGCTGTCCCACTGGAACTTGGGGACCTCGTACGGACAGGCGATCTGGCAGTAGCGGCAGCCGGTGCAGCGCACCGGGTCCCAGGTGACGATCCCGTACTGCCGCTTCTGCATCGAGCCGAGCATGCAGGCCTTCGTGCACGAGGGCTCCAGGCACTGCATGCACTGCATCTTCATGAAGGCCCAGCGGTCGCCCTTCTCGTACAGCTTGATGACGGTTCGGCAGTCGGCGTTGATGTCGGTCGGGAAGAGGTAGGGCGCGCCGTTGATGACCTTCACGCTCTTCTCGGAAGGCATCCGGTTGGCGCGCTGGCAGGCGACCGTGCAGGTCTGGCAGCCGATGCAGAGGGTGGAGTCGTAGAGCAGGCCGCGCGCGTCGGGCGGGACCGGCGGCGGGGCCTCCGCCGACACGGCGCCGGCGGGGAGGGCGATCGCGGCCGCGGCCCCGGCGGCGCCCCCTGCGGCGATCGTCTTGAGGAGGGTCCGGCGGGAGAGGGTCATGGCTTCTCCTCGTCGCGGGCCTCCCCGTCGCGGTCGTCCCGGGAGAGGCGCGCCCCGTAGGCGAGGCCGGCACCCACCAGGGCACCACCCACCAGGCCGGCCACGCCGGTGGCCACCGGGCTGATGATCCCGGAGGCGGGGTCGATGGGCGTGTACATCGCGGGGGGCGTGGCGCCCTGGACGTCGACGGTCTCGAAGAGGGGGAGGTTGAACCCGATGCCCTTCTCCGAGCAGCCGAAGCACTGGGCCCCGATGCCGATGGGCCAGGCGCCGGGCGTGTCGACGTAGGGGACGAGCGAGCAGTTGTTGGGGGTCTTCGGCCCCTTGCAGCCGATCTTGTAGAGGCAGAAACCCTGCCGCGCGCCCTCGTCGCCGTAGCGCTGGGAGAAGCGTCCGGCGTCGAAGTGGGGGCGCCGCGGGCAGTCGTCGTGGATGACGCGCGCGTAGGCGAACTTGGGGCGCCCCTTGTCGTCGAGGGCCGGCAGGGTCCCGAAGGTCGCGAACTGGAGCACCGTGCCGAGCAGGTTGTAGGGGTTGGCCGGGCACCCCGGGATGTTGACGATGGGCTTGTTGCGGAGGACGTCCGAGACACCCGAGGCGCCGGTGGGGTTCGGGGAAGCGGAGGGAACGCCGCCCCAGGAGGCGCAGGAGCCGATGGCGATGACGGCGGCGGCGCGGCCGGCGATCTCCTGGGTCAGATGGAGGGCGGTCTTGTCGGCGATTCGACAGAAGTTGCCGTCGTCCTTCACCGGGATGGCCCCCTCGATCACGCAGATGAACTTGCCGTCGTTCTCCCGGACCGCGGCGTCGAGCGCCGCCTCGGCCTGGTGGCCGGCAGCGGCCATGAGGGTCTCGGTGTAGTCGAGGGAGATGAGGTCGAAGATGACCTGCGCCACGTCTGGGTGGCCGGTGCGCAGGAGCGACTCGGTGCAACCGGTGCACTCCTGGAACTGGAGCCAGATCACCGAGGGCTTCCGCTTCTGCACCGCGGCGGCCATCTGCTCGGCGGCCGACGCAGGGAGGCCCACGGCCGCGGCGGCCAGGCTGCAGACCTTGAGGAAGTCCCGACGGGAGACCGACGAAAAAGGGGTAGGGGCACGGTCGATCATCGGAACGCCTCCCTTACGAAATCGTTGCGCTGCGCAAGAAGTCACTGATTCTTCAATCAAGATGCGTGCCGGTCCGGGGCGCACCCGCCTGTCCGGCGATCCAAGCCCCCGAGCGTGCGGCCGAAACGCAAATACGGGCGAAACGGCGCAGGGTCGCGAAGCCCTTGCGTCGTTTGACCCACCGGAAAGTCCCTCCCGGGTCGCGACGCACGGGATGCGCGATCGGCGCGCGGGCACGCCCCGGGCGGGCTCGACACCCGGAGTCGATCCATGCCACCAAGGGCGCATGAACAGGGTGATCGTGGAGATCGACGAGTCCCGGTGCGACGGGTGCGGGGAGTGCGTTCCGTCGTGCGCGGAGGGTGCCATACGCATGGTGAACGGCAAGGCGCGGCTGGTCGGCGACGAGCTCTGCGACGGGCTCGGCGCGTGCCTCGGCGAGTGTCCCCAGGGCGCCATCCGGGTGACCGAGCGGGAGGCGGCGCCGTTCGACGAGGCGGCCGTGGCGCTCCACCTGGCCGGGGTGTCCCGGGCGGAGCCGTCGCGCCCGCACGCACCGCAGCCCGCGCATCCGCCCGCGACGCAACCCCGCCGTTCGCTGTCGGTCGTCCAGCCCGCCGCCGACGCCGCCGCGGGAGGCTGCCCGGGATCGCGGAGCGCCGAGCGCCTCCCGGTCCGCGCCATGCCGGCCGGAGCGGCGGGTCCCGCGCCGAGCCAGCTCTCGCACTGGCCGGTGCAGCTCGGCCTCGTCTCGCCGCGCGCGCCGTGGCTCGCCGGCGCCGACCTGCTGCTGGCGGCCGACTGCGTCCCCTTCGCCTACGCCGACTTCCACCGCGACCTCCTCGCGGGGCGCCGGGTCCTGGTGGGATGCCCCAAGCTCGACGACGTGCAGGCCTACGTGGGGAAGCTCACCCAGCTCTTCCAGGAGGCGCGGCCGCGCAGCCTGACCGTTGCCCGCATGGAGGTCCCCTGCTGTGGCGGGATCGCCTGGGCGGCCCGGGAGGCGGTGCGCCTCTCCGGGGTTCCGCTGCCGGTCTCCGACGTGACGATCGGCGTTTCCGGCGAGCGGCTCGGGTAGGGCTCGGGCGCCCGGCGCGGCGATGCACTAGAATCGAACCCGGGCGCGCGGCCGATCCGGCGCGCCGGGAGGTTCCCATGAAGTGGACGCGCCCCATCGCCGTCGTCGCCGTGGCAGCGGCGTTCCTGCTCCTCCCCGCGGTCGCTTCGGCGGCCGACGACCCGGGGGTCATCCCGATGCGGATCGTCGAGGGCGAGGCAGCGCCCGTCGGTCCGGGCCCGGTCCGCAACCTCATCTGCGACGACCCCTCGCTCGTCCAGCCCGTCCAGGTCGACGGGGCTCCCGCACTCCGGGCGGTCCGGGTTGGAACGACCCTCTGCTCGCTCACCGATGCCCTCTCGATCCGGCGCACGTACCGGGTCGTCGTGGTGGCCGCCGGAACGTCGCCGGGTGGCGCGCAGCCGACCCCCGGCGGCAGGTGACACGGCGTGGGCGGCTGGAAACGGATCGGCTGCGCCGTCGACTTCTCGGACGGGTCCCGCGCGGCCCTCGCCGAGGCCACCGACCTGGCCAGACGCTTCGAGGCGGACCTCGTGCTCCTCCACGCCGAGGAGATGCCCGGCGTCACCGACATCCCGCCGCCCGAGAGCGTGGTCGCGGCCACCCGGGTCGAGCTCCAGGCCCGGCTCGACGCGTGGCGGGGCGAGACGGAGCAGGCGCTCGGACGTCCGGTCCGGGGGCGGCTCCTTTCCGGCCCGGCGGCGCCCGGCATCGCCCGGGCCGCAGGCGAGGAACGGCTCGACCTGCTCGTGACCGGCACGCACGGGCGTAGGGGCTTCCGCCACCTGGTCCTCGGGTCGGTGGCGGAGCGGATCGTCCACCTGTCGCCCTGCGCGGTCCTCGTGGTCCGGTCATGAAGGGTCCCGGACCCAACGACCCCTGCTGGTGCGGCAGCGGCAAGAAGTACAAGAAGTGCCACCGCGACCACGACGCGGCGGCGCCGCCGTCGGGCCCCGAGGTCCGGCCGGCCGCCGTGACGCCCATGCGCACGGTCCCGGCGTCGATCGTGCCGCCGACCTACGCCCGGACCGGACGCCCCCGCCCGGTCCCCCGCATCACCGACCCCGTGGAGCGCGCCGCCCGGATGCGCCGGGCCGGGCGGGCCGCCGCCGAGGTGCTGGCCGAGATCTCCCGCGCTGCCCAGCCCGGGGTCACCACCGACGCCCTCGACGTCCTCGCCCACGAGGCCTGCATCGCCCGGGGCGCCTACCCGAGCCCGCTCAACTACCACGGCTTCCCGAAGGCCATCTGCACCTCGGTGAACGAGGTCATCCTCCACGGTATCCCCGACGGTCGCCCGCTCCAGGAGGGGGACATCGTCAGCCTCGACGTCACCCTCTACCTCGACGGCGTCCATGGCGACTGCTGCGCCACCGTCCCGGTGGGGCAGGTGGACGAGGACTCGCGGCGGCTGCTGCGGGTCGCCGAGGAGTGCATGATGAAGGGGGTCGGGGCGGTCCGCCCCGGGCGCCCCGTCTCCGACATCGGGCGCGCCGTGGAGGCCCACGCGAGCGCCCACGGCTACGGCGTGGTGCGCGCCTTCTGCGGGCACGGCATCGGTGAGGATTTCCACGCCGAGCCCCAGGTCCTGCACCACTTCGACCCCCGCCAGCGCGACGTGATGCAGGAGGGGATGACCTTCACGGTCGAGCCCATGATCACCGTGGGGAGCGAGCGGCACGTCGTCTGGCCCGACGGGTGGACCGCCGTCACCGCCGACGGCAAGCGCGCCGCCCAGTTCGAGCACACCGTGCTCGTCACCCCGACGGGCGTCGAGATCCTGACGGCTCCGCCGCGGTAGCGCGCCGCAGCCACAGCTCGGCCTGGGCCACGGCGAACGGCACCGCGACGTCGACCCGGAGCGGACGCGGCCCGAGCGAGAACGGCGCGAATCCGCGCGCCTCCAGCGTGGCCGCCTCGTACGGCGTGAAGCCCCCCTCGGGACCGATGGCCAGCGTCGCCGCGACTCCCGGGGCGGAAACGGCCTCGAGGAGCCCCGGTGCGCCCGGGTGGGCGAGCAGGCGCGCCTCCCGTCCGGGCGGGGAGAGGCCGTCGAGCACGTCCTCGACGAACGGCTTGAAGTGCCGGTGGAGGGAGACCTCCGGGGGATGCGTGTCCCGCCCCTGCTCGAGTCCGAGCCGGAGTTCCGCCTCGATGGCGGCGGGCTCGAGCAGCGGCGAGCCGAAGTAGCTCTTCTCCACCCGGTAGGTGCCCACGAGCGCGAGACGCTTCACCCCCATGGAAGCCACCGCCTGCAGCACCTTGCGGAGGATCTTGGGGCGGGGGAGGGCGAGCACGAGCGCCACCGGCGACGGGGGGGGCGGCGCGCCGGCGAGGTTCACGGAGAGAAGAACCCGGTCGGGCCCGACCTCGCGCAGCAAGCCCTCCCCGACGGCCCCGCGCCAGAGCCCGACCGCGATCCGGTCGCCGGGCGCGCCCCGGAGCACCTCGGCCACGTGGCGGGCGCGCCGGCCGCGCACGCAGGCGCCCCCGGCGCCGTCGAGATCGTCTTGGTCGAGGAGGAGGAGGTTCAATGGGGTACCATGGTCCATGGCCGAGAAGCCCCCCTACTGGTACCTCATCTCCGTGCTGGCGAGCACCATCCCGCTCGAGCCCGCGCTGGCGATGAGCCTCTACGAGGTGGCCTTCTCGCTCCACCGGAGCGGCGACGGGCACGGCGAGGTGATGCAGGATCGCATGGAGGGGAGGGTGACGAACCTGCACCGCTCCTTCGCGCTCGGCTCCATCGCCGGCCCGGGATTCGAGGCCGACGTGGAGATGCCGGCTGGCAAGGGGAAGGTGCGCTTCCTGCTCACCCGGGAGGGACTCGACCTCGGCAAGCGCCGGGTGCGCCTCGACGCCGCGCTGCGCAACTGACGGCGATTGTCGGGCATCGCGCTCCTGGGGTATCCAGGGGGGATGAACCCGCGAACCCCCGCCCTCCTCCTCGCCGCCCTGCTCCTGGGATGCGCCAGCTATCCGACCGTCCCCGTCGGCGGCGCGAGTTACCAGACCAGCAACGACTTCTCGGCCTACCGCACCTTCGACTTCGTCCCGGTGCCGGCCGGTGCGGCGCGGGTGGCGGCCACGCTCGAGTACTTCAACCTGGACGGCATCCTGGCGAGCGACCTCTCCCGCTCCGGGCTGGCCCGCTCGATCAGCGGCGCGCCCGACCTCTACGTCGCCTACTACCAGGGCGGCCGGCAGGTGGACGTGGCCGCGTGGGGATACCGGACCGCCGGCGACCCGGTGGTCGACGTCATCGACGTGCCTTCCTCCTGCCTGGTCGTGGATCTCGTCGACGCCTCGACGAAGGTGCTGGTCTGGCGCGGGATCGCCACCGACGCGCTCTCGTCCCCCCAGGCGACCGACCCGGCCATCCGCCAGATGCTCCAGGGCTGGCCGCCGCGCCGGTAGCGCGCCGGCTAGAAGTGCTCGGCGACGATCTGCCGGGCCAGTTCCATCGAGCTCGTGAAGGCGGGTGAGATGGGGTTGAGCACGTGGAGGGTGTCGCCGGCCCGCTCCACGATGAAGTCCATGAGCAGTTCCTTGGTGCGCCAGTCGACGAGCTGCGGGCGGATGCCCACCTTGTCGGCGGGCTCGACCTCGGACGGGTCGAATCCATGGACCAGCCGTGCCGCGTCCCGGTGCAGGTAGGCCGGGACGTACTTCCGCGGCTCGCTGAGGGCCACCGAGCGGAATCCCGCGTTCCGGAAGAAGAGCACCGCGTCCTCGAAGGCGATGCGGGGGGCGTCGGCGTCGATGCCGGCCAGGATCCCGTAGTTCTCCCGGCCGAAGGCGGGGATGGCGGTGGGCCCCAGGTAGACGTCGCCGTGGACGCTCCGGGTGAAGTGCACCCCCAGGAATGGGTTGCGGGGATCGGGCACCGGGTAGACGTTGCCCTTCACCACGAGTCGCGCGCCCTTCGCGAGCTTCCGGTAGATGCCCTTGAAGGGGATGAGCCGGTAGTGCTCGCCGACGCCGAAGAACCGGGCCACCCGGTCGCAGTGCGCGCCCGCCGCGTTCACGAGCCGCCCGTACCCCACGTCGCCGGCCGTGGTCCGCGCCACCGACGGTCCGCCCGCACCCACCACCTCCACGCCGGTGCGGATGCGCACCCGCCCGCCGCCCTCCAGATCGGCGCGCAGCGAGGCCAGCACGGCCTTCGGATCCACCACCGCGGTCATCCGCGACCAGAGCGCCCGCTCCACCGTCCGGGCGCAGGGCTCGACCTCGGCGAGCGCCTTCTCGTCGAGCATCTCCACCTTCGCGCCGTTCAGGGTCGCCCGCCGGGCGAGCTCGTCGAGCACCGGAAGCTCGGACGCGTCCCGCGCCACGATCACCTTCCCGCAGGCGAGCAGCGGCAGCCCCTTCTCCTCGCAGTAGGCGCGCATCGCCATGTTCCCGGCCAGGCAGGTGCGCGCCTTGCGGCTGTCCGGGGCGTAGTAGATGCCGGCGTGGAGCACGCCCGAGTTGCGCCCGGATGCGTGGCGGCCGAGGCCGTCCTCCTTCTCGAGGACGAGCACGTCCCGCGCACCATGGGAGACGAGCTCCCGGGCGATGGAGAGCCCCACGATCCCGCCTCCCACGATCACCACGTCGGCCCGTTCGGCGGTCACGGTCCGGATGCTAGCCGGAACACCCCCGAACCGTTAGAAGGAATCTTCCCCCTTCCGGAGGTCCCCCTTGTTCCGTGCCATCCTCGTCGAGAAGAGCGAGTCCGGGCAGTCGGTCCGCGTCGCCGAAGTGGAGGAGTCGGCCCTCCCCGCGGGCGACGTCCTCGTCCGGGTCGAGCGGTCGACCGTGAACTACAAGGACGCGCTCGCCATCACCGGCAAGGCGCCGGTCATCCGCAAGTTCCCCATGGTCCCGGGGATCGACGGCGCCGGCGAGGTGGTCGAGTCCTCCCACGCGTCCTTCCGCCCCGGCGACCGGGTGCTCGTGAACGGCTTCGGCGTCGGGGAGGCACACTGGGGGTGCCTGGCCGGGCGGGCCCGCCTCGACGGCAACTGGCTCCTGCCCATCCCGAAGGCCTTCACCCCGGCCCAGGCCATGGCCATCGGCACGGCCGGCTACACCGCCATGCTGTGCGTGATGGCGCTCGAGCGGCACGGGGTCGCGCCCGGCAAGGGCGACGTGCTCGTGACCGGCGCAGCGGGCGGCGTGGGGAGCGTGGCCATCGCGCTGCTCGCGAGGCTCGGCCACCGCGTGGTGGCGTCGACCGGACGCGCCGCCGAGGCCCCGTACCTGACCGCGCTCGGCGCCGCCGAGGTGATCGATCGGGCCACCCTGTCGACGCCCGGCAAGCCCCTCCAGAAGGAGCGCTGGGCCGGCGTGGTCGACTCGGTCGGCAGCCACACGCTCGCGAACGCCTGCGCCGCCACCCGCTACGGCGGCACGGTGGCGGCCTGCGGCCTCGCCGGCGGCATGGACCTGCCCGCGTCGGTGGCCCCCTTCATCCTGCGCGGTGTCACCCTGGCCGGGGTCGACAGCGTGATGGCGCCCATGGCCCTGCGCCGGGAGGCCTGGGAGCGTCTGGCCCGCGATCTGGACCCGGTCCGGCTCGCCGCCATGACCCGCGAGATCCCCCTCGCCGAGGCCATTCCGGCCTCCGCCGACCTCCTCGCCGGGAAGGTCCGCGGCCGGGTGGTCGTCGACACCACCCGCTGATCCGGATGTCCCGGCCGGCCCACGCCTTCGCGCTCCTGGCGCTCTCCGCCGCGCTCGTCACGCCGGACCGCGCCCGCGCCTACGAGGAGCGGGTCCACCAGATCATCGGCGAGCGGGCCCTTCCGGCCTCCACGTCCGTCGACCTGCCGCGCGCCACGCAGAGGGACGTCGACGAGCTGCGCGTCGCCACCTGGCGCGCCGGGGCGAACCACCCCGACGCCGGCGTGCGTGCGCGGTTCCTGGCCCGGTACCCGGCCGAGGAGCGCTTCGACGCCTGGGCGTGGAAGGAGTTCCTCGGCCTCACCCCGGAGGCCCGGGTCATGGGGGTCGACGCCCTCCCCGACGCCGCCCTGGACCGGCGGGGGCTCCTCGCGCTCTCCTCCCGCTTCCCGGACGACGACCGGCGGAACGTGGAGCGATTCGCGCACCGCGCCGACCGGACCGTCCTGCGCGACCCCTCGGGCAAGCCGATCCCGCTCGACCCCGCGCAGCTCGACATGGGGGCGCTCACCGGCCTCTCCAGCCAGGCCTGGGCCCACTACGGCCTCCCCGACCTCGTCTTCTCCGACTCTCCCGACGTGCTGAAGGCCGAGCCCCGCCGCTGGGCCTTCCCGCCCACCGCGAAGGCCTTCGCCCCGGACATGGCCCAGGTGCACACCGACGTCGCGCTCGCCGCGGCGACCTCCGGGGCGCCCGGGGGCGGCGCGCTCGGCAGCGTGTGGCTCGGCGCCTCCCACCACTACGTGGAGGACGTGGCGAACCAGATCCACACCCTCCAGGCGGTCTACCCGTTCTTCGTCGACGCCAAGATAGAGAGCTGGAAGGAGAACCTGTTCTCGCTCTGGGGCTGGCTCCGTCCCCGGCCGGGGTTCGAGGAGATCGGGATCGGGATCATCAAGAACCACCACCTCTTCCTCGAGGATCTCTGGGGCGCGCGGGTCGCCGAGGCCGCGGAGGGGCGGAGTGCCGTGCCCGGTGCGGTCGCGGGGCTCACGGCGCTCGCCGCGGGCGACGTCGGTGAGGAGGCGGCCCTCGACGCACTCCGGCTCGACCCGGCGGGACCGTTCGCCCGCCGCATCGCCGCCCAGGTGGTCGAAAGCTCGAGCCGGGAGGGCGGCGAGGTCTACCTGGCCGCCCGCGAGATCGCGCGTCCGCGCCTCTCGAAGGCGGGCTACGTCTACCAGGCGGCCACGGCCGACGCGGAACTCCGCCCCTCACCCGACCCGGTGCAGCTCGACCGGTTCTACGCGCTCGAGACGCGGGGATTCGCCCGCGCCGCCAGCGCCGTCCGCCGCCACGTCCGGCTCTTCGACGAGGAGGTGGCCCGCGCGGCGCGCTCCGAGGCGGACCGGCTCGCGGTCCGGGAGGGGGCGCTGCGGAGACTGGTCGCCGACCGGATGGCGGCGCGCGACGCCGAGGAGGCGCGCCGCGCCGCGTGGCTCGCGGCGAAGGGCGTCACGGTTCGCTGAAGGCCTTCCGCAGCCGCTCCGCGACCTCTTCCGGCCAGGCCATCGAGAAGCGCTCCCCGAGCAGCATGTGCAGGTAGTTGGCGTCGGGGGAGTGCAGGACCGGGTCGATGTAGAGGCGCGGCAGGAGCCGGGCCGAGAGGGCGTGACGGCCGGATCGCTCCCCCCCATGGTCGGGGACGAAGGTCAGGTTGAAGCTCCAGAGCCCCGCCGCCGCGAAGCCACGGAGCACCCGGCGAAGCCCCGTTGCGAAGGCGGCCACGTCGTCGTCGTCGAGGTCGAGGACCGTCGCCTTGCCAGGCAGCACGGCGCGGCAGTCCCCGAGGACCCCCGAAGGGGCGAAGGGGACGTGCCAGGTCCAGCGCCCGGTGCGCCCCACCACCCGCCCCGCCGCCTCCTCGGCGGCGAGGAGGTCCTCCGCGTACGGCCGGCCGTTCGTCGCCAGCCAGGTCGATTCGGCGGCGAGTTCGCGCCGGATGGCGTTGCCCGGCTCCGAGGTGGCCACCACCTGCATGTGGGGATGGAGCTGCGTTCCGCCCGCCGGCGGCATGTGGTTCCAGGTGACGATGCCGTACAGGTCGCCCCCCAGGCGCGGGAGGGTCGCGGAGAGGAAGTCGCGGGCCGTGCCGACGCCCGAGGCGATGAGCGACTCGGGGACGTCGGCCATGGCGACGTCGTGCCGGGCCGTGGGGACGAGCACCGTGGAGAGCTCGTCGTACGGGAAGAGGTTCGGGAAGACGACCGCCTCCCCACGCCGGAAACGCCCGCCGGGCACCAGTTCCTCCGGGAATCGCGGGGTGACGGTGTCGACCTTCCCCGGGCAGAACGGGCAGCCCGGCCGGCGGGCCTCGGCGATGGCGCCGAGATCGGAGGGGGCTGCCGCCGGCAGGGAGAAGTGGCAGATTCGCGATGACTCGCCCGTGAGGGGGTCATACCGGATCTCGCTCTCGACGTCGGAGAGGGCGAAGGCCTTCCGGGGATCGTGGAGGCGAGACACCCGCGGTTCCCGCCGATAAACGACCCTTCCCGACCCGTTTTCCGTCATTGTGACCCCCGGCACCCAACAGGGTGCCAACGAAGCGTTAGGCAAGTCCGGCGCTTCAGCATTAGCTGAGGAAGCACCACTTCAACAACCGCGCCGGGGAGTGAACATGGCCCAGACGATCGACTTCGCGAAGCTCACCCTGAAGGACGCCCTGGATCTCGCCGTCCTCATCGAGGAGGAGGCCAAGGTCCGCTACGACGAGTTCGCGCACATGGTGGGCGGCCGGTACAAGGGGGACGCCGACGAGGTCTTCCGGAACATGGCGGTCTACGAGGCCAAGCACCGCGACGAGCTGAAGGCCAAGCGCCAGAAGCTCTTCGGCAACGCCCCCGTGACCATGAGCATCGAGTCGCTCGACGACGTCGAGGCGCCCGACCGCGGCACGCCCCGCGTCTTCATGTCGCCCCGCCAGGCCATGGAGGTGGCGCTCGCCTCGGAGGAGAAGGCCTGGACCTACTTCGACGACGCCCTCCGGCACGTGAAGGACGCCGACGTGCGCAAGCTCTTCGAGGAGCTCCGCGCCGAGGAGAAGCAGCACCAGGAGTACATCAAGAAGGCCATGGCCACCCTCCCGTCCGGTCCCGACGTCGAGGAGGACGAGGCCGACGCGCCGGGGTCCGACGGCGGATAGCCGTCGGCGGATGGACTTGATCCGGTTCGTGCTCGTCCGGCCGCGGGTTCCCGAGAACGTGGGGGCCGCGGCCCGGGTGCTGCGCAACTTCGGCCACGCCGACTGGGTGCTCGTCGATCCCGAGCGGCTCGACCGGGAGGCGGCGCGCCGCATGGCCGTCGGCGCCGAGGAGCTGCTCGACGGCGTGCCCACGGTCTCCACGCTCGACGAGGCGGTGAAGGACTGTGCCTGGGTTGTGGGCACCGAGTCCCGCCGGGTCCGGGGCCGGCCGCCGCTCGAGCCGGAGGGGCTCGCCACCGCGATGTCGGAGGCGGCCGCCCGGGGCACGACGGCGCTCGTCTTCGGCGGGGAGCGGGACGGGCTGCGCGCCGGGGAACTCGCCCGCTGCGACGCGCTCTCCCGGATCCCGTCGAGGGGCCCGCAGCCGTCCCTCAACCTGGCCCAGGCCGTCGCGGTCTACGCCTTCGCGCTGCGCCCCGGCGCCCGGGAGCCCCGCCCCGCGCCGGAGTCCCGGCCCGCATCGGCCGACGACGCCGAGCTGCTCCGGGTCGAGGCCGCGCTCCGGGATGCGCTGGCGGCCGGCGGGTTCCTCCGGGGCCCCGAGCGGCACGCGGTGCGCGACCTGTCCCGCACCCTGCGGCGGGCGCAGCTCACCCATCGGGAGGCCCGGCTCTGGATCGCCGCCATGCGCCGGGTGGCACGAAGGGAGATGGCATGAGTCACGTTCGCCCCCGCCGGAGCGCCCTCTACGTCCCGGGGGCGAACGCCCGGGCGCTCGAGAAGGCGAGGACCCTCGACGCCGACGTGATCATCGTCGACCTGGAGGATGCGGTGGCGCCGGCGGCCAAGGAAGGGGCGCGCCAGGCGGCCGTCGAGGCCATCCGGCGCGGGATGGGGCGGGCCGAGGTGGTCCTGCGGGTGAACGGTGCCGGGACGCCCTGGGCCGAGGGCGACCTCGCGGCCGCGGCCGCATCGGGCGCCGACGCGGTGCTCCTGCCCAAGGTCGACGGCCCCGAGGTGGTCCGCGAGGCCGAGCGGCGCCTTTCCGCCGCCGGCGCGCCGGATGGGCTCTCCCTCTGGGCCATGGTCGAGACCCCGCGCGGCGTCCTCCGGGTGGCCGAGGTCGCCGCCGCCTCGCCCCGGCTCGGGTGCCTGGTGGCAGGGACCTCCGACCTCGTGAAGGACCTGCGGGCGCGCCACACCCCCGGACGGATCGAGGTGCTCGCCTCCCTGTCGCTCGTCGTCCTGGCGGCCCGGGCGAGCGGCCTCTCCGCCCTCGACGGCGTCCACCTCGACCTGGAGGACGAGCGGGGGTTCGCCGTGGCCTGCCGGCAGGGGCGCGACCTCGGCTTCGACGGCAAGACCCTCATCCACCCCAGGACGGTGGCCGAGGCCAACCGCGCCTTCGCCCCGGGTGAAGAGGAGGTGGCGAACGCCCACCGGATCATCGACGCCCACGCCGCCGCCGAGGCGGAGGGGCGGGGCGTGGTGGTCGTCGACGGACGGCTCGTCGAGTCGCTGCACGTCGCCGAGGCCCGGCGGACGGTGGCGCTCGCTGCGGCGATCGACGCCCGGCGCGGCTAGGATCCCCGCGTGGCCGTTCCCACCCTCGAGCAGGTCCGGCTCGCCCTGGCGCGCCGTCCCCCCGAGCCGCTTCCGGAGCGGCTTCCGCGCCGTTCGGCGGTCTCCATCGTCCTGCGGGACCTCCCCGGCGGCCTCGAGCTCCTCTTCATCCGGCGCGCCGAGCGGGAGGGAGATCTCTGGTCGGGGCACGTCGCCTTTCCGGGCGGCCGGGTCGAGCCCGGCGAGGGGCTCGAGGAGGCGGCCATCCGGGAGACCTGGGAGGAGGTCGGCATCGACCTGCGGTCGGCCGGCGTCCGGATCGGTGCGCTCGACGAGATCCCGGCCATCGGTCGGGGGCGAGCGGTCGGCCTCTCGATCCAGCCCTGGGTCTACGCGCTCGAGGGCGATCCCGGCCCGTTCCGCCTGTCCGAGGAGGTCGCGGCCGTGCAGTGGGTCCGGTTCGCCGACCTGCTCGACCCGGCGCGCCGTGCCCCGTTTCCCTACGTGCACGAGGGCGTGCCGCTCGTCCTGCCCAGCCTCGACGTCGACGGGCTCGTCATCTGGGGGCTCACCTACCGGATGCTCGAGATCTTCGCCGACGTGGTCGGCGTGGAACGCTGATCACTCCGGGAGGAGCTCGAGGATCCAGGTCTTCATCACGAGACGGGCTTCGATGGCGGTCGAGGTCGGGACGTCGTGGGCGCCTCGGTCCCGCACGCCCTCCTGGGGGGAGTAGAGCCGCCCCGGATCGCCGGCCAGCACCCGGACGCCGCGCCCGGCCAGCGCACGCCCCCAGACGAGGAAGCGCTCGGCCATCTGCTTCTCGTAGAAGACGTCGCCGGCCAGGACCACGTCCACCGAGAGGAACGCCTCCCCGAGCGGGGAGTGGGCCACGAACTCCACCTCGGCGCCGTTGCGGCTGGAGTTGAGCCGGACCGCCCCCTCGCAGAACGGATCGACGTCGTAGGCCACGACCTGCGACGCGCCCGCCATCCAGGCGGCGATGGCCACGAGCCCGCTGCCGGTGCCGAAGTCGGCGACGCGGAGCCCCGCCACCAGCTCCGGGTGGTCGAGGACGTGCCGGGCGAGCGCCTGCCCGCCCGCCCACGGGAAGGCCCAGAAGGGCGAGTCGTCCCATCCTTCCAGGTCGGCCGTCGTCGCCCGCCAGAGCTCGGTCATCTCCGTGGCCTGGTAGAGCTCGATCTCGGGAACGAGCGGGACGCGGGTCACGGCCGTCCGGCTGCGGATGAAGTCCATCGAGCCGTCGAGCGTGAGCGCCACCGGGTCAGCGCCCCGGATCCGCGTCCGGCACGGGGCTGGCGAGCCACACCCGGAGCAGCGTCCAGGCCAGACCGAGGAGCGTGGGACCCACGAACACCCCGATGAATCCCCAGGCGATGAGGCCGCCCATGGCGCCGAGGAAGATGACCGACATCGGCAGGCCGGTCCCCCGGCTGATGACGTAGGGGCGGGCCACCGAGTCGATCACGTTGTTGGCGATGAAGCCCCAGACGAGCGTGAAGATCGCGGCGCCCGGGCGGCCGGCGTAGAAGAGCCACGCGCCGGCCCCGATGTAGACGATGTGGATGCCGATCTGCATGACGTCCATCACGAAGCTCGCCACCATGAGCACGGCCACGAGCGGGACGCCGACCAGCCAGAGCCCGATCCCCTCCACGAGGGCCAGCACGGCGGCCGTGCCGATGATCCCCACCGACACGTAGCGGATGGTGAGGCCCGCGAGATCGAGCAGGTGGACGCCGTGCAGCCCCCCGACCCGACGGGCGATGCTCTCGGCCATGGCCCCGCCCCGGGCGCCGCCGGCGAGCATGGGCCAGGCCAGGATGGCGGCCAGCACGACCTGCACGATCGTCCAGCCGGTGCCCACCGCCTGCATCACGCCCCACTGGGCCACCCGGGAGGTCTGGTTGCCCGGGCCGGCCAGCTGCGCGAGCAGCGCGTCCACGATCTCCTGCCACGTTCCCTGCAGGAGTCGCCCCACGAAGGGGACCTGGCGCATCCACTCGGGCGGGGCGGGGAGGGTCCAGGTCTCGGGCTGGGAGATCACGCCCACGATGCTCCGGATGCTGGGGAGGAGCGCTGCCGTCGCCAGCACCACCGGGGCCACCACCACCACGAGGAGCACCGAGACCGAGAGGGTGGCGGCGAGCGGAGGATGTCCCCCGGTCCGCAGGAGGATCCACCGGTGGAGGGGCCAGATGGTCACCGACATGAAGAGCGACCAGAGGAGGATCGTTCCGAACGGCGCCAGGATGGCGAACGCCGTCGCGAGCAGCGCGGCCACGAGGGCCAGCGCGAGCCCGCGCTCGAAGAGTCCGCGGCCTGCATGGGGAGGAGTCGACCCGTCCACCGATACCCCATACCCTCACGTGCACCGTGGGGGCAACGGGCTGGTATGGTTTCTCCATGGCCAGCCCCCGCGACAAGACCGCCTACGTCGTCCGTGCCCCGACCGCCGTGCTCACCCGCGGCTTCGATCCCCGCCTCTCGGTGGGGTCGGCGCGTCCGGCCGTCTTTCGCTCCTCGACCTACGTCTTCTCGAGCCCGGAGGCGGCCGAGCGGGCCTTCGAGATCGCGCTCGGGAAGGCGCGCCCGGCGGCGGGGGAGAGTGTCGATCTCATCTACTCCCGCCTCTCCCACCCCAACGCCGAGATCACCGAGGACCACCTCGTGCCGCTCGAGAAGGGGGCCGAGGCCGCGGCGGTCTTCAACTCCGGGATGGCGGCCATCTCGACGGTCTTCCTGACGCTCTGCCAGCCCGGGTCGTCCTTCGTCTACACGGTGCCGCTCTACGGCGGGACCCAGCACCTGGTGCACCAGCTCCTCGAGCCCATGGGCATGAAGGGCATCCCGGTGGTGGCGGGCGACGGGGCCGCCATCGCTGCCGCCATCGCCTCGGCGCGGAACCTCCGGCTGGTCCTCATCGAGTCCCCGGCCAACCCCACGCTGGTCATGACCGACATCGCCGCAGCCTCCGTCGCGGCGCACGCACACCCCGACCGGCCGGTGGTGGCGGTCGACAACACGTTCATGGGGCCGACCTTCCAGCACCCGCTCGTGCTCGGCGCCGACCTCTCGGTCTACTCCGCCACCAAGTACCTGGGCGGCTTCAGCGACATGCTCGGCGGGGTGGTGATCGGGCGCGACCCGGATCTGCTCGCCCGGCTGCGGGGCACGCGCGCCATCCTCGGGAACATCCTCCAGCCCGACGAGGCCTGGATGCTCGACGGCCGGCTCCCCACGGTGGGGCTGCGCATGAACCGCCAGTCGAAGAACGCCCAGCGCATCGCCGAGGCACTGGTGGGCCACCCCCGGCTCCGGCGGGTCGTCTACCCGTCGCTCTTCACCGACCCCGAGCAGGTCCGCATCCGCGACGCGCAGTGCAGCTACCCGGGCGGGATCTTCTCCATCCAGCTCGAGGGGGGGAAGCGGGCCGCCTTCGACTTCCTGCGCCGCCTGCGCATCGCCAAGAACGCGGTGAGCCTGGGGGGCGTCGAGACGCTGGTCTGCCACCCCGCCACCACCACCCACTCCGAGATGTCTCCCGAGGAGCTCGCCCGCTACGGCGTGGGCGACGACCTGGTGCGCATCTCGGTGGGCATCGAGCACTGGCGCGACCTGCTGGCCGAGTTCCAGGCCGCCCTCGACGCCGCGTGAAGGGTGAGTCCCGTCAGGCGGCGACGGCGCGGGCCAGCTCGACGATGGAGAGCGGCGAGGACCCCTCCGCCTTGTTGTTCACGATGACGAGCCCTTCCTTCCCGGCGCGGACCGCGCGGCGCACCAGCTCCGCGATCGACTCCCGGCTCTCCGGGTCGGGCGCCGCCAGCCGGTCGAACGGCGCGTAGCGATCGCGGGCCTCCTCGTAGCCGCACCCGTGCCCGAGCATCCAGCGAACCACCAGCGCGGGCTGCGCCTCCACGGGCGCGGTCCGGGCCTGCACCTCGAGGGCGGGCATGGACGGATGCACGGTGAAGCCGTGTGCCGCCCCGGCGCCGGCGAGCGCCGCCGCGTAACCGGCGGTGAGCAGCTCGCCGTCGCGGATCTCGACGGCGTAGCGGGGGCCGCGGGGCAGTGCGGAGAGGAAGGCGGCCAGCCGGGCGGCGAAGCGGGGGGGGTCGCGCGTCTCGGTGCGGGGCAGGGGAGGGAACTGGAAGAGGAGGACGCCCAGCCGCTCGCCGAGCCCCTCCACGGCCGGCGCCACCACCGCGTCGCGGGCGAAGGAGGCGTCGAGCCAGCGCGGGTTCTCCCGCCCCGCGCCGCGGCCGGTCCCGTCGCGAAGGGCCGGGAAGGTGCACAGCTGCGAGGCCTTCACCAGGAAGCGAAAGTCCTCCGGGACCTGCGCGGCGTGGAGGGCGAAGGCCTCCGCCCCGAGCGGCGCGTAGAAGGTCCGGTCGATGCCGGCGGCCCGGAGCAGCGGGTGGCGTGCGTAGGCCGGGAGCCCCTCGGCCGAGAGCACCTCGGCGGCGTGTCGTCCGCCCCATACCAGCCCGGCCCAGCCCGGGAAGGACCACGACGAGGTGCCCATGCGGACGCGGGACGGAAGTCGTGTCGACAGCTCCGTGACTTCGGGTGAAATGGGCGCGGCGGCGACGCGCGCGGCCGCGGCCGCGCCGAAGAGCCCCAGCTGGTCACCCTGGGTGTCATCGGCCCCATGTCGACGTCCGGACATGCAAGAGATCTAAGAGAAACGTGCCAGCCGCGCCCCGGGAGGGGTGAAAAAACGTTCATCACGTCCCGTGAATGGTGGTCCACGTGGCCCGATCAGGGTACTTCCCGCCGCCCTCACTCGGGGTTAAAGAGGTGTGCGCGGCACGGGGCCGACGAGGAGGCGGGATGGGCGAAGGGCTGGTCAGGCGGAGCGTGCAGGTGTCGGCGGTGGCCCTCGGGGCCGCCATCGCCCTCCTGCCGTCGCTCGTCGACCGCCAGGTCCATCCGTTCGGATCGCCGCCCGCGCTGCGCCGACCGGTCGACCCGCTGGCCGGTCAGGTCCTGGAGCGGATGCCTTCACTCCCAGTCGAGGACGCCCTCGAGCTGGCCGCCGTGGTCCGCTCCGAGTCGGTGGCGGCCGGGCTCGATCCGGTGCTGGTCATGGCCGTGATCGGGGTCGAGTCGGGCTGGGAGCCCGGCGCGGTCTCGGGCCGGGGCGCCCGGGGGCTCATGCAGCTGCGTCCGCTGGCGCTCCAGACCGAGGAAGAGGAGGCCGGGCTCGAACCCGGCAACGTCCACGACCCGGTCCACAACGTCCGCATGGGCGTGCGCTACCTGGCCCGCATGGTCGCCTCCTTCGGCGACGTCGACCTGGCGCTGGTGGCCTACAACTCCGGGCCGACCCGGACCCTCTCGGCCCTCCTGGCGGTCGAGGACATGCCCGACGCCATGCTGGCCTACGCGCGCAAGGTGCGCCGGGAGGAGCGCCGGATCCGGCGGTCCCTGCCCACCGCCGCGCTGACCGTCGCCGACGCGGCGAGGTAGACTCCCCGGCCATGCCCCGAAGCACCGCATCCCGGCAGCCGCCGGCCGCCTGGACGCGCGCCGAGATGGCCGTCCTGCGCCGGCTCCGCTCGCCCCGCCACGTCCAGGACTTCCTCGACGGCCTCGCCTACCGCACCGAGGACGCGCCCGCCTGCCCGCGCCGCGTGCTGGCCGAGCGGCGAGCCCACTGCTTCGACGGCGCGCTGTTCGCGGCCGCGGCGCTGCGCCTCTCGGGACGGCGGCCGCTCCTCGTCGACCTGCAGGCGGTGCGGGACGACGACCACGTGCTGGCCGTCTACCAGGACCGGGGACGCTGGGGCGCGGTGGCCAAGTCGAACTTCACCGGGCTGCGCTTCCGCGAGCCGATCCACCGCGACCTGCGGGCCCTCGCCGCGAGCTACTTCGAGGACTACTTCAACCTGGACGGGGAGAAGACGCTCCGGAACTACTCCGTTCCGCTCGACCTCTCCCGGTTCGACCGGCTCGCCTGGACCTTCGACGAGACGCACCTGCTCGACATCGCCGGGCGGCTCGACGGGTCCCGCCACTTCGCGCTGCTGCGCGCCACCGACGATCGGCGGCTCCGCCGCGTGGACGGCCGCTCGTTCCGCGCCGGGACGCTGGGAACCGACATGGCCGGCGCCCGCTCCGGCGTCTGAACCGGACCGCGCCTGCGCCCCCCCGTCCGGTAGTGCAGTTCGGCTTGAACGGCGGCCGCGGGGGCGGCAATGGGAGCGCCATGCCCGCACACCACGTCAACGGTCGTTCCCTCGTCCCCCCGTACCCGGACGGCCTCGAGCTGGCCGACCTCGCCCTCGGCTGCTTCTGGGGCGCCGAGCGCAGGTTCTGGAAGACGCCCGGCGTCTGGGTGACGTCGGTGGGGTACCAGGGGGGCACCACGCCGTCCCCGACCTACGAGCAGGTCTGCGGCGGACGCACCGGCCACGCCGAGGCGGTCCGCGTGGTCTTCGATCCGAAGGCCGTGTCGTACGAGGAGTTGCTGCGGGTCTTCTGGGAGTCGCACGACCCCACCCAGGGGAACCGGCAGGGGAACGACGTCGGCACCCAGTACCGTTCCGCGATCTTCACCCACGGCGAGGCGCAGCGGCGCGCCGCCGAGGCGTCACGGGCGGCCTACGGTCAGGCGCTGGCCCGCGCCGGCCACCCGGTCGCGATCACCACCGAGATCGGCGAGGCCCCGGAGTTCTTCCCCGCCGAGGCCTACCACCAGCAGTACCTCTCGAAGAATCCCGGCGGTTACTGCGGGCTGGGCGGTACCGGCGTGGCCTGCCCGGCGCCCTCGTAGGCGTCGAGGGCGTCGTCCATGTCGTCGACGATGGCCTGCACCGACTTGAGCTCCGCGACGCTGGTCTCGGGCAGCCGCACCAGGCTCTGGCCGGTGTAGTAGAGGCCGAGCACCTCGTCGCCGGTCGCCACGGCGCGCAGCAGCGCGTCGGTGATGCAGAAGCTCTCCTGGAAGTTGCTCGCCCGGCACTTGCAGAGCCCCTCGGCCAGGCACTCGATGCAGGCCTTCTTTCGCCCCATGTAGCCGGAGGGGCCGAAGTACCAGGCCTTGGAGCGGGGAGGGTAGCTCTTCCCGGCCGCGAGACCGTCGGTGAAGGCGTTGCGGACCGCACGCGCCTTCATGCCCTTCACGCAGCTGGTGATGATGGCGACGTCCTCCTCGTTCTTGCCGAGGTGGACCTGCTTGAAGGTGGGGTGCGCGTCGCCGTCGCTGGAGGCGATGAACCGGGTGGCGAGCTGCACGCCGGAGGCTCCCTGGGCGACGTAGCGCCCCACGTCGGAGGCGTGGACCCCGCCGGCAGCCACCACCGGCAGGGAGGTGGCGGCGCAGACCTCCTCGACCAGCGTGGGCAGGGGATGGTCGATGTCCCCGATGTGCCCCCCGGCCTCGGCGCCCTCGGCCACCACCCACTCGGCGCCCCACTTCTCGTACATGGCGGCGAGGCGCCCCGAGGAGACGATGCCGGCGAACGGGGTGCCGGCGTCGCGGCACCAGCGGATGATGTCGCGGGAGATGCCGGCCCCCTGCACGATGAAGGAGACCCCCTCGTCGAGGGCGGTGCGAGCCGACAGCTCGAAGTCCGCCTTGTTGATGGCCGCCATGAGGTTGACCCCCACGAAGCCGCCCGGGGCGGTGGCCTTGGCCCGCTGGATCTCGGCGCGCAGGTGCTCCGGCGTCTTGACCACCCCGGAGATGGTTCCCACCCCGACGAAGCGGCGCGAGCGGACGGCCGCGACCTTGCCGGCCAGGCCGTCGGAGGCGTGGACGCCCATGCCGCCCTGGACGAGCAGCCGCTTCCCCGACGCGACGATGGCCGCGATGGTGGTGCGGTCGAGCCTGGGCGCCGCGAGGCGGGACGTGGAGGGGCGGGAGGCTTCGAGGTTCTCGATCGACATCGACATGGACGCTCCGGACGGAGGGCGCGGGAGGAAAGGCGGCAACGTACATCGGACGTGTCACGCCCATGTCACGGGGAGCGAACGCACCACGGCACGGCATGGCGCGGTGCGGCGTAAGCGAAGATTCCGCCGCTGCCACGGGCAGAGCCGGTCGAGCGCGCAGGCGGTGGGTCCGGGGCGGGCCGCGCGTCGACAGGTGGGCCCGGACGTGCTTTTCTCCGGCGCCATGCGCCCGTCCGCCCTCGCCCTCTCGCTCGCCGCGCTGCTCTCCCCGGGGCTCGCCGCGCCGGCTCCGGCCGCCGCAGTCCACCCGTTCAGCGTGCAGGATCTCGTGACCCTGCAGCGGGTCTCCGACCCCCGGCCCTCGCCGGACGGGAAGCGGGTGGTCTACGTCCTCCGCGCCACCGACCTGGAGGCGAACCGGGGGCGGACCGACCTCTGGATGGTCGGGATCGACGGGAAGGAGGGGCGCCGCCTGACCACCAGCCCGGAGAACGAGTCGAGCCCGCGCTGGGCCCCCGACGGGAAGTCGATCTACTTCCTCTCCGCGCGCGGGGGTCCGCAACAAGTATGGCGGCTGCGCCTCGACGGCGGTGAGTCGGAGAAGGTCACCTCCTTGCCGCTCGACGTCACGAGCTTCCGGCTCTCCCCCGACGGCGGACGACTCCTCGTGTCGGCGAGCGTCTTCCCTGCCTGCGCCGGGGCCTCCGAGGGGGTCATGGCCTGCACGACGCGGCGGCTCGAGGAGCGCTCCCGGAACCGCGCCACCGGGCGGCTCTACTCCCAGTTGCCGGTCCGCCACTGGGACGAGTGGCTTGACGGGAGGCGCAACCACCTCTTCGTGGTGCCCGTGGACGGCGGCACGCCGGTCGACCTCATGAAGGGCATGGAGGCCGATTCCCCGGGCCGGCCGTTCGGCGGCGCTTCCGACCACACCTTCACGCCGGACGGGAAGGGCGTGGTCTTCTCCGCCAAGGACGCCGGCCGTGCCGAGGCCTGGTCCACCAACTTCGACCTCTGGCTCGTCCCCGCCGACGGATCGGCGGCCCCGCGCGCCCTGACGCCGGACAACAAGGCCTGGGACGGGCTGCCGGTCTTCTCTCCCGACGGCACGAGGCTCGCCTGGCTGGCCATGGAGGTCCCCGGCTACGAGGCCGACCGGCACCGGATCATGGTGCGCGACTGGCCCGATGGCCCGGCCCGGGAGGTGGCGTCCGGGTGGGATCGCTCACCCGGGGAGCTCTCCTGGTCGGCCGACGGCCGCACGATCTACACGACCGCCGACCACCTCGGCACCCACTCCCTCTTCGCCATCGACGTGGCCTCCGGGAAGGAGCGGGTGCTCGTCCCGGGCGGGAGCGTCCACGCGCCGTCGGTCGCCGGCGGGCTCGTCGTCTACACCCGCGACGACCTGGGCGGCCCGGCCGACGTCTGGACCGTCCGGGCCGACGGGAAGGGGGCCGCGCCCGTCACCCGTGTGAACGCCGCCGCCCTCGCCGGCATCGCCTTCGGCGACCGGGAGCAGTTCACCTTCCCGGGCTGGAACGGCGAGACCGTGCACGGCTGGGTTGTGAAGCCGGTCGGGTTCGAGGCCGGGAAGCGGTACCCGGTGGCCTTCCTCATCCACGGCGGCCCGCAGGGATCGTTCGGCGACCAGTTCCACTACCGGTGGAATCCGCAGATCTACGCCGCGGCCGGCTACGCGGCGGTGATGATCGACTTCCACGGCTCCACCGGCTACGGCCGGAAGTTCACCGACTCCATCGGCGGCGACTGGGGCGGCAAGCCGCTCGAGGATCTCCAGAAGGGGCTCGCCGCCGCCACGGCGCGCTACCCCTGGCTGGACGGCGACCGGGTGGCGGCGCTCGGCGCCTCGTACGGCGGCTACATGATCGACTGGATCGCCGGCGCCTGGCCGGATCGCTTCCGCTGCCTGGTCAACCACGACGGCAACCTCGATGAGTTCCACGCCTACTTCGACACCGAGGAGCTCTGGTTCCCGGAGCGGGAGCACGGCGGCACGCCGTGGCAGGTGCCCGAGGCCTACCAGAAGCACAACCCGGTGAATCTGGTGAAGAACTGGAAGACCCCCCTCCTGGTGATCCACGGCGGGCGCGACTTCCGCGTGGTGGACACCCAGGGGCTCTCCTCCTTCACCGCGGCGCAGCGCATGGGCGTCCCGAGCGAGTTCCTCCACTTCCCGGACGAGAACCACTGGGTCCTCAAGCCCGCCAACAGCATCCAGTGGCACGAGACCGTGCTCGGGTGGATCGGGCGGTGGACCCGGCCGTGAGGCGGATCTGCGTCGCCGCCCAGAAGGGCGGGGTGGGCAAGACCACCGTCAGCCTCAACCTGGCGGTGGCGTTCGCGCAGCGCGGCCGGCGCACCCTGCTCGTCGATCTCGATCCGCAGGGCGGTGTCGGCCATTCGCTGGGACGCGGCGACACGGCGCTCGCCGGGCTCGCCGAGGTGATGATGGGCCGGCTCGCCCCCCACGCCGCGGTCATCCAGACGCGGCTGCCGGCCCTCGCCATCCTGGCCCGCGGCCGGCTCGACCCGATCGACGCCGTCGAGTACGAGGAGGCGCTGCGGGGCGGCGCGCTCGGCGGCGCCCTCGACCCGCTCGAGCCGGGCTTCGACCTGGTGCTCTACGACACACCCGCGGGGCTCGGCGCCGTCACCCGTGCCGCGCTGGCCCGCGCCCACTTCGCGCTCGTCCCCTTCCAGACCGAGGCGCTCTCCGCGCGGTCGGTCGCCCAGGTGATCCGGGTGATCGACCACGTGCGCGGTTCGGAGAATCCCTCGCTGCGCCTCCTCGGCATCCTCCCCACGCTGGTCGACAAGTCGAGCGGAGATGCCGTGGCCGCCCTCGGCCAGGTCTGGGGAAGCGAGGCCCACGTCCTCGAGACGGTGATCCCCCGCGTGGCCGTCTTCTCCGAGGCGAGCCGGCGTGGGGTCCCCGTGTCCTTCCTGCCGGGCGCGGCGGCGCCGGAGGCCCGCAGGTTCGACCTCCTCGCCGCCGAACTCGAGCAGGGCATGGAGCGGATCACCCGAGCGGAGGCACCGGCCGATGAGCGACCCCAGCGCGAACTCCTCTGAGAATGGCTTCGTCTCCTTCCGCGCCGCGACCGCGATCGGCGGCGCACGCGGCGAGGCGGAGCCGGCCGGCGAGCTGGCGCGCGTTCCCCCGCCGCTGCCCCCGCCGCCGCCCGGGGTGGCGCCCCGCGAGACCGCGCGTCCGGTGTCGCCCGCGAGGGTCGGCGCGGCGAGCCCCCCGGTCCCCCCACCCGGTGGCACCCGTGCCGAGTCCTGGCAGGCGCTCGTCGCCTGGTGCGTCGAGGCGGGGGTCGCCGATGGTGGCCTGCTCGCCGAAGGGGCGGGGACGATCCTCGAGATCCGGGGCGCCCCGCCGGTCGCCGACGCTGAACGGCTGGCGCGGAGCCTCTGCGCATCCCTCGCGGCCGCTCGGGAGGGCGTCGGCGAGGGGCCGGTGGCGGCCGCCTTCGACCTCGGCGCCACCTGGATCACCGCCTTCGCCGTCGTGGCCGCCGCGGAGGGTGGGCGCGTCGCGGCATTCTGGGGCAAGGCGCCCCTGCGCGGCGCCATCCGGGCGCCGCTCGCGCGGTGGCTCGGCCAGGGGGGCACTGACGCCTGAATTGCGAAGCCCCGCCCGGAGGCGGGGCCTGGCAACCGGCGGCGACAGCCGCCCGTGCGCTACACCTTGACGATGCAGTCGGTCGGGCAGACGGCGATGCAGGCCATCTCGCCGCCCTGGGCGGCGCACTCGTCGCACTTCTCGGCGTCGATCACGTAGGCGTCATCGCCGGAGGCGATCGCGGTGTTGGGGCACTCGGGCTCGCAGGCGCCGCAGCTGGTGCAGTCATCGACGACGATCTTGTTGGCCATCTGTTTCTCCGTGTCTCGGGTTGGGGAGGGCAAAAGCGTCCGTGGGGGGCGCACCGTGCACGTCCCGCGCCACACGGTTCCGCCACCCGATTCGCCCTGTTACCGGAGATTTGGCGATCTGGGGTCCAGGAGGAACTTGCGGCGGAGGGGGGTAGATCCGCAAAAAGTGCGTGAAAATACAGGAGAATGGCGGTCCTGATTCGGGGCCCCGAAAAGAGGACCATGTCAGGTCCCGGGTCCGGCGCTGTCCACCTTCCAGAGGCCGAACTCCTGGGAGGGAGCCATGCTGGGTTGCCACGACATCGAGAAGGTCCGCCAGGCGCTGGTGCTCGGGCCCAAGTGCGACGGTCCCGTCGCGGGCGAGAAGGGCCCCTCGTGCGATCCCTTCTACCGGGCCTGGCTGCGGGCGGCCCGTCGCGAACTGACCCGGATCGCCCTGTCCGGCAAGGCCTCGTCCCCGGTCGACCTCACCGCGCCGCGCGGCTGGGTCGCGAGCGGGGAGTGGGGCGACACCCCCAGCGCCGACCTGGCGATGCTCTCCTTCGACCACGCCCTCCTCGCGATGCTCGGCCGCGAGGTCTCGAGCGCGCTCGTCGACGGGCGTTCCTACTCCGAGGCGGCCGCGGTGGCCAGGCTGCTCGACGACTGCACGCGGGTTCACGAGGATTTCGAGGAGTTGCTCATGGAACTCCACCGGGATCCCGATCGCGCCGCCCACGCCGAGTGCCATCGGTCCCTCCAGGCCCAGCGGGAGCAGTTCCTCGCCTGCCACGCTCGCGGCGATCTCGCCGCGGCCCGGTCGGTCCACGCCGCGCTCGGCCACTGGAGCGACGAGCACGTCCGGGGCCCGGACCGGTCCCTGGAGGGCTTCCTCGACCTCCAGCGCCCCCACCGCTGACAGTGGCGCCTCGGGGATCGCTCCTCCCGGAGGCGGTCGACGACCTCACGACCGCGATCGTCGCCAGCGCCCGGAGACCCAGTTGAAGGCGCTCCCGTTCCGCTTCCAGTGCCCCTCCACCCAGGCGTGGCCAGCGTAGGGGGCCGACCACACCCCGGCGACCCATGCGAACCGGTGCCCGCTCCAGGCCCAGAATCCGGGGATGAAGACCGCTTCCCGGGACGGAGGCGTCCCCTGGGTCTCGACGAGCAGCGGGGGCGGCGGCGCGGGGGCCGTGTCGTGCGGGACCGACGCCGGCTCGTGGATTCGCCCCGGCGGTCCGGTGGGGGGGCGCCAGTGGGGTTCGTGGAAGGTCCAGCCCCGGTCGTCGCTCGTCCATCGGGCCGGGACCCAGGCGAAGGGCGGGTTCCCGGGCGGGTCGGCCCACTCGCCGAAGACCCAGCTGTAGCCCTTCCCCGACCACTGCCAGTACCCGTCGATCCATACCGATCGGGCCGAAGGCGAAGGGCTCCTCGGATCGGCGAGATGCGCGGGCGGCGCACCGTCCGTGTCCATCCGGACGCCGGGGATCGACGGAGGGGTCGCGCTGGCGGGGGGCGCGGCGAGGAGCAGGGCGGCGGCGAGGGCGAGGAGCACGGGGGCGAACAGTCTACCACCCGGCCCCGCCCGGGTCGGCGGCGCCGCCGCGCCTCCCGGGCTAGGATTCCCTCCATGACCGATCGGGAAAAGAGCGCCGTCCTCGCCATCGCCATCCACGCCGCCTTCTCCGACGGCGTCACGTCCGACGTCGAGCGGGAACAGATCCGCCGCGTCGCCGACGGCCTCGCCGAGGGCGGGGTCCAGGGACTCCCCTCGGCCTACCAGGCGGTGCTCGTCGGGAACCGGACGGTCGAGGACGCAGCCTCGGCCCTCACCACGCCCCAGGCGCGCCGCTTCGCCTACGAGATGGCCGTCGCGGTGGCCGAGGCCGACGGCGTGCGGACCGAGGCCGAGCGGGCCTTCCTGGAGCGGTTGCGCGGTCTGCTCGGGATCGAGACCGCCCCGGCCGCCGAGTTCGAGCGGCAGACACGGGCGATCGTGGCGGCGCCGATTCCCACGAACGTGGCCGCCACGACGGCGGTCCCGACGGTCGCGTCGCCCCGGACCCCCGATCCGGCCGGGCTCGACGCCAAGATCCTCGACTACGCGATCCTGACGGGCGCGCTCGAGCTGTTGCCGGAGTCGCTCGCCACCATGGCCATCATCCCGCTCCAGATGAAGCTCGTGTACGAGGTGGGGCTCTCCCACGGCTACGAGCTCGACCGGGGGCACGTCACCGAGCTCCTCGCCACGGTGGGGGCAGGGGTCACCGGCCAGGCGGTCGAGCAGGTCGGCCGGAGGATCCTGGGCGGGATCCTCGGTGCGCTCGGCGGCGGGATCCTCGGAGGGCTGGGCCGGCAGGCCGTCAGCTCGGGGGTCTCCTTCGCGACCACCTACGCCCTCGGCCAGGTTGCCCGGGAGTACTACGGCAGCGGTCGGCAGATCGATGCCGCCCGGCTGAAGGCCGTCTTCCAGCGGATGCTCGAGGAGGCGCGCGGGAAGGCCGGGCAGTACTCCGGCCAGATCGCCGCGAAGGCGCGGACCATCGACACCGCGAGCCTGGCCGCCCTGGTGAAGCGGGGGCCCTGACCCCCGACGTTCAGGGCTTGGCCGACCGGGCCTCGTAGGGGTTGGCGCGCAGGGTCGCGGTGATGTCGCGGATGGACCGCTGGGCGCGGACGCTGTTGCCGGCGGCGTCGAGGGGAGGGGAGAAGACCGCGATCCCGAAGCGCCCCGGGGCCACCGCGATGATGCCGCCGCCCACCCCGCTCTTGGCCGGAAGGCCGACCTCGTAGAGCCAGATGCCCGAGTCGTCGTAGAGACCGGCGGTGGCCATGACCGCGAGGATCCGCTGGACGTTGTCGGGCGAGACGACCTGCTTGCCGGTGATCGGGTTGCGACCGCCGTTGGCGAGCGTCGCCGCCAGGACCGCGAGGTCGGCCGCGGTCACCGCAATCGAGCACTGCCGGGTGTAGACGTCGGTGGTGGCGACGGGGTCGAAGTAGAGCCGCCCGTAGGCGTGCATGAGCTTCGCGATGGCGTGGTTGCGCTCGTTGCTGGCGGCCTCCGACCGGTAGACCTCCTCGTCGATCCCGAGCTTCCGGCCGGTGAAGGCCTCGTGGATGGCGAGGACCCGGGCCCATTTCTCCTCGGCGGTCTTGCCCGCGACGAGGCTGGTGGTGGCGAGGGCGCCCGGGTTCACGAAGGGGTTCATCTCCCTGCCTTGGTGCTGCTCGATGGCCACGATGGAGTTGAAGACCTGCCCGGTGGCGTCGACGCCCACCTTGTCGAGGACCGTCCGCGCCCCCGACGTCTCGAGCACGCTGGCCAGCGCGACGACCTTGGAGACCGACTGGATGGAGAAGAGGGCGGTGACGTCACCCTTCTGGAAGGTCTTGCCGTCCACGGTGACGACGGCGATGCCGAAGAGCTTCGGGTCGACCCTGGCGAGGGCCGGGATGTAGCTGGCGTTCTTGCCCTCGTCGAGGTTGCGGTACTTCTCCCAAGCGGCGTCGACCGCGATCCCGATCGGGTGCGGCGGCGCGGCCCGTGGCAGGCCCGGGAGGGAGAGCGCGGCGAGGAGGAGGAGGGTGCGGGCTCGGGACATGGAAGCCTCCGGTCGGCTCAGCGACGGTAGGACCATCCTATCGTCAGGGACGTGATGAAGTCGTTGTTGGGCGCCGACGTGTCGGGCGGCCGGGTGTCGAAGGTGTCGTTGAAGCTGAGGCCGACGTTGAAGTCCTTGAAGATCTCGTACTTCACCTTGGCGGTGACGCTGCCACGCAGGCGCCCGAAGTCGGAGAGCCCGGGCAGGAGCGCGGCCGAGACGTTCAGGTCGAGCTTGGGGGTGTCGTAGCGCCAGGCATCCCACGACGCGGCGAGGAGCATGTCGATCGCGTAGTTGTTCACGTTGTTCATGTACGACTCCCGGGAACCCGCCACGCCGGCGGTGAGCCAGATCTCGGTCCAGCCGTTGCGGACCACGGAGCTCGCCACGCCGGGCGCGATGGAGATGCGGACCCGGAGCTGGAGCTCGTCGTTGTGCTCGGCGAGCGCCGCCAGCAGCGCCCTCCAGCGGTTCGCGAAGTACCAGTCACCCTGGAGACCGATCGATCCCCGGCTCACCGCCACGCTCTTGTTGTCGTTCTGGAAGTAGCCGTCGAAGACCAGCTTCGCCCCGAGTTCCTCGGACCGGTAGCCGAACTCCCCCGAGGTGGAGATGGTGGTGGAGTACTTGGACTTCGCGAAGGTGAAGCCGAGGTCGAAGAGGGCGCGAACCCGTTCGAAGAAGGCGTCGTCCATGGGGATGAGCTGCACGACGTCGGGGATGGGGACCACGTCCGGCATCGGGAGTCCGCCCACGGCGAGCTGCCCGGTGGCGGGGGAGTCGAGGATCCCGTAGAGCCGCTCCCCGGAGGAGAGTTCGACCTCGTACTGGTGGGCCGAGGTCACCCGCTGGATCTTGGCCCACTCGACGGAGATGCGCCCCGCGTCGTCGGTGGCGAGCTCGAGCTTGCCGCGGGCCATGCCCTTGATCTCGCCGGTGATCCGGTCTCCGTTGCGGAGGACGAGGACGTCGGTCTTGTCCCGGGCGGCGGCCGGCAGGGCCGCGAGCAGCAGGGCCGCTGCGAGGAGGGCGCGCGACACCAGGCGGCTCAGCGAACCATCGCCTTCCGGCACGCCGGCGACAGGTCCTTCCCCTTGTAGAGGAGGCAGATGGTGACGTCGCCCTTTCCCGGCTTCACGTCCCGGCAGTGGCGCGCGGCGTCGGCGCCGCAGTCCTTGGCGGAAGCGGCCTCGAGCCGCGCGAAGGCGTCGAAGTCCTCCTGGCAGCGCCGGGTGAGCTTCCCCTGGTTCCGGCTGAGGCAGGTCGCCGTGGGCTCGCCCCGGCCCACGTTGCGGCAGAGCTGGAAGGCGTCGGGCTGGCAGTCCTGGAGCATGGCCTCGACGCTCACCATCGCGTACTCGAGGTAGTCCACGCAGGAGCTCGACAGATCGACCCGGTGCGACTGGAGGCAGGAGATCAGGTCGGCCGGGGTCTTCCCCGCACACCAGCGGGCCGTGTCGGCGGCGCAGGGCCCTTCCTCGGCGGCCGTGGGGGGGGGCAACGCGACGAGCAGGATCGCGATCGGCAGCCAGGTTCCTCGAGCCATTCCGTGCATGTCGCATCCTCCCCTGCGAGGCAGACAGCATAACGCATCCTGGTCCGGCGTCAGCGAACGTTGAGTCCGACGCAGGGTACGAATGGAATCCCGGTGGCGCGAACGCATCGGCCCGCTAGGAAGGAGCACATGATCACTGTAATGGGAGCGAGCGGGAACACGGGGCGAGTGGTGGCCGAGGCGCTGCTCGCCCGGGGCGAGAAGGTCCGGGTGGTGGGGCGCGACGCCGGGAAGCTCGCGTCGCTCCAGGCGCGCGGCGCCGACGTGGCGATCGGCGACGTGACCAACGCGGCATTCCTCACCAGGGTCTTCACCGGGACCGAGACCGCCTACACGCTCCTCCCGCCCGATCCGCGCTCCAACGCCTTCCGGGCCTACCAGGACCGGGTGGGCGAGGCGACCGTCCAGGCGCTTCGCCAGGCCGGCGTCCGGCGGGTGGTCTTCCTCTCCAGCGTGGGCGCCGACCTGCCGAGCGGTACCGGCCCCATCGCCGGCCTCCACGCCCAGGAGGAGCGGCTTCGCAAGCTCGGGGTGGCCGTGCTGCTGCTGCGGCCCGGTTACTTCTTCGAGAACCTCTACGGAAGCCTCCCGCTCATCCGCCACCAGGGCGTGAACGGTGGCGCCATCGCGCCCGACGTGAAGATGTCCATGATCGCCGCGAGCGACATCGGGTCGGCGGCGGCCGCGGCGATCGCGGCGCGCGATTTCACCGGGGTGGAGGTGCGAAACCTGCTCGGTCCCCGCGACCTGTCGCTCGCCGAGGTCACCCGCATTCTCGGCGCGGCGATCAAGAAGCCCGATCTCGCCTACGTGCAGTTCCCCTACGAGGCCTTCGCGGGTGCGCTGGTGCAGGCGGGGCTCTCGGCCGACGTGGCCGGGCTCTACGCCGAGATGTCCCGGGCCTTCAACGAGGGGATCGTGAAGGTCGTCGGCGGCCGGACCGCGGCCAGCACGACCCCCACGACCTTCGAGTCCTTCTCGAAGGAACTGGCCGCTGCCTACGCGGCCGCCGGGTAGAATCGGGGCATGGGTCCCCACCGGAAGCCCCGTCTCGCCACCTGGATCTCCCTCGTCGCCGTGCTCCTCTCGGCGACCGGCTGCGCCTCGATGCGGCTCGCCGACCAGCAGCGCGACTACTACCTCAAGGAGGTCGGCACCTTCCCGTACGCCAGGGCCTGCCTCGACGTCTGGCCGTCGGTCCTGAAGCTGCTCGGCGGGAAGGGCTATCCGCTCGAGGGTCGCGACCGGCAGTACGCCGGCCAGGGGAAGCAGGGGACGTTCGGCGCCATCGTCAGCCAGGGGTACGAGACGAGGGCCGTCGAGGGTGGCGGCCTCACGGTCCTCACCGGCTGGCTCGCCGCCGCGGAGGGCAACAGCCGCTACGAGGTGACCGGGAACCCCGCGCCGCCCTCGGGGTGCGCGGTCACCTTCACCCGCATCTCCACCGGCACCATCGATCCGTCCAACGACCAGCGGGAGATCGACTGGCGGCTCCAGCTCGAGCTCCTGAAGGAACTCCAGCCGGACGCCGCAGCCCGCATCGAGCGCGGTGCGCCGAAGGGCGGATGATCCTCGTCCGCCCTACTTGCCCGCGAGCGACGCCGTCAGGGCCATGGCCTTCTTCTTCACCTCCACCCCCTTGGCGATCGCGGTCTGGTAGTCGCCCTTGCTCGCCGCCTCCTTGACCATCTGCCATCGGGTATCGAGGAGGTCGATCTCCTGCTTGGCGCGGGCGACCGCATCCTTGTCGATGCCGCGCGGGAGCTTCTTCGCGCTCGACAGGGCGGCCACGCGGGCCGTCACTTCGCTGACCGACTGCTGGATGGTCTCCGAGAAGCCGCGCCAGGCGGCCGCCGCCTGCTCCTTCCGCAGGGTGGCGGTGGCGATGGCCGCCTTGGCCTGGGCCGGGATGTCGGCCACGGCTGCCAGCGCTCCCTTGTAGTCCTGCTTCGCGACCAGCGCCCTGGCCGAGTCGTAGCTCGCCTGGACCGTCTTCACGGCCTCGGGAGCATACCGGGTCGCGTCGCCCTTCAAGGATTCGACGGCCGCGCCGGCGGCGGACATCGCGGCCTCGGCGGGCGCCTTGGCGGCATCGGTGCAGGCGACGACCAGGACGAACGGGACAAGGGCCAGGGTGGCTCGGAACGTCTTCGACACGGGGAACTCCTTGAGGTGGACGGCGCGAAACGCCGACGGGACGGAAGGAGCGAATACCTCCGTCGGCGCCGCCGCGCTAGACCCCAATGGGACTCCCCCGCCGGAACGGGGGAGCCCGGGTCGTCGCACCGAGGAGCTTAGAACTTGTAGGCGATGCCGCCGTCGAGCCCGAACTGGGACATCGAGGTGGTGTAGGAGGCGATCGCCTGCCCGGTCGGCGGGTAGTCGGCGTTCGCGCCGGTGAGGGTCGCCGTCGGCGCGTACATGCCTCCCAGGTTGATCGCGAAGTGCTTGCCGATGTGGAAGCCGGCGCCGAGCGTGATGTGGTTCTCGACGACGGCCGGGAAGGCGATGTTCTCGAAGGCCCGGGACGGGTCGAGCGGCATCTTCCCGTAGTTGTAGCCGGCGCGAAGGTCGAGCCAGTCGAGCGGGGTGACCTGGACGCCGAACTTGAAGACCACCTGGCTCGACCAGTTCATGTTCCAGGGCATCGCCCCGCTCGGTGCCTGCGAGAAGGACGGCTTGTTGGCGCCGTTCGTCGCCGCCCAGTTGATCCACTCCACGTCGACGGCCACGAGCAGCATGTCGATGGGGCGGACCGCCACGCCGCCGGTGAGCACGCAGGGCTGGTTGAAGGTGAGCTTGTCGATCCCGCCGGGAAGGAGAGGACCGGCGGGGTCCATCGGGTCCGGGCGGGCACCGGTGTTGTAGGAGAAGTCCTGGAAGAAGGAGGTGGTCTCGAAGGCGATCCCGATGGTCAGCATCTGGATCGGGGTGATCTTGGCGCCGATGGTGGCGCCGAGGCCGAAGGCCGACCCCCCGAGGTGGGGCGCCTGGCCGAAGTTGCTCGCCACGTTCCACTCGGTGGTGGCCCACATCCCGTTCAGGGTGATGCCGAAGGAGAACATGTCGTTCAGCTTGAAGGCGATGCCCGGCGTGAAGCGCATCTGCTGGTAGCCGGTGTAGGTCGGGCTCGAGTAGAGGTTCTGCGCGTAGTCGACGCCCATTCCGGCGACGCCGTAGGCGCCCATGCCGAAGGTCCACCGGTCGTCGATGGGGATGACGATCCCGAAGGCGGGGATGGGGGAGGCTCCCTTGTCGCTCTGGAACGTGACGCCTGGCTGGTTGACGACCATCCCCCCGAGACCGGGGGACTCGGTCGCGCTGTACTTCACGCTGGGGGAGAAGTAGGTGGCACCGAAGTCCACCCGCAGGCCCAGTTCCGACATGCCCGCCGGGTTGGACAGGATGCTGGCCGAGTCGAGGGTGGCGCCCACCCCCACGCCGCCCATCGAGTTCTGGACCGGTCCGAAGCCGATCATCCGCATGCCATTGGTGGCCCGTGCCGGCGTGGCGACGACGAGGGCCAGTGCCGCGGACATGGTTAACCATTTGTGAAATTTCACAGGGTTCCTCCCGCTGGGGTTTCGCCGGAACACTGCGCGCGCCGTGCCCGCGGACGGGAGCCAGGCGATACGGGAGGTTGCGCGACGCCCGCGTCGCCGTGCGACGAAACGTCGCGACGTCGCGACACGGGGCGTGTCGCTGGCGCGACGAAACCGTTCAGCCGATGCCGGCCGAGCGCATCCGGCGCCAGAGCGTGCTCCGGCTCACGCCGAGGGCGCGGGCCGTGGCCAGCCGGTTCCAGCGGTTCTGCTCCAGCGCGGCGCGCAGCTCGACGTCGTCGACGGCCGCGGGAGGGGGCAGGGTGCGGGCCCGGCCGTCCGGCGCCTCCTCCGCCATCGCCGCCGAGGTCGCCGGGGCGATCTCCGGGGGAAGGTCCTCGGGCTGGAGGGTCTGCCCCTGGCAGACGGTGGCGGCGAACTCGAGCGCGTTCTCGAGCTCGCGGACGTTCCCCGGCCACTCGTAGGAGAGGAGCAGGCGGACGGCCTCCGGGGAGAGGCGCAGGGCACGACCCGTCCGGGAGCCCACGCGGGACAGGAGGAGCCGGGCCATCGGCTCGATGTCCTCGCGGCGGCTGCGCAGCGGGGGAAGCTCGATGGGGAAGACCCGCAGCCGGTAGTAGAGGTCCTCGCGGAACCGGCCGTCGGCGACCAGCCGGCGCAGGTTCCGGTTGGTCGCGGCGATGATCCGGGCGTTGGTCCGTCGCGTCTGGCTGTCGCCGACCCGCTCGAAGGTGTGCTCCTGGAGGACGCGCAGGAGCTTCACCTGGAGGTGGAGCGGCACGTCGCCGACCTCGTCGAGGAAGAGCGTCCCGTCCTCGGCCGCCTCGAAGCGCCCGGCCCGGTCGCGGACGGCCCCGGTGAAGGCCCCCCGGACGTGGCCGAAGAGCTCGCTCTCGAGGAGCTCGCCGGGCAGCGCGGCAGCGTTCACCGCCAGGAACGGCCCGGCCTTCCGCGGGGAGTGGGCGTGGATGATCCGGGCGATGACCTCCTTGCCGGTCCCGCTCTCCCCGGTCACGAGCACCGTGGACTCGCTGTGCTGGAGCACGTCGATCATCCGGAAGACCCGGGCCATGGCCGGGGAGCGTGCGATGAGGCCGAAGCCGGCGATGGGGCCGCTCGCCTCCATCGTCGACTCGTCGGCCGGGCGGAGGACCACGAGGTAGGTGGCGGAGGGGTCGCAGACGCCGAGACGGTCGGGGACGAGCGGTGCGACCGAGACCGACATGAGGCGTGCCGGGCCGTCCTTCACGCTGAACATCGCGCGCCATCCCTCCCGCTTCTCGCCGGCGAGCAGGGCCTGGCGCAGCGGCCCCTCGAGCCCGAAGAGCTCCGAGCCGAGCAAGGACTCGATCGAGAGCCCGCGGACCTGGGAGGCGGCCTCCGCGCCGAGGAGGGGGACGAGCAGGTCCGACGCGTAGCGGATCCGGAAGTCGGCATCGAGCGCCATGCAGATGCGGCCGAGCGAGCCGAAGGCGGCGTTCACCGCGGAGAAGGCCAGTTCCTGGTTGGTCAAGCTCGGGGCGCAGGCCAGGGGCGCCGTCTCGGGCCGTCGCGACGTCATGTTTCACTCCTCATGAAACGGAATGTTTCGGTTGATTGAAACACATTGCCTCTCGTGTTTCATGCCGATCCTGCCAAGTGCCCGGAATCACGTGTTCCGATTCCAGGCACGACCCACGCAGAGGGCTCCATGCGAGCGACGAGCCGTTCCCCGACCTCCCCATGGACCCCCAGTGACGAAAAGGCATCTCCTCATCGGACTGACGTTTGTCGCTGCCATCGCGGTGGTGGTGGGCGTGGCGGTTGCCATCCAGCGTCCGCCCGTGCCGCCGCCGCCGGCCCCCGCCTACGCGCGGAAGCTCCGGCCCCACTTCGACCATGCGCCCGTCACCCCCGCGAAGTTCGAGAGCCCCCAGGCCGTGACCCGCTCCTGCCTCGGCTGCCACCCCGACGCGGCCCACGTGATGCGGAGCTCGCACTGGCAGTGGCTGGGCGACGAGGTTGCCGTCCCCGGCCACGACGGCAAGACCCGCATCGGGAAGATGAACCTGCTCAACAACTTCTGCCTGGTGAACCGGGGCAACGAGCGGTCCTGCACGAAGTGCCACATCGGCTACGGCTGGGCCGACGACTCCTTCGACTTCCAGAAGGCGGAGAACGTCGATTGCCTCGTCTGCCACGAGCGGAGCGGAACGTACGTGAAGGGGATGTACGGGCTGCCCACCAAGGAGTCCGATCTCGTGGCCGCGGCCCGATCGGTCGGCACGCCGCAGCGGGAGAACTGCCTCGGCTGCCACGCCTTCGGCGGAGGCGGTCAGGGCGTGAAGCACGGCGACCTCGACTCGTCGCTCGCCCATCCCTTCGAGGAGGAGGACGTCCACATGGGCCGCCACGGCTTCCTCTGCGTGGACTGCCACCGGGCGCCCGATCACCAGATCCAGGGCAAGGCCTTCTCGGTCAGCGTCGAGGACTCCCACGGCGTGGCCTGCGCCGACTGCCACGCCGGCCACCGGCACGCCGACGCCCGGGTCGACGCCCACGTGAAGTCGGTCGCCTGCCAGACCTGCCACATCCCAGAGTTCGCCGGGAAGCTGCCCACCAAGGCGTGGTGGGACTGGAGCAAGGCCGGCGACGCCGCGCGCAAGGAGGACCCGCACGGCTACCTCAAGATCAAGGGGGAGTTCGGTTACGAGCAGGGGGCCGTGCCGGAGTACCGCTGGTTCAACGGCACCGTGGGGCGCTACCTGCTCGGCGACAAGATCGACCCGACGAAGGTCACGCAACTCAACCCGCCGCTGGGCGGCATCGACGACCCGAAGGCGAAGATCTGGCCCTTCAAGATCCACCGCGGCAAGCAGCCCTACGACGCGGGATTCGACTACCTGTTCCCCCCGGTCACGGGCGGGAAGGACGGCTACTGGACCACGTTCGACTGGGACAGCGCCTTCCGGCTCGGCGCCGCGGCCTCGAAGATCCCCTACAGCGGCAAGTACGGGTTCGCCCCCACCGAGATGCACTGGCCCCTCTCCCACATGGTCTCGACGAAGGAGAAGGCGCTCGCCTGCACCGACTGTCACGGCGAACGCTCCCGCATGGACTGGAAGGCACTCGGCTACGCGGCCGACCCCATCAAGACCGGAGGCCGCAAGTGAACCGGCACATCGCGATCCTCCTCGCCCTCCTCCTCGCCGCGCCCGCGGCGGCCCAGCAGGGCGTGAACCCCATCCACCCGCTCTTCGCTCCCCTCGACGCCGCCGGCCAGAAGGTCCGGACCGCCGAGGCGATGGACGTCGCGAAGACCTGCGGCGCCTGCCACGACGCCGTCTACATCGCGGCCCACACCGACCACAAGCCGCCCCGGTCGGCGGCCACCTGCGTGCAGTGCCACGTCGCCGGCGGCAGGCTCGAGATCCGCGCCGACCGGCTGGACGCCGAGGGCAAGCTGAAGCGGGAGTCGATCCGGATCGGTCCTCCCCGCGCCGGCAGCTGCGGTGCCTGTCACGGCCTCGTCTCGGACGGGAGCGCCCCGGTGGCGATCCCGTCCGCCTTCGAGGGGCCGCCCGAGCCGGGGCGGACCTGGTCGCTCACCCTGGGTGAAGGGGCCGTCGTCGCCCCGCAGCGCATGTCCGACTCCTTCCTCGACCTCGAGGGCAAGGACGGGCTCGCCGCACCCTGGGACGTGCACGCCGCCAAGCTGGTGGACTGCGTCGCCTGCCACTATGCCCGCAACAGCCCGGCGCGCAGCGACGGCAAGCAGAGCCCGCTGCGGTACCTGACCGCCGACCCCCGCCGGCAGACCCAGGCCGAGTTCCTGGTGCGTCCCGACCACCGGCTCTCCGAGCAGGACTGCCGCGCCTGTCACGATCCGATGAAGGCCCACGCCTTCCTTCCCTACCGGGAGCGGCACATGGACGTGCTCTCCTGCGCCGCCTGCCACGCCGCCGGGTCGATGGGGCCCGCCGCGGAGATGGTGGACGCCACCGTGGTCACCGCGGCGGGTGGACCCGCCGTGCACTACCGGAACGTCGATCGGGTTCCCGGGGACACGATGAACACCGCACGGATCCGTGCCCTGCGTCCGCTCCTCGTCGAGCGGGTCGAGGCCGACGGCGTGCGCCGGGTGGCCCCGGTCAACCTGGTCACCCGCTACCGCTGGGCGTCCCGCCTCGACGGCGTCGACGTCCCGTTCGAGACCGTCGCCCGCGCCTGGCGCGACGGGGCAGGCTACGCGCCCGAGGTGGTGACCGCCTTCGACGCCGACCGGGACGGACGGATCGAGGGGGCCGAGCTCCGGCTCGACACGACGTGGAAGACCGAGCTCATCGCCGGTCGCCTGCGGTCGCTCGGCGTCGGGGATCCGGTGGTGGTGGGGAACCTCGACGCCCACCCCCTCGCCCACGGCATCTCCACGCGCGACCGCGCGCTCCGCGACTGCGCCGCCTGCCACGCCGAGGACTCGCGCCTCTCCGACGACTACCTCGTCGCCTCCTTCCTCCCCGGCGGCATCGCGCCGCGGCCGCCCGAGGGGGCGCGCGTCGCGCTCGCGGGCGTGGTCGCGCCGGCGACCGGTGGCGGCCTCGTGCTCCGGCGGGAGCGGGAGGACGCGCCCGGCGGCCTCCACGTGCTCGGCCATTCCCGCCAGGCCTGGACGAACCGGTTCGGCTTCCTCGCCTTCCTGGCGGTGCTGCTCGGTGTCACCGTCCACGGCGGACTGCGGTACGCCTTCCGTCGCCGGCGGGGGCAAGTCGCCCACGCCGAGGGGGAACGGGAGTACGTCTTCGGCCGCTACGAGCGGCTCTGGCACTGGACCATGGCGGTGAGCGGCGTGGCCCTCATCGTCACCGGCCTGGAGATCCACGGGACCGGGAACTGGAGCCTGATGCGCCTTCCCACCGCGGTGGCGATCCACAACGCCTTCGCCCTGATCCTCGTCCTGAACGCCTTCCTCGCGCTCTTCTACCACCTCGCCACCGCGGCCATCCGCAACTTCATCCCGCACGGCGACGGCTTCGTGGCCCGTGTCTTCGAGCACATGACCTACCAGGCGCGGGGCATCTTCTACGGCGAGTCACATCCCCGCAACGCCGCCGGGCAGAAGCTCAACCCCCTGCAGCAGATGACCTACCTGGCGCTCCTCAACGTCCTCTTCCCGCTCCAGATCGTCACCGGCGCGATCATCTGGGCGGTGGGGAAGTGGCCCGCGGTCGCCAGCGCGGTGGGCGGCCTCCACCACGTGGCGCCCGTCCACAACCTGGGCGCCTGGATGTTCCTCACCTTCTTCGTGCTGCACGTCTACCTGGTCTCGACGGGGCGCACGCCCACTGACCACCTGAAGTCCATGATCACCGGCTACCAGCACGTCGACGTCCCCGACGCCGGGCCGGAAGGAGCCGCGCGATGAGCACGAGCCGTGAACCCCGCCCGTACGTCAATCCCTACGTCGCCGGCACGTTGCTCGGGGTCGTGCTCTTCCTGAGCCTCTACGTCACCGGCGGCGGGCTGGGCGCGTCGGCGGCCATGAGCCGGGTCCAGACCGGCGTCCTCGACCTGGTCGCACCGGGCCACGTGGACCGCGTCGCCTACTTCGCCGAGATGGCCGGAGGCGCGCGGAGCCCCTGGGCCCACTACTCCATCTACATGCTCGTCGGGACGGTGCTCGGCGGCTTCGTCTCGGGGCTCTGGAACCGGCGCGTGAAGCTCGAGACCCGCAAGGGGCCGCGCATCTCCGTCCACGCCCGCTGGGGATTCGCGCTCCTGGGTGGCCTCATCATGGGCTACGGGGCGCGCCTGGCCCGCGGATGCACGTCGGGCCAGGCCCTCTCCGGGGGTGCGGTGCTCTCGGTGGGCAGCTGGGCGTTCGCGATGGCGGTCTTCGCGAGCGCCTACGCGGTGGCCTGGTTCCTCCGCCGCCTCTGGATCTGATCTTCACCGGGAGACGCACATGGCACCCTTCGACCTCGCTGCATCCCTCGGTCCCGTCGCCTATGCCCTCGTGTTCGGAGCCATCGGCTTCGGCTTCGGCGCCGCCCTGGAGATGGGCGGCTTCGGCGACACCCGCAAGCTGGCCGGGCAGTTCTACTTCCAGGACATGACCGTCCTGAAGGTGATGTTCACGGGGATCGCCGTCGCGGCGGTCCTCGTCGCCCTGGCCACGTCGTTCGGCCTGCTCGACATGAGCCGGGTCTTCGTGAACCCCACCTACCTCTGGCCCGGCATCGTCGGCGGCCTGATCATGGGCGTCGGCTTCGTGATCGGTGGCTTCTGCCCCGGGACCTCGATCGTGGCGGCCTCGACGCTCAAGGTGGACGGGATCTTCTTCCTCCTCGGTGCGCTCGGCGGGGTCTGGCTCTTCGGGGAGACCGTCGGGAGCATCCAGGGATTCTGGCTCTCCTCGTACATGGGGCGCTTCACGCTGCCCGAGTGGCTCGGCCTTCCGCTGGGCGTCACCGTCCTCCTCGTCGTGGTCATGGCGGTGGCCCTCTTCTGGGCCGGCGACCTGGCCCAGCAGCACTTTGGCCAGAAGCGCCCGTGGGCGGAGGTCGTGAAGGGGCCGGGACGCGGCTGGCAGGTCCTCGCCGGGGCGCTCGTCGCCGCGAGCCTCTTCCTCGTCGTCCGCGGCCAGCCGGACCCCGAGGCGAAGTTCGCCCGCATGGGGCCGGCGGTGAAGAAGGCGGTTGCGGAGCGGGAGATCTTCGTCGACCCGGCCGAGGTGGTGGCCCTCAGGAAGGACATCGGCGTGCAGGTCGTCCTCGTCGACCTCCGCGACGAGCGGGACTTCAACCTCTTCCACGTGGGCGGATCGCGGCGCGCCACCCTCGCCGAGCTGGAGTCCCCGGAGCGGCTGAAGCCCCTGCTCGACCAGCCGCCCACCACCGTCACCTTCCTGATCGGGAACGGCGAGGCCGAGGCGCTTCGGGCGTGGCGCCAGCTCACCGCGCTCGGGGTGCCCAACGTCTACGTGGTCGACGGGGGGGTGAACCGGTGGCTGGAGCGGTACCCCGTCGAGGCATGCGTGGCCGACCGGATCGGCAAGGCCGAGGCCGGTGACGCGCCGGCCTGGCGGTTCCGGTACGCCACCGGGAGCACCCAGCCCGCGGCGTGGCCGGAGTTGGGCAGCTCCCCGTCGTTCCGTTCCCCCTGCGGGGAGGCGGCGGCGGACGGGCACGGGAGCACGCACCATGCGCGCACCTGGCCGGCCCACGCCTACACGAAGCGGGTGAAGCTCAAGTCGAAGGCCGCCGTGAAGGGCGGCTGCGGGTAGCCGCTACTTCGGGCCGGGGCCGGGGCCCTGTCCCGACCAGGCCGGGTTGCCCTGGGCGTCCCGGACGACGAGCGTCGCGCCGCCCTTCGTGACGGTCACCGCAAGGATGGCCGGCTTCGCCTCGAAGGTGATCTTCGACCCCTTCACGGTGACGTCGTCCCCCTTGGCGAACTTCACCGTCTGCTTGTCGACCCAGGAGTCGGGGCCGAGGTGGACGGGGATCTCCCCGTCGGCCGTCTTCACGAGCAGGTGGACGCCCGAGTGGCCCATCCCCCGGTCGACCCGCGTCTCCCCGGTGACCGTGCCGGTCACGGTGACGACGGTGGCGGCGTCGAAGAGGCGCATGGCCCCCGGACCCTTGCCCGGAGGCGGGCCACCCTGGGCGAGGGCCAGGGCGGGGGCGAGGAGCAGCGCGAGCAGCGAGAGCTTCTTCATGTGGTGTCTCCGTTCGGCAGGAAGGTGGACCTGGATGGCTCACTTCACCCTGCGGCATGTGATTCGTTGAAGCCTGCGGCGATGTGTCGCGGGGATCCCGGCGGGGGGCTCACATCCCGGCGAAGAGCATTCCCTGGGTCAGGATGACGGCGCCGAAGGCCACGAGCAGGAGGCCCGAGGCCCAGCGGATCGCGACGGGGTGGGACGACACCAGCCGGACCCGCTGCCGGAGCGCCTGGGATCCGTAGCCCACGGCCAGCATGGGGACCGCGAAGCCGAGGGAGTAGACGAGGAGCAGGACGACGCCGGTCCCCAGCGACCCCTTCGCGGCCACCAGCGCGAGCACGCCCGAGAGCATCGGGCCCACGCAGGGGATCCAGACGAGCCCCAGGGTGAGGCCGAGCAGGAGGCCCGACCAGCGCCCGCGTCCGCCCGCCTGGATCCGGTTCACCCAGGTGAACCTCTTGAAGAGGTTGACGTCGGCGAGGAGGAGGAGGCCGAAGGCGACGATCATGACGCCGAAGGCCTTCTCGAGGTAGGGGAGGGCCGGGCCGATAGCGCCTCCGAAGAGGCTCGTCACCACCCCCATGAGGACGAAGCTGGCGAACCTGGGCCGCCGACTGGATGCCGGGCGTCGCCCGGCGGATCTCCTTGCCGGAGGCATCCGTGACGACCAGCGTCGGCAGTGAACGGATCCCGTACTGCTGGAACTTTGCGATGTCGGCCGGCACGGTGGTTTTCAGGTAGACCACCTCGGCCTTCCCCTTCAGCTCCGGCGCCATCTCCAGGAGGATACGGTCCTGCATCTGGCAGGGCGCGCCGTTCGGGTTCATGAAGAAGACGATGCGGGGGAGGGATGCAGGGGCCCGGGGGGCGTCGGCGAGCGCCGGCGCCGCGAGGGCGGCCAGGGTGGCGAGGACGAGCAGGCGAGCCTGACGGGGCAGGGGGAGCGTCATGGGCATTCTCCGCGTGGGGTGAGGAGGGCAACGGCCGTTCTTCCCCTTGGAGCCCCCCGGCCGGGACCCGATTCAGGGTTTCTTCGAACCCGACCGGTCAGGTCCGGCTCTTGGTTCCCGTGACCCCCATCCGCTTCGTCGCCGCGCTCGCCCTCGTCGCCTTCCTTTCCTCGTCCCCGGCCACCGCCGCCGACCCCGTCCGCATCGAGGACGCCATCCGGTCGGCCTGGCGGGAGAACCCGGGGCTCGCCGCCGGCGCCCACCTGGCCACGGCAGCCCGGGCGGATGCCCGGGCTGCGCGCGACGGTCACTGGCCCACCCTGTCGGTGACCGCCAAGGGCATCGGGACGAGCGAGCCGGTCGGCGTCTTCGGCGTCAAGCTCGACCAGGCGCGGATCACCCTCGAGGACTTCAACCCCGCCACCCTGAACAACCCCGCCGCGGTGACGGGCATCGGCCTCGGTGCCGGGATCGTCGTGCCCATCTGGATGGGCGGGCGAATCCTGGCCGGCCAGCATGCCGCAGAGGCTCAGGCCGACGCGGAGGCGAGCACGCAGGCCCGCCGCCGGGAGGAGATGGCGCTCGCGGTCGTGCAGGCCTACTTCGGCGTCCAGGTCGCGCAGCAGGGAGTCCGGTACGCGGACGACGTGCTCGAGCAGGCCAGGGAGACCGAGCGGTTCGTCGGCGAGCGCAACAAGCAGGGGCTCGTGCTCGACGCCGACCTCGCCCGCGCCGTCGCCTTCCGAGCCCAGGCCGAGGCGGAGCGGGCCGCGGTCCTCCAGCAGCTCTCCTCGGCCCGCTCGGCGCTCGCCATGCTGACCGGGATCGACCCGTCGAAGTCGACACTCGCCACGCCGGTGGAGCCCGCCCTGGCGCTGCCGCCGGTGCCGGTCGCCACCCTCGAAGCTGGGAGCCCGGCCGGACCGGACGGCCGCCCGGACGTCACGGCCGCCCGCCTGCGTGCCCAGGCCGCCGACGCGTTCGTGGGGGTCTCGAAGGGCTCGCTCCTTCCGTCGGTCTTCGCCCAGGCAGGGGTCGACACCCTCCGTTCCTCCTGGAGCCAGGGCGCCACCTGGTGGTCGGCGGCGCTGGTGGTCCGATGGGAGTTCGGCGCTTCGAGCCTCGGCGGGATGGATGCGGCCGAGGCGCGGTCGGCGGCTGCGGCCTCTGCCGCGCGCTGGCAAGAGGTCCAGGCGACCCGGGAGGTGGAGGAGGCCCGGCAGGCGGTGGCCACCGCCGCTGCCCGGGTCCGCGCGGCGCGCGAGGCGGTGACCGCATCGGAGTCGGCCCGCACCCTTCGCCAGGCGCGCTACCGGCAGGGGCTCCTTCCGCTCTCGGACGTCCTCGACGCCGAGTCCGCACTGGCGGGGGCCCGGACGCTCCTGCTCCGCAGCCTCTTCGAAACCCGAATCGCCCGCGCGCAGCTCGAGCTCGCGATGGGCCTACCCGTGGAAGGAGTCCAGTCGTGAAGACCTACAGGAATCTCAGCCTCCGCCTCGCTGCGGCATTCGCCCTCTCGTCGTCCCCGATGCTCGCCGCGGCGGCCGAGACGCCCGCCGCCGGCCAGGGGGACGCGCCCGTCCAGGTCCGTCTGGCGAAGACCGAAGGGCCCGGTGGGGGCGCCTGGGTCGCCGCCCGGCTCGCCGCCGCCCGCAGCGCGACCCTCTCCACGCGAATCTCGGCCACGGTGCTCGAGGTGCTCGTCGATGAGGGATCGAAGGTGACGCAGGGGCAGCTGCTCGTCCGGCTCTCCGACGCCGACGTGCGCGGTCAGCTCGTCGCCGCGGAGACCGCGCTCCAGGCCACGACGGCCTACGAGCGGCGCATCACCGAGCTCGTGGCCACCCGCGCCGCGACACCCGTCGAGCTGGAGCAGGCGCAGGCCCAGCGCGCCCAGGCGGCGGCCGCCGTCGCCGGGGCGAGGGCCACGCTCGCCTACGCCCAGCTGCGCGCCCCCTTCGCCGGCACCGTCCAGGCCCGTCGCGTGAACGCGGGCGACCTGGTCGGCCCGGGCCAGCCCATCCTCGACCTGGAAGGCGGTGCCCTGGAACTCCAGGCGACCCTGTCCGAGCCGGAGGCGCAGGGGCTCAAGATCGGGCAACGCGCCCGGTTCGCAGCGGACGGCGTGACCGGCGAGGCCGAGATCACCGCACTCACTCAGGGCGGCGACGCGCTGACCCACCGGCGCACCTTGCGGGCACGGGTGCTCGGGACCGGCCAGGCGCTCCGCAGCGGCGCGTTCGCGCGCCTGGAAATCCCGGGGGCGGCCGCGTCCCGGTCGGCGTGGATTCCACGCTCCGCGCTCGTCGAGCGCGGGGACCTGACGGGCGTCTTCGTGGCCCAGGACGGCAAGGCGGTCCTGCGCTGGGTGGCGCTGGGCGAGCCGGCCGGCGATCGCGTCCCGGTCCGTGCCGGGCTCGAGCCGGGCGAGGCCGTCATCGATCTTCCCGGCGCCCTCCGCGACGGCCAGCGGGTCGAGGTGATCCGTGGAGGGTAACGGGCAGGCCGGGAGGCGCCTGGGGCTCGCCGGCCGGGTGGCGAAGGGCTTCCTTCGCTCCAAGCTGACGCCGCTCATCGTTGTGGCGTCGATCGTGCTCGGGCTCGCTGCGGTGGCGCTCACGCCCCGCGAGGAGGAGCCGCAGATCATCGTCCCCATGGTCGACGTCATCGTCGGCTACCCCGGCGCCACGCCGGCGGAGGTGGAGGCACAGCTCACCACGCCGCTCGAGCGGCGCCTCTGGGGGCTCACCGGGGTGGAGTACCTCTACAGCACGAGCGTCCCGAACGCGGCCATGTTCACGGTCCGGTTCAAGGTGAACGAGCCGCTGGAGGCGAGCCTGGTGAAGGTCAGCCAGGAGCTCCAGGCCCACCCGGAGTTGCTCCCCTCCGGTGCCATGCAGCCGGTCGTCCGGCTCCTCTCCATCGACGACGTGCCGTTCCTCACCTTGACGCTCCACGGCCCCTCCCTCCCCGCCGGCGAGCTGCGCAAGCTGGCCGACGAGGTGGCCCGGGAGATCGCCGGCGTCCCCCTCACCGCCAACGTGGGCGTCCTCGGCGGCGCCCGCCGCACCGTCCGCATCGAGCCGGACCCCGCCCGCATGCGGACGCTGGGCGTCTCCATCGCCGAGATCGAGCCGGCGCTGCGCAGCGCCAGCGTGCAGCTCCCCGCCGGGGCCCTCGTGGACGGCAACCAGCGGCTCGTGGTCGAGGCCCGCGGGCAGGTGCTCGCCGCCACCGAGCTCCGCCGCACGGTCGTCGCCACCCGGGGCCAGCGCCCCATCTACCTGGAGGACGTGGCCCGGGTGACCGACGGCCCCGAGCCCGAGCCGCCCGTGGTCCTCACCGCATCGCGGGGAGGGGAGGGGTTCGAGCCGGCGGTGACCATCGTGGTGGCGAAGCGTGCCGGTACGAACGCCACCGAGCTCGCCGAGCGCGTGGCCGACAAGGTGAAGGCCCTGCGCGGCACGCTCATCCCGGCCGACGTCGTGGTCTCCACGACCCGGAACTACGGCGAGACCGCCGGGGACAAGTCGAACGAGCTCATCGAGCACCTGCTCATCGCGACCCTCTCGGTGATCGCGCTCATCCTGCTCGCCATGGGGTGGCGGTCGGCCCTGGTGGTCGCCGTGGCGGTTCCGGTCACGCTGGCCCTCACGCTGCTCCTCACCTACCTGCTCGGCTACACGCTGAACCGCGTCACCCTCTTCGCCCTCATCTTCTCGATCGGGATCCTCGTCGACGACGCCATCGTGGTCGTCGAGAACATCCACCGGCACCTCTACCTGCCCGGCCCGCGCCGCTCCTTCGCGCGGATCGTCGTCGAGGCGGTGGACGAGGTCGGCAACCCCACCATCCTCGCCACCTTCGCCGTCATCGCCGCCATCCTGCCGATGGCCTTCGTTCGCGGGCTCATGGGCCCGTACATGCGCCCCATCCCCATCGGCGCCAGCCTGGCGATGATCTTCTCGCTGGCCATCGCCTTCGTGGTGAGCCCCTGGATGGCCATGAAGGTCTTCCGCAAGGAGGCCCACCTGCCCGAGGTGGACGAGACCGGGCTCCACCCCGCCGACCCGGCGCGCGACGCTCCGGAGCCGGTCGGCGACGACCCGTCGGCGCACCCCGAGAGCGCACCCGAGACCTGGTCGACCCGCGCCCACCGGAGGATCACCCGCTGGCTGCTGGGATCGGCCGGCGCGCGCTGGCTCTTCCTGGCCGCGATGCTGGTCCTGCTCGCCGGTGCGGGTGCGCTGGTGGGCTTCGGGGCGGTGAAGGTGAAGATGCTTCCCTTCGACAACAAGAGCGAGTTCCAGGTGCAGCTCGACCTGCCGGCCGGAACGCCCCGGGAGAACGCGCTCGCCGTCGGGCAGGCAGTCGCCCGGAGGGTCCTCGAGGAGCCGGAGGTCAAGGACGTCCAGGTGTACGCGGGGGTCGCCGCGCCCTTCACCTTCGTCGGCATGGTCCGGCACAGCTTCCTGCGCATCTCGGCGGAGCAGGTCGACATCCAGGTGACGCTGGTGCCGAAGGGGAAGCGCAAGGCCCAGAGCCACGCCGTCGTGATGCGCATCCGTCCCGCCCTCGAGGCCATCACGCGTCCCGCCGGGGCCCGCCTGAAGCTCGTGGAGATCCCGCCCGGACCGCCGGTGCTCGACACCATCGTGGCGCAGGTCTACGGCCCGAGCGCGTCCGAGCGGGCCCGCCTCGCCGGCCAGGTCCGGGAGGCCTTCCTCTCGACCGAGGGTGTGGTCGACGTCGATTCCACGCTCAACCCCACCGCGCCCCGGCTCCTCCTCATCGTGGACCGCGAGAAGGCCTCCCTGCACGGCGTCTCGACGGTGGCCGTGGTCCAGACCCTCGCCGCCGCCGGGTACGGCGCGCAGCTCGGGACCTTCCGGGCCGGTCGCGGCGGCCAGCTCGTTCCCATGGTGCTGCAGCTCTCGCCGGCCCAGCGCGCCCAGGCGGGGCAGCTCCTGCAGCTCACCGTCCCCGGGATGCGCGGGCCCGTCCCGCTCTCCGAGCTCGTCCGGCAGGAGGAGGGGAGCGAGGAGGCCGCCATCTTCCACGAGAACCTCATGCCGGTCTCCTACGTCTTCGGGGACCTGGCGGGCGCCATCGAGAGCCCCGTCTACGCGCTGGCGGCGCTGAACCGGAAGCTCGACGCGCTCCGCAGCGCCGGCGGGGAGACGGTGCCGCGCCTGGGACTCTCGCACCCCCAGCAGACGGAGCAGCCCGTCATCAAGTGGGACGGCGAGTGGCACATCACCCTCGAGGTCTTCCGCGACCTGGGGCTCGCCTTCGCCGCGGTGCTCGTCCTCATCTACGTGCTCGTGGTGGGCTGGTTCGAGAGCTTCCTCGTCCCGCTCGTCATCCTCGTGCCCATCCCGCTCTCGCTCATCGGCATCCTGCCGGCGCACGGGCTCATCGGGACGTTCTTCACCGCGACGAGCATGATCGGGTTCATCGCCGGGGCCGGCATCATCCT
>CAIVAR010000175.1 GCA_903904005.1 uncultured Anaeromyxobacter sp.
GACTTAAAATCCGCTGCCGCGAAGGCGGCGTCCCGGTTCGACCCCGGGCGGCCCTATAAAATCAGGCAGTTACGCCACCCTCCTTGAACGCGTCGCCGGCATCCGGTAGTCATACCCCACCCGTACCCCACTTCACTCCGGGGGCGAGCCGGGGAGGTAGTCCATGGCGAGGATCGTCCCGAAGCAGGACCGCGAGGCGTGGGAGCAGCGCGGCGGGCGCGTCCGCACCGATGCCAAGGGGCGGCCGGTGTACGTCATCCGCAAGCAGATCGGCAACCACCGGTTCGAGGTGAGCACCCGGAAGCACACCCTCGACGCTGCCCTGTCCGAGTGGGCGAAGTTCGAGAAGGACCCCGAGGGTTACCGGCCCGGTGGCGACCCGAGCACCGCACCCGTGTTCCTCGACAACGACTTGTCGGAGGAGTTTCTCGGCTGGTCGAAGAACGACAAGGGCAACACCATCAAGTGGGTCGAGAACCAGCGCCGCGCAATCGCATGGTGGCAGAAGCAGCTCGGCGCCACGAACCTCCGACGCGCCCGACTCCTCGATCACATCCTGCCGGCCCTGGAGGGCGTCGACGGCCGCAACCAGAAGATCCGGGTGCTGAAGTCGCTCTACGGTTGGCTCCGCAAGGTGCGGCACCTGATTGCCGCCAGCGAGGATCCGACCTTCGGGACGCTCTCCGCGCAACAGTCGAAGCCGGCCCAGCGGACGAAGTCGAAGGTCATCCCGAAGGCCCATTACCTCCTCGTGCGTGAGCATCTCACCGGACCGTGGCCCGACCTGCTCACGGTCCTGGCCGGCACCGGCTGGCACCTGACCGAGCTGGGCCGCTTCGCCGTGAGCGGCACCATCGAGGCCCTACCTGCCGCGACGCGCGTGGACACCGGCGCCGTGGGCGTGCTCGTTTGCCCGATGCACAAGAGCGGCGACACCCACCGGACCGCGGTGAGCGCCGAAGTTCTCGAAGCCGCGAAGCGCGTCCGGGCCCGGGGGGAGTTCTCGGAGTCGAAGCTCTACAAGGCGATCAAGTCCGCGTGCGCCGCGGTGAAGAATCCCGATGGGACGAACGGGATCACCTTCTTCGCGCCGAGTCACTTCCGGCACAGCGTCGCAACGTGGGCCTTTGAACAGGGCGCCGACCCCGCGGCCGTGTCCGCGTTCCTGGGGCACAAGTCGCCGGCGACGACGAAGAAGTTCTACGCGACGCTCGCCACCGTCCCGAAGATTCCGACACTCGCATGACAGGGACGCGAGAGAGACTCTGAACGAAGTAGGGCGGCGCCGCGCAAACGGCACCGCCCCGATGCCGAGCCCTCTGGAGGTGGGCACGACATGGCGAACGGTAACACGAAGGACCGACCGGCGAAGCGCCTGCGAGAGTGGGCCCGCGTCGCGTACCAGGCCGAGGCCCTCTTCACTCCTGAGCGGCTCCTGGCCGTGGGCAAGGTGGGCGGCGCCCTCGACCTGGCGCCGGGCCGCTCGCCCCTCGACCTCGTGGCCGCGGGCGCAGCTGCAGGGCGGGCCGCCGGCAGGGCCGCCGAGCGCAACCGGACCCAGGCGAGCAAGGTCATCGCGCCCATGAAGGCGAAGCGGGCGGCTGACTCAGCGACGCGCCGAAAGGCCGTTGCGCGCCTACTTCGCGCAGGGTGGGGCGTGAAGGAGATCGTCGACCAGGGGTACGGCCGGAACCTCGTGCAGGAGGTCCGGCGCACGCTGCCGGGAGGCCTCCGGTAGACTAAATTGCACCCCACGCACCCGTGCGGTGCAGGTCCGGTCCTAGCCTCCCGGACATGAAGCCCATACGCCGTCGGCCCATCAGTATCCGCCCGCTCCGCGAGGCTCTCGGGATCCCCCGGGCCGCGCTGGCGCGTGAATCGGGCATCTCCACCACCACCATCCGCTATGCCGAGGCCGGGGTGATCTCCTCGCGCACGGCGCTCGCCATCGCGCCCGTCCTGGGCGTGCCCCCCGAGGAGTTGCTCCCGTGGGGCCAGGGGCTGGAGCCGTGAGGGCGCCCCGTCCACCGGCGGCGCTGGTCTCTCCCCACCGCGCCGAGAACGAGTTGGGGATGCGCCACGGCAGCATGGCCGACCTCATCCGGCAGGGTCGCGTCCGGTGGGTACCTTGGCTCGGCAATCCCGGGCGCGGCCGCGTGAGGATCCCGCGCTCCGAGGTGGAGCGCATCGCCCGCGAAGGACTCACCCCCACCGGGCGCCAGCCCCGGGCGCGCAAGGCCCGCGGCCCCGGCGTCATCGACCCAGACGCCCTTCTCCGTCTCGACCTGAGGACCCTGTGACCACCGAGATCATCGACCTGAACGAGCGCGTCGAGGCGCAGCTGCAGCAAGCCGCGCTCTACGTGAATGCCGCCCGGAGGGCCGTGAGCGCCGGGAAAGCAGGTGTAGAGGCGCCCCCACACCTGCTTTCGGAGGGTAACAACATCTTCGCCGCGGACGAGCTGCGCAACGCCGCCGAAACCTTCGCAGCGGTCGGCGCCGGCTATCGCAAACTCGCCAACGCGATCGAGGTGACGCCGTGGTGAAGCCCCTCGACCTGGTGGTGCCGCAGCGTCGGGCGGCGGACGCCTTCGGCCTGGTCTACGGCCAGCCCTTCTCGGCCGGCGCGTGGCTCGTGACCGAACACGGCGAGTTGCATGTGCTACCCGACGGGACCGTCGAGCTCCGACCGACGCCGCTCCCCTGGACCCGTCCTAGTTGGGCAGCAATCCCCACCATCACGCCGAGGCGCCCGTGACCGACTCCGACCCGATCCCCGTCGACCCGAACCCCACCCGCGTCCGGCTGTTGGACTTCATCAGGCACGCGCAGGCCGAGGCGCAGAAGTTCCCCGACGACTCCATCGACCGGCACTTCCTGCTCGGCCAGGCGCTCGGCGCGTTCCTCGCGCTGCGCGAGATGTCCCTCGACCTGGCCGCGGCCTGCGACGACGCGAGTACGCACCTCAAGCAGTAGCAGCACCGAGACCGGAGGGCGGGATGGGCGAGACAGCAGTTACACCTGGGACTCCGAGTCCAAGCCGTAACGCGGCGAGGGCCAAGGCGAGAGAGGCACACCGGCAACGGATGGTGCTCCGGGATGAGCAACTGGAACGCCTTCGAGCCGAGATCGAGAGTGAGGGAATCCCTCCCGAGGAGCTGGCGGCCACCGAGAAGGAGCGAGTGAGGTTGATCGGGGCGCTGGGCCGGACGGAAGAGAATACGTGCAGCGCGGCCGAGATGATCGTCCGACGCCGGCTGAAAGAGCAGGTCGCTGCCCGGTGGGCGGACAGGGAGCGTTACGCCTGGGACACGTGTCCCAGCTGTAACGAACGGTGGGTCTCGGTCCATTGCGCGTCGTGCCACTCCACCGACCACAACGCGTGCGAGGAGTGTGGCGTGTGTCTCGGCGCAAGCGGCGTGGGGAACTGGGCCTACCTGGGAAACGTGAAGTACGGGCCCGGGGTCGAGACTCGCCGCGATCGCGCCTACTGCTCCAACGCCTGCCGGCAGCGCGCCTACCGCGCCCGAGGTGCCGCGTGAACGACGTGACCAGACGTGACATGGAGTGGGTGGCCGCGGGGTGGCAGTTTCCCCATGACCTTCGGGAGTTGGGGCTCCCCGGCAACGGGGCCCTCTGCCCGGCCGCGCGCCGCGCGCTGGAGGCGATCCGCGACCGTGGCGCCGTGCCCGGCGTGCTCCGCGACGTGCTCCCCCTCGACGCGATCGCGTCGATCATGGGGATCGAGGCCCGGCCCTACCGCGAGATGCTCGAGGCGGCGCCCCACTCCCACGACGACGACCAAGGCCCGGACTGGCGCGCGCTACTCACCCCGAGGCCGTGCAGCGTCGCCCGCCTCCGCGAGCGTGAGCACCTCCAGTTCGTGCCCCTGGCCGACCTGCCCGAGGGCCACGGCATGGGCGAGATGTTCGACAAAACCACCGGTGGAGGGCTCGCGCCTGGGAGCCTTGTCGGCATCGGCGCCGCTGGAACGGGCGCCGGCAAGACCGCGCTCCTCATGCAGGCCCTCGACGGCCTGGCGCTTCGCAGCGCCATCGCCGCCGACGACCCCGAGGCCACCGTGCCGCTTACGCCGGTGGCGATCTTCTCCGAGATGGCCGCCGACGACCTGGAGGTGCGGACCCTGGGGCGCCTTCTGGACGTTTCGGGCACCGTCTTCGCCGCGGGCCGGAGCGCGCGACGCTGGCACAAGTGGGCGTGGGTAGATGACCAGTTCAACCGAGCGGCCACCCTCATGCAGCCGGCCGGGACCTATCACCGCCTCGCCGCCTGGCAGAGGTACACCCGGGCCGGGAGTTGCGCCGGCCCCTCGTTCGTGCGCGCCGCGGAGGCCGCCGTCTCGACCTGGGTAGAGGAGATCGCGGCCCAGTATCCCGGCCGGGAGATCGTGCCCGTCCTGGCCATCGACCCCGTAAACTCCTTCCTCCCTCTCGACGGCCGGAGCGAGGTGGAGACTCTCGGGGAGCTGACCGCCCTACTCGACGAGCTGGCCGACCGCCGCCGGTGGATCTGCGCCTTCACCGCCGAGACGAACAAAACCAGCGCCGTCTCGGCCGGCAACGGCAACACCGGCGGGACCGCCGCGGCCGTCTTCCGGGGCACCATGCAGCTCCTCCACCGGTGTGACCTGGCCCTCGTGCTGGAAGCCGGCGAACCCGACCCGGACGGCGTGCGCCCCGTCACTCTCACGTTCGACAAGAACCGCACCGGGCGAACCGGCGTCACCACCGCCTTCCGCTGGCACACCCGCACCGGGCTCCGCTTCGTGGCCGAGACCGAGGAGGAACACGACGGGCACCGGGTGGCCGACACCTCGTTCCCCACGCCGGCGAGCCTGGAGGCCCTCTGCGCCCTCGTGGAGCGACTCCAAGCGGCTAACGAGACGGTTACCAAGACGAAGTTGCGCGACCACAACAAGGACATCGGAGTCGGTACCCGCGACATCCCCCGCCTCATCCTGGCCGCCATCGAGCGGAAGGTGCTCCGCCGCACCGGCGAGAAGGCCAAGGGCGGGGGTGAAGGCCGCCTGGCGACCGTCCCGGGGTGGCAAGAGGTACTCGCCTGGCGAGAGGTGAAGGCTACCGAGAACCGAACCGGTGCAAACCCGTACGAACCGGTGACGACGTGAACGTAACCACTTCGCACCCATCCGCCGGAACCGGTCCGAACCAAGAAACACACCTTACGGGTCCCGTGGTGTGCCGCTCTTCGGCGCACACCCACGGCCCCCATACCCCTTCACCCCAAAACCCCGAAGCCGTGACAGCCCTTCTGTTACCGGTTCGCCCCCTTCTCTCCTGCCCGAGACGACACCATGACCGCCACCGCCAACCGTCCCCGCCGTTGCCGCCGGTGCGGCGCCGAGGTGCTGCCCATCCTCGACCTGGCGATGCTCGCCAAACGAACCAGGATCGCCCTGGACGGCATGAGGTACGCCCTCCCCTCCGACCTCACAGTCGGGGTGCGCACGATCGCCAGCGCCCTAGCCTGCTACTCCCAGACGTGTTCAGACGGGACGGGCCCGAGGGACGCGGCGTGAGCAGGGCGTGGGGGGGGGGCCAATTAGTGTGGATAAGAACGCAGGAACCCGTCCGCCCGCCATCTTGCCGTGCCGTCACATACCGCGGGTCGCCAGCAGGTGCCAGCGGGTGCCAACGGGTGGGTGGGTGCTGCCGGCAGGTGGCCGGCGAGTCGATGCAGTTGGGCGCTGGTAGGGGGGCCGCGGGCCCCGAGGGGGAACGATGCGAGGCGTGAAGAACCGTGTACCGGACGAGGTGAAGAGGACCCGGGGGACCTTCCGGCCGGACCGGTCCCTGCCATCGGTCACGGGCGAGGCGCTGACCCGGTGGCCGGCGGCGCCGAGGGGGTTCACCGATCCGGAGCGGCTGGCGTGGCGGGCGCTCGGGAAGGCGCTGTTGCCGACGGGGACGATCGGGGCGCTCGACCTCCTGGCCGTGGGGGACCTCGCCCGGCTCCGGGCGCGGGTCGACCGGGCGCTGGGCGATCCGGACACGTCGGCCGCGACGCTGACCGCGCTGCTCTCCCTCTCCAACCGGCTGATGGCCCAGCTGGGCATGAACCCGGTGGCGCGTCGCGCCGTGTCGCCCCTCCAGGCCGCGAAGTCGGCCGACCTCGACCCCGACGACGAGTTCACGGACCGATAGAGATTGCGGCAATTCGACCACACAATGGGACTGCAGGACCGAGGACCCCGGGCGAGTCATCAGCCCGGCCCATCTCCCCGGGTAGGACCGGGCAAGCCCGGGAAGTGCAGCACCGCAGAATCGACGGACCGGGCAAGCCCGGCGCCCGTCACCGCGGCAAGCCGCGGCAACGCAGTTCACGCGAAGTGCAGTCGACGGGAATAGCCGCGTCGCGCCTTCGTCGCAGCATTGGAGATTCCGCCATGACCATCGCAGAAACCAAGTCGGAGATCGTCCGTCTCGTCAACGAAGCCAACGAGGTCCAGCAGTCCGCAGACCGGGCCGGCCGGTCCCTCACCGCCAGAGAGCAGATCGTCATCGACACGAGCCTGTCGAAGTACGAGTCCCTGACCGCCGAGGTCCAGCGTCGCGAGCGGATGGAGAACGCGACCGCGCAGCTGGGCACGCCGCAGGCCCGGAAGACCGGGCCGGGCGCCATCACCAACATCAGCGCGCCCGACGTGAAGTCCTTCGGGGACTTCGTGCGCAGCGGGACGCGCATCAGCAACGCCGCGGCGATGACCGTGGGAGGCGGCGCCGACGACGGGATCGCCACCGTGCCGACGGTGGTGTCGGACCAGATCCGGGAGGTCCAGAAGGACTTCGGCGCCGTCCGGCAGTTGGCCACCGTCATGCGGACCGGCCAGCCGGTGCAGGTGCCGATCGCGACGACGCTGCCCGGCGCGGAGTGGCGCGTCGAGGCCGACGCCCGGCAGGATAAGACCGTCCCGGTGGTGAAGGTCGCGACCCTCCCCGGAGGCGCGCTCTCGTCGGTCATCACGGTGTCCACCTTCCTCGCGAACGACTCCGCGTGGAATATGGAGAACTACATCATGGGCGCCATCGCCCGGGCCTTCGGCATCACCGAGGCCGCGGCGTTCATCGCCGGCACCGGCGAGGACGGCCAGGTGAGAGGCATCCTCGACTACACCCTGGCCGCGACCGCCGATGCGTCGCGCACCTGGGGGCAGCTGGAGAAGCTCCACACCGGCTCGAGCGGCTCCGGCATCAACGCGGACTTCATCCTCGAGCTGTCGCTGAAGCTCGATCCCAGCTACCGCAAGAACGCCGTGGTCATCATGAACCCGGCAACCTACCAGTACGTCCTCTCGGAGAAGGCGACCGGCGGCGGGACGTACCTTCTCCAGGCCGGGCAGTCCGCGGCGTTCATGCCTCCGCTCTGGGGGATGCCGGTCTTCCTCGACGTGAATATGCCGGTCCCGGCGGCCGACTCCGCGTCGGTCATCGTCGGGGACCTGCGCAGCGGGTACCTGATTCAGGACGTGGGCGCGATGTCGGTGGTTCGCGACCCGTACACGTCGAAGGGCAACATCAAGGTCTGGTGCGAGTCGCGGCTTTACGCCGGCGTGGTCGACTCCAACGCCATCAAGGTCGGGGTCTGCTCGGCCGACTGAGGTAACGAATCCTCACCTGCCTTCCCCGTGGCTCGGGGACCGCGCCGTGGGGGTGGCTCCCCCGGTGCAGCTTGGGGCAGGTGAGGGAAGCGCCGGCGCCGGGGTTCGCCCCCCCGGTGGCCGGCGCTGTAGTATTTCGGCCATGGACAACCGAGAGGCGACACAGCGGGCCCGGGCGACGCTCTCCCTCATAGAGGCGCACGTCGGCGCGGCGAAGCTCAGCCTGCGGAAGGCGACGGAGACGTGCCCCGAATTCGCGCTGCGGCCGGAGCTCCGCGCGCTCATGACGAAGACGCACGAGGTCGACCTCGTGCTGCTCAACGAGATCCAGCGCCTCTCGACGGACTGACCGGCCCTCTACCCACCCGACGGACACGACCGCCTCCGGTGAGTGGCTCCGTCTGCGGGCCGAGGCCGAGGCGAGGAAGCTCCAGGGCGGCGCCGAGAAGCAGAGGGCCGCGGGGAAGGCACCCTGTCCGCCACATGGCGGGCAGGGTCCAGACCGCCGCAAGACCAAGACCGAGCCGAAGAAGGGGGAGGGGAATGATTCTAATAGAAGCATTCTCAGGGGCGGGACCAATCAGACGTACGCCCTCGCCCGCCCCGGCAGGCCGAAGAAGGGGGAGGGGAATGGTGTGACCGCACCATTTCCCAGGTGGGCAGGGGAGCGGCCTACCTCGTCGCCCGCCCCGGCAGGCCGAAGAAGGGGGAGGGAAATGGTGGTGTTGCCACCTTTTCCCAGGAGGAGAGGAACACGGTCCCGTACCTCCTCGCCCGCCTGGAGCGCGACCACGAGGAGTTGGCGGCGCTGGTCCGCGTCGGCGACCTCACCGCGCACGCTGCTGCCAATTGGCAGCACGTTAACCGGAGTGAACGGCCCGGCCGCTGGCGTTGATGCCAGTTGGAACGGGGCTCACCTCAGCACCGAGGGGGTACACGGGGAGTGTAGGCCGTACCCCACTTGTACCCCACTTCAGGGGCGATTCGGGCGAACGGGGCGA
>CAIVAR010000176.1 GCA_903904005.1 uncultured Anaeromyxobacter sp.
GTGTGGCGGGTGGCAAAGTCGCTCGGCTCCGGGAGCGGGTTCAGCTTCTCGTCCTCGCTGGCCCGCTCGTAACGCCACTGGTCGGAGTGGACGTAGTGGAAGCTGGGCGCGTTCTGGAGGCGCGGGGGCCCTGCCCAGTCGAGAGCGAAGGCCAGCGCCGACCAGGGCGCCACCGGTGCGAGCTTCTCCTGCCCCACGTAGTGGTTGAGGCCGCCGCCGTTCTTGCCGATGCAGCCGCAGAGCACGAGGCCGGCGATGGCGGCGCGGTAGGCGTGATCGCCGTGGTACCACTGGTTCACGCCGGCGCCGATGATGACCGAGCACTTGCCACCGGTCTTCTCGGCCGTGGTGGCCCATTCCCGGGCGAAGCGGATTACCTCCGCCGGCGAGACGCCGGTGAAGCGTTCCTGCCAGGCGGGCGTGTAGGCCGCGCCGGCGTCGTCGTAGGCCGACGGATAGTCGCCGGCGAGGCCCCGGGAGACCCCGTACTGCGCGAAGAGCAGGTCGTAGACGGTGGCCACCTTCACCGGGCCGCCCAGCGTCTCCACGGTGCGCACCGGGACGCCGCGCCGGGCCACCTTCCCCGAGGCGTACTCGTCGAAGGACACCTGGGCGACGGTCTCGGTCGCGCCCAGGAAGGAGGTCTGGGCGTCGATCTCCAGACCGTCGACGCCGTCCTTCATCTCCAGGTTCCACTGCCCCTTCTCGTGTTGCCAGCGGAAGCCCAGCGTGCCGCGGGGCATGCGGGGCGCCTCGGCGGTGCCGTCCCAGACCAGGAACTTGAAGTCCCCGTTCTCGGCGTCCCGGGTGCGGGCCAGCTGGCTCGCCCTCAGCATCCGGCCGGGTCGCAGCGCCCCGCCGTGATCCTCAAGCTCCACCAGGAACGGGGCGTCGCTGTAGCGGCGGACGTAGTCGAGGAAGTAGGGGGTCTGCCGCTCGTGGTGGAACTCCTTCAGGATGACGTGGTCGACCGCCAGCCAGAAGGCGGCGTCCTGGCCGGCGTGGATGGGGATCCACTGATCGGCGTACTTGGAGGTCATGCTGAAGTCGGGGGAGAGCACCACCAGCTTGGCCCCGTCGTGCCGCGCCTCGGCTGCGAAGTGGACGTCGGGCGTGCGGGTCATCCCGAGGTTCGCGCCCATCGAAACGATGAACTTCGAGTGATACCAGTCGGCGCTCTCGGCCACGTCGGTCTGCTCCCCCCAGACCTCCGGCGAGGCGTTGGGCAGGTCGCAGTACCAGTCGTAGAAGGAGAGGTTCACGCCGCCGAGGAGCTGCAGGAAGCGCGAGCCGGCCGCGAAGCTGAGCATCGACATGGCCGGGATGGGGCTGAAGCCGATGATCCGGTCCGAGCCGTGCTGCTTGATGGTGTGGATGGTCGAGGCGGCGGTGAGCTCGAGCACCTCGGCCCAGGAGCTGCGGCGCAGCCCGCCCTTGCCGCGGGCCTCCTGGTAGCTCCGGCGCTTCTCCGGGTCGTCCACGATCGACGCCCAGGCGGCGACCGGATCGGCGTGGACCTTGCGGGCCTCGCGCCACAGGTCCATGAGCACGCCGCGCAGGTACGGGTACTTCACGCGCAGTGGGCTGTAGAGGTACCAGGAGGCGGAGATGCCGCGCTGGCAACCGCGCGGCTCGTAGGCCGGGACGTCGCAGGAGATCCGCGGGTAGTCGGTGGCCTGGGTCTCGAGTGCGACCACGCCGTTCTTGACGTGGATGTTCCAGGAACACCCGCCGGTGCAGTTCACGCCGTGGGTGCTCCGCACGACCTTGTCGTGCTGGAAGCGGTTCCGGTAGATCTCCTCCCAGCGTCGCTCGTCGGGGTCGAAGATGTCCTTTACCCAGCTCATCGGGAGGCTCCCTTCGGGGATGCGGCGCGGGCCAGCAGACGGGCCCGGGACGGCGGCTTGCGGCGTCGCCAGGCAAGCGCGAGGCCCAGGAAGAGCAGCACGGCGACGAAGGCGCCGTAGGCCTCGAAGCGCCAGGTGTCGCGGGGCGGGCCCTGCTTCGCCGCCGGGATGAGGTAGGCGACCAGGTCGGCCCGTTCCGACGCCGTGAGCGCTCGGCCCTCGTAGATGGGCGCCATGGTGGGAAAGGGGAGCGCTTCGAGAAGCCCGGTGAGCGCGTCCGGGTCCATGGTGGCGAGGCCGGCGGAGAGCTCCGGGCCGAGCGATGCGGTGAAGGCGGCGCCCTCGCCGCCCAGGGCGTGGCAGGCGCCGCACGGGGCGCCGCCGGCCTGGAAGGAACGCGCGCCGATGAAGAGGGCTCGGCCCGTCTCCGGCGAGGGCCCGGCGGCGGAGGCAGTCCCTGCGAGGAGCAGCAGCACGGCGAGGCGGACGGCGTGCATGACGGCCTCCTGGCTAGGCGGGAATCCGTGCGTGTCGCGTCACCAGCTCCCGGGCGAGATCCTGGAGTTCCTCGCCCCCGCCCGCGACCTGCTTCGCCTCGAAGGCAGCGCAGTCCCGGTCCACCCGGGCAATGGCCTCCTCGTGGAGGCGCTGCCGCGCCATGGGGTAGAGGATCTGGTCCTCCTTCCGGATGTGGCCACGGAGCAGATCGGCATAGCCGCGGGCTGCGCCGATCGCGGCGGCCCGGTCCTGCCCGGTCCAGGGGGCCGCCTGCCCGGCCTTCTTTGCCATGATCGCGACGTGGGCGCGCCCCGCCTCGTGATCCATGAGCATGACGGCGATGGGGCCGCCGTCGCGGGGGAAGCCCGCGGCGACCATGGCCTCGAAGAGGATGTCCTCCTCCTTCCCGTGGTGGCGGGCGTCGGCGAACTCGCGGATGAAGCGGACGAACCGTCCGAGCTCCTCCCGGTCCTCCTGCCCGCCGGACAGGTCGACGGTGAAGGCGTCGAGCGCGTCGAGGGCGCGGAGGATGAGCTGGTGTTCCTGCATGAGGAGGTCGATGGCGTCCATGTGGGGTCTCCCTCGATACTGGTGATACTGGATATGTATATCCAGAATAGACGCGATGTCCAGGGTGGCATCCGATCGGGATGGTGCTAGCATGTGCACCGTGAACTTCTCGGCCTCCACCACCCACGCGCTCCGCGCCACCGCCTGGCTGGCGGCCCACCCGGGCGAGGACGCCGTGCTGGGACGCGACCTGGCCCGCAAGCTCAAGATCCCGCCCGACTACCTCTCCAAGGTGCTCGCCACGCTGGCCCGCAACGGCGTGCTCCGGGCGGTGCGCGGCGCCAAGGGCGGGTACCGCCTGGCCCGGGCCCCGGAGCGGATCAAGCTCGCCGAGGTCGTGACGCCCTTCGAGGGGAAACGGGCCCGCACCGGCTGCCTCCTCCACCCCGATCGCCCGTGCCGTGACTCGGGCGCCTGCTCCGCCCACGCCTCCTGGGGCGGGGTCAGCCAGGCCTACCGGGACTTCCTCGATCGCACCACGGTCGCCGACATCCGCGATCACCCCTGAGGCGGGCCGTCAGCCGCGCGGCCGACCCAGCACCACCACGGCGTTGCTGCCCCCGAACGCGAAGGAGTTGCTGATGACGTGGTCCCCGTCGTACCGACGGGCCCCCTCGGTCACGTAGTCCAGGTCGCACTCCGGATCGGGCGTCGTGTAGTTGATGGTCGGCGGCACCACGCGATCGCGCAGGGTGAGCAGGCTGCTCACCAGCTCGAGCGCGCCGCCGGCGGAGATGGCATGGCCGAGGGCGCCCTTGTTGGCGACGACCATGGTCCGGCGGGCCGACTCCCCGAAGACGTTCTTGATGGCGGTGGTCTCGGTCTTGTCGTTCCAGTCGGTCCCGGTGCCGTGGGCGTTCACGTACCCGACCTGGTCGGGCCGGAGCGCGGCGTCCCGGAGCGCCTTCGCGATGGCCCGGGTGGGACCCTCGGGCGACGGCTGCGTGATGCTGTGGCAGTCGGCCGAGGCCCCGTAGCCCAGGACCTCGCCCAGGATCTCCTGGCCACGCCGTCGCGCCGACTCCTCCGACTCGAGGACCAGCACGCCCGCCCCCTCCCCCAGCACGATGCCGTCCCGGTCCGCGCTGAAGGGCCGGCAGGCCCGGGCAGGGTCGTCGACCAGCTTGGAGAGCACGCGGAGCGCGGTCCAGGCCATCATGACACCCGTGGTGAATACCGTGTCGGCGCCGCCACAGACCGCCACGTCGAGCACGCCCGACCGGATGTGCTGGAAGGCCTGCCCGACGCTGTGGGTCCCGGACGCGCAGGCCCCGTCGACGTTGAAGAGCGGGCCGCCCAGGCCGAACCGGATCGACACGTTGGCGGAGGGGCCGCTGTTCATGGACGAGGGGATGATCATCGGCCCCGATTTCCCCTTCGTGTAGTAATCGCGGTAGGCGTAGTCGGAGGCGGCGAAGCCGCCGATCGAGCTGCCGATCAGCACCGCCGTCTCCTGCCGGTCGACCCCACCCTCGAGGAGGCGCGCCTGCTTCACGGCCTGGGTCGCCGCCACCACGGCCAGCTGGGA
>CAIVAR010000177.1 GCA_903904005.1 uncultured Anaeromyxobacter sp.
AGGATGAGGAGGTTGTCGAGCGGTGCGGTCGGGTCCACGGGGATGACCCCGGCGGGAACCACCGACTGCAGCGACCAGATCTTGGTCTGTCCGTTGGTGAGCGACTTGTTGAGGCTGCTCGCCGCAGCGTCGTAGGCGACGGCCCGGGTGTAGGTGCAGCGGATCTTCTGGACCCCGCCGCTCACCAACCGGTCGTACTCGTAGACAAGGCTGGTCGGGGTCAGGGTCACGATGGCCGCCACCGTCCTGCCGACGGGCGCGGGCGACGTCGAGCCCTCGATGATGAAGGTCGAGCCGCTCATCGACCAGGTGACGTCGTCCACTTTCACCGTGTCGCCAGCGGTGCCATCGACCTCGCCATAGACGACGAGGCCGGTGCCGTCGTAGTTGAAGAGGTAGACGTTGTCGGCGGCGTAGGATGGGATGCGAATGTCCACGCCGTCCACCGAGTAGCGGGTGAGGAGCCAGCTCTTCGTGTAGCCGTCGGAGAGGTTACGCGGGTCGAGCCCGCCGGGGTCCGTCGAGGAACTCGAGCCGCACGCCGCCGCGCCCAGCCCGAGAGCGACCATCATCGCCATCGTCGTGAGACGCATCGCCGCAACCAGGTGGAGCGCCATGGCATCCGTCCTTCTCCCCCTCACACCGCCCTAGTGAAGAGCATGGGCGCTCCAGGTGCGGGTTGCAACGGACATGGATTGAACCCCGTGATCGAGGGACAGCCGGAGCGATTCCACGGATGGTGACGTCGGAAGTCGAGATTGAGGAGGGCTTAGGAGCGGCTGGTGAGGGCAGTGCAGTCGCGCCATCCGGCACATCCTCCGGGCCCTCGGAGGAGCAGCGCGATCCTGCGGGCTGCGCCCCGCTGGGAGATGGTCTTGGCCAGTGTCAGGAAGGCATCCGTCGCCGCATCGCCATCACAAGCAGCAGCGCGGCAACGGGCGCGAGCGCTCCCGTCGGTTCCGAACCTCCCGCCGTCCCGCACCCTCCGCTTGGCTCGGGGGCCTGGGCTTGGTTGTCTGCGAGCATCTCTACTTGTCGCCGGTAGTCGCCGACCGCGACTCCCCCGGCGAAGAAGGCAGCACCATCGCCCTCGAGCCAGACGTTGAAGTTCGCCCCTCCGTATCGGTAACTTTGGGAGATCGCCGTCACCGGGACGGTGGTTCCGGCAGGCCCCTGCAGTACCGCCGCCACGGTCAACTGGTCGGCACGGACCCAGCCTCCATTCGCAAGGAGGAGGGGCTGGGTCGACGTGACCACCAGGCTCGCCGCGGCCGTCTCGACCACGAGCATTGTGCCGAAGTGGGGATGGGCCAGGGTCGTCATCACCCGTACGAAGGCCTGTCTGTCCGTACCGGGAGTGGCGAGGGCATCACCGGCAGCGACCACTTCGATGGGCTGGATCGATCCTCCTGACATGAGGACCGGCGACCCGGCTGCCAGATCCGCCCGGACCTCTACCGACGCGACGAGGGCAAGAACACACGCCAGACCCCTCAGCCAGTTGATGGAGGCCGACGACGTCAGACCGGTGCGGGGATCGGCCATGGCATCCGTCCTTCTCCCCCCTTCTGAAGAGCATGGGCGCTCCAGGTGGCCCTGACAACGGGTGCACTCGCATCCCCCAGGCCAGGGACACGGGACAGGGGGACACGAGGCTGCTCACCATTTGGCCCGCTCTCACACTCTCCGTCATCCGGGGCGTCCCCGCATGGTTCGGTCCGCTTGTGAACTTGTCGTGCTACCCATGAACTCCCCACGCGCGTGGGACGAACCGTCGCCGAGAGCTGAAGTGGCAGCGCATGCCGGGAACCCCCCTTCCTTGGAATGCGATGTCC
>CAIVAR010000178.1 GCA_903904005.1 uncultured Anaeromyxobacter sp.
GCAGCGGTCCCGCCGCCCCCGCCCGTGCCGGTCGCCGCCCCGGCCGCCGCCTCCGACGACCAGCCCACGGCGGAGCGCTGGAGAGCCGCCGTCGCCCAGGTCGAGTCGGAGAGCCCCACGCTGGGCTCGGCCTTGAAGCAGGCCACCCTCGTCACCCTCGGCTCCCCCGAGGTGCGCATCCGCTTCCCCGCCGGGACCCGCTTCCCCGACATGGTGGAGCGCAAGCGCCCCGCCGTGGAGAAGGCCTTCTCCGCCTTCCTGGGACGGCCGGTGAAGCTCGCCATCGAGGTGGGGCCGGCCGTGGCGGCCGCGCCCGAGGTGGCCACGCCGGTGGCCTCCATCGCGTCGGTGGAGCGGGCCGAGCGGGAGGCCCGCGCCGCGAAGGTGCGGGACGAGGCGAAGGCGCATCCGAACATCCAGGAAGCGGCGAAGCTGCTCGGCGCCGACATCGAAGGCACGGACGAGCTGTAGGGCGAACGACGCCCGGGAGTCGACATGGACATCCAGTTCCTGATGCGGCAGGCGAAGAAGATCGAGAAGGCGGTCGAGCAGGCCAAGGAGCAGCTCGGCGAGCTCGAGGTGGAGGCCGAGTCCGGCGGCGGACTCGTGCAGGTCCGGATGAACGGCCGCTTCGAGGTCCGCCGGGTCACCATCGACCCCAAGGCCATCGACCCGGCCGGCAAGGACATGCTCGAGGACCTCGTCGCCGCCGCCACGAACGCCGCGCTCGAGAAGGCCCGCAAGCTCTCCGACGAGACCATGGAGAAGGCCACCGGCGGCCTGCGCATCCCCGGCCTGGGGGTGTAGCCACCCATGGCCGTCGCCGACCCCATTGCACGTCTGGTGAAGGAGCTGGCCCGGCTTCCGGGCATCGGCGAGAAGACCGCCCAGCGCCTGGCCTTCCACGTGCTCGCGGCCGGGCCGGCCTACGCCGAGGCGCTGGCGGCGGCGGTGACCGGGGTGGTGCGCGACGTCCGCTGCTGCTCCTCCTGCCAGACCCTCACCGACAAGGATCCCTGCGGGATCTGCTCGGACGGCCGGCGCGACCCGCGCCTCCTCTGCGTCGTCGAGGGGGTCCCCGACCTCGTCGCCATCGAGCGGACCCACGAGTTCCGGGGGCGCTACCACGTGCTGCACGGGGCGCTCTCCCCCCTCGACGGGGTGGGCCCCTCCGACCTCAAGATCCGGGAGCTCCTCATCCGGCTCGAGACCGAGCCGGCCGACGAGATCGTCATCGCCACCAACCCCGACGTGGAAGGGGAGGCCACCGCCCTCTACCTGTCCCGGCTGCTCAAGCCGATGGGGGTGAAGGTGAGCCGCATCGCCCAGGGAATCCCGATGGGCGGCGACCTCGAGTACACCGACCAGGTGACGCTGGCGCGCGCCATGGCCGGGAGGCGCGAGCTGTGACGGGGTCGTCCCAATGGGCGGCCGATATCGGGACCCGCCATTGATCGGCCCGGGAATCCCTGCTATCGCGGATAGATACGGTCCTGCGATGCGGTGGAGAGGGGAATGAATCCCGGCCTGGTGATGTACGAGGAGGAGTTCCGGAAGATCTCCGGGATCTGCGACCGCCTGACGCGCGACGCCAGCGCGAAGGTCGTGTTCCTCGTCGACAAGAACGGCCAGCTCATCGCCGCCGCCGGCCAGTCCCAGGACCTCGACACCACCTCGCTCGCCTCCCTCACCGCCGGCAACGTCGCCGCCATGGGGGGGCTCGCCAAGCTCATCGGCGAGAGCGAGTTCCCGAGCCAGTTCCACGAGGGGGCCCACGAGTCGATCCACATGTCGATCGTGGGCGGCAAGGTGGTGCTGGTGGTCATCTTCGACTCCAAGACCTCGCTGGGCCTCGTCCGGCTCCGCGTGCGGAAGGCCAGCGACGAGCTGGCCCGGATCTTCGAGCAGCTCGCCCGCCGCCAGGCGGCCCCGGGCACGCCGAACCCGCTCGCCGAGATCACCGACGACGACATCGACAACCTCTTCAGCGCCTAGGACATGAGCTTCATCAACTACAGCTCGCGCGAGATCAACTGCAAGATCGTCTATTACGGTCCCGGACTCTGCGGGAAGACGACGAATCTCCAGTACGTCTACGCGCGCACCTCGCCCGAGGCGAAGGGCAAGATGATCAGCCTCGCCACGGAGACCGAGCGCACGCTCTTCTTCGACTTCCTGCCGCTCTCGCTCGGCGAGATCCGCGGCTTCAAGACCCGCTTCCACCTCTACACGGTGCCCGGCCAGGTCTTCTACGACGCCTCCCGCAAGCTGATCCTCAAGGGGGTCGACGGGGTGGTCTTCGTCGCCGACAGCCAGATCGAGCGCATGGAGGCGAACCTGGAGTCGGTGGAGAACCTCCGGATCAACCTGTCCGAGCAGGGCTACGACCTGAACCGCATCCCGTACGTCGTGCAGTACAACAAGCGGGACCTGCCCAACGTGGCCACGGTGGACGAGCTCCACCGGTTGCTCAACCCCCGCAAGGTCCCCGAGTTCCAGGCCGTCGCCCCCACCGGCGTCGGCGTCTTCGACACGCTGAAGCAGGTGGCGAAGCTGGTTCTCACGGAGCTCAAGCGCGGGGGGTAGCCGGGCCTGGAAGGGCTTGCCCTCCGGCGCGTCTCCATGTAGGACCGCTCCGCCAGAAAAGGGGATCCACATGACATTCCGTGCCTTCGTCGCCACCCTCGCGGTCACCGCCGTCCTCGCTCCCGCGGTCGCGCCGGCCCAGGAACAGAGCCTCGTCTTCGCGCAGGCCGACTACCGCGAGCCCACCTCCTCCGAGGAGGCGATGGACAGCCGGATCAATCCGGACGCGACCGAGCTGGCGCTCCTGAAGGACGTCTTCGTCCACATCGACCGGGCCGGGCGCGACCGGCTCTCGGGCAAGCTCGACGCCTCCACCGCCGAGGACAAGATCGCCGCCGACAACCTGATCGTCTTCGTGAACCGGTACCCGAGCCACCGCCTGCGCATCGTCTTCCTGCGCATGGCCGCCGGCCGCTACCTGGCTGCGAAGGAGTGGGAGGCCGCCGCCGAGGCCGCCCAGCGCATGATGGCCGACCCCAAGGGCGCCCCCGTCACCAAGGCCATCGCCGCCCGCTACGCCTCCGGCGCCTGGCAAATGCTCGCCATCCAGGAGATGAGGTCGGGCAAGATCCCCCAGCTGAAGCTCCAGCCCTCCACCAACCGCGGCGGCGCCGCCCACGCGCCCCGCATCCCCGACCGTCCCTGGAAGATGTTCGTGGAGAGCGCCGACGTCTACGCTGCCAACTGGAGCGCCGACCCGTCGAGCAAGCTCACCGCCGAGCAGCGCAGGGTCCAGGGCGGCACCGACCTCGGGCAGCTGCAGCTCATCGCCGCCCAGGTCGAGTTCGGCTACGACAACATCGAGGACGCCCAGAAGCGGTTCGCCAAGATCATCGAGATGCACCCGCACCGCGCCGACCTGCTCGAGACGGCGGTGCCGTACTACCTCGACACCTTCAAGATCCTGAAGGACCCGAAGGGGCTCGAGGCCGCCGCCGCCCGGATCGAGCCTTCCGTCGCCGCCGAGGCGAAGAAGGCCGCCGAGGCCGCCGCCGCGCCCGACGCCACCGACGAGCAGAAGAAGAACGCGGTCGCCCTCGCCAAGATCGCCACCGAGCTCAAGGAAGGGGCGAAGGGGGGCGAGTACAACGAGGCGGCCGCGCTGATGGCCAAGGCCGACGCGCTCGCCAAGGAGGGCAAGCCCGAGGCCGCGGCCCAGTACCGCGAGTCGGCAGCCCTCTACGAGAAGTTCGCCGCCGGGAACAAGACCAGCCCCGACGCGCCCAACGCCCTCTTCAACGCCGCCATCGCCCACGACAAGGCCAAGGACGGCAAGAAGGGCGTGGCGGTCCGCGAGCAGCTCGTGAAGGAGTACCCGGACGCGAAGGTGCTCCCCCAGACCCTGCTGCTCCTCGGCAGCAACCTGGCCGCGTCCCGCGAGTACGCCGCCTCGGTGAAGTACAACGAGGAGTACCTGCGCCGCTGGCCCGAGACGCCGCAGCGCTGCGTCGCCATGCAGAACCTGGGGGTGGCCCTGCAGGAGACGAAGAAGCCGGCCGAGGCGGCCGCCGTCTACGTGAAGTTCGCGACCGACCCCGGGTGCGGCGACGATGCCAACACCACCGCCCGCGTCCTCTACTCAGCGGTCAAGATGCAGGTGGAGGCCAAGAAGCCGGCCGAGGCCAAGAAGACGCTGCAGACCCTGGTCGCCCTGAAGGGGGTCACCGACCCCGTCTCCAAGTCGTACCAGGCCGACGCGGCCGAGCGGCTCAAGAAGATGAAGTAGTCCGGACGGGAGCCGGCCGGTCCGTCCGGCGGCCTCACCCCGGCGAAGAACGGGCGTACCGAAGCACCCCGGCCGCGGCACGAGTCCTGCTCGTCTCCGCGGCCGATGTTCGTCCGCGTCCGCACCTCCACGCTGCTCGGCGTCGCCGCCCTCCCGGTCGACGTGGAGGTCGACGCCGCGTCCGGCTTCCCCCGCTCGCTGCTCGTGGGGCTCGCCGGCGGCGCCGTGCAGGAGGCGCTCGTGCGGGTGGGCGCGGCGGTGCGCAACCTCGGTTTCAAGCTGCCTTCCAAGAGGATCACGGTCAATCTCGCCCCGGCCGACCTTCGCAAGGAGGGCACCGGGTTCGACCTGCCCATCGCGGTGGCGCTACTCGCCGCCTGCGGCCTCCTCCCGCCCCGCCCCCTCGAGGGGCTCCACCTCTGCGGGGAGCTCTCGCTGTCCGGGGAGGTGCGTCCGGTGCGCGGCGTGCTCCCCATGGCCGTGGCGGCGCTGCGCGACGGCGCACGGGCCTTCCTCTCGCCGGCGGGGAACGCGCTCGAGGCCGCTGCCGTCGAGGGGCTCGTCGTCCACCCGGTCCGCCACCTGGGGGAGATCGTCGCCTGGGCCGACGGGCGGGGGCGGCTCGGCGCGCCCCCCGGCCCGGAGCGGCAGCTCGAGCTCCCCGGCGGCGCCCTCGATCTGCGCGACGTGGCCGGCCAGGGCGGGGCCAAGCGGGCCCTCGAGATCGCCGCCGCGGGGGATCACAACCTGCTCCTCTTCGGCCCCCCGGGGAGCGGCAAGACCATGCTGGCGCGCCGGCTGCCGGGGCTGCTCCCCCCGCTCGGCCGGGACGAGGCGCTCGAGGCCACCACCGTCCACAGCGTGGCCGGCCTGCTCCGCGACCGGGGGCTCCTCGTCGAGCGCCCCTTCCGCGCCCCGCACCACTCCATCTCCGACGCCGGTCTCGTGGGCGGGTCCTCCACGCCGCGTCCCGGGGAGGTGTCGCTCGCCCACCGCGGCGTCCTCTTCCTCGACGAGCTTCCCGAGTTCCGGCGCCACGTCCTCGAGTCGCTCCGGCAGCCGCTCGAGGAGGGGGACGTGGTCCTCTCCCGCGCCGGCCGCACCGTCCACTACCCGGCCGAGTTCCAGCTGGTCGCCGCCATGAACCCCTGCCCGTGCGGCTTCCTGGGGGACCCGCGGCGGGCCTGCCTGTGCGGCGACGAGCAGCTGCTCCGCTACCGCCGCCGCGTCTCCGGCCCCATCCTCGACCGCATCGACCTGCACGTCGACGTCCCCGCCGTTCCCTGCGAGGAGCTCTCGCTGGCCGGGCAGGGGGAGGGCACGGCCGAGGTGGCGGCCCGGGTCGGCCGGGCCCGGCGACTCCAGGTCGAGCGCGGCTGCGCGAACGCCCGGCTGCGGGGCGGCGCGCTCCGTCGGACCTGCGGGCTCGACCCGGCGGCGCGGGAGGTCCTCTCCCGGGCGGCCCGGCGGCTCGGCCTGTCGGCCCGGGCACACGATCGAATTCTTCGGGTGGCGCGAACCATCGCCGACCTCGAGGGCGCGGCGCGCGTCGAGGCGCGCCACCTGCTGGAGGCCGTTCAGTACCGCGCCCTCGATCGTCCGGCGGCAACGGAGGCAACGGAGGCAACGAGATGAGCAAGGTGTCGGAGAAGCTGTCGGAGAAGCTGAAGGCGCTCACCCAGGCGGTGATCGCCATCGAGAAGCAGTTCGGCAAGGGCAGCATCATGAAGCTGGGGGAGGAGGGGGAGGCGCCGCCGGTGCCGGTCATCCCCTCCGGCTCGGTGGGGCTCGACCTGGCGCTCGGCGTGGGGGGCTACCCCCGCGGCCGGGTCATCGAGATCTTCGGCCCCGAGTCGTCGGGGAAGACCACGCTGGCGCTCCACGCCATCGCCGAGGCCCAGAAGGCGGGCGGGGTGGCCGCCTTCATCGACGCCGAGCACGCCCTCGACATCAACTACGCCCGCAAGCTCGGGGTGAACGTGGCCGAGCTGCTCGTGTCGCAGCCCGACACCGGCGAGCAGGCGCTGGAGATCGCCGAGCAGCTGGTGCGCAGCGGTGCCTGCGACATCCTGGTGGTGGACAGCGTGGCGGCGCTCGTCCCCAAGGCGGAGATCGAGGGGGACATGGGCGATCCGCAGATGGGGCTGCAGGCCCGGCTCATGAGCCAGGCCATGCGAAAGCTCACCTCGGTGGTGTCGCGCAACCTCTCCACCGTGGTCTTCATCAACCAGATCCGGATGAAGATCGGCGTGGTCTTCGGCAATCCGGAGACCACCACCGGCGGGCAGGCCCTCAAGTTCTACTCCTCGGTCCGGCTCGACATCCGGCGCATCGGGCAGCTCAAGGACGGCGAGCAGGTGGTGGGCAGCCGCACCCGGGTGAAGGTGGTGAAGAACAAGGTCGCGCCCCCGTTTCGCGAGGCCGAGTTCGACGTCCGCTACGGCGTGGGGGTCGACCGGATGGCCGAGGCCCTCGACCTGGGGGTGGAGCGGAACGTGGTCGAGAAGTCGGGCGCGTTCTACTCGCTCGACGGGGAGCGCATCGGTCAGGGCAGGGAGCGGGCGGCCGAGTGGCTGCGGGAGCACCCGGCGGCGCTCGAGGCGCTCGTGGCGCGCATCGCGGCGGCCCACGCCCCCAAGCTCGCCGTCGCGGCCGCGTCGTAGCGGCGCGGCACCGGCGCGGCGTCGGGGTCACTCCGCGCCGAGCGGCCAGTCCTTCCCGGAGAGGGAGAGGCGGAAGCCGCCCGGCGCGGACGGGTCCTCGGCGAGCCGCATCCCGAGCGCGATCTGGGCCGAGCGGGAGAAGCGGGCGGTGTGCCCGGAGGAGAGGTTCGCCCGGAGCACGCCGTCCCCGCCCACCCGGAGCGTCGCCGGCTGGAGAGGCTCCCGGGCGCCGCCGGCGAGGACCAGGGTGAGGGTGGCCGGGCCGTCGGTCTCCTCCGCGACCGCCGTCACCACGAACGGGGTTCCGGGCACCGACACCGGGGCGCTCTCCCGGCCGATCCGGACCTGCCAGCCGCCGTCCGCGGCGGGGGCGAGGCCCCGCCAGAGCACCTCCAGCGTCCGCTCGTGGGTCACGGGCTCGCCGTTCACCAGGAAGGTTCCCTCGTCGTCGATGGAGAGGCCGGGCGTCACGTCCGGAACATAGCGCCATTGCGGCCGGGTTCGCCGTGGGATAGGTGGAGCCGCGTGGAGACGCCAGAGCCGGTCGTTCGCATCCGTTGCCCGAGCCCCGAGGACGAGGCTCGCTGCCGCTCCGTGCTGCAGAAGGCGGGGCTCGTCCCCGAGACCCAGCTCACCTGGCTCGCGGTGCGCGACGCCGACCCCGATAGGGTGAACGACCTGCTCGTGGATGGGGGCGCGGCGGGGAGGGTGGCTGCGCGGGAGCAGGTGGGCAAGCTCATCGGTTTCGTCATCGACCACGGCCCGTCGCTCGACGCCCGGGCCGGCAGCCTGCGGGCCACGGTGACGCGCATCCTCACCACCGCCGGCCTCACGGCCCGCTGGTCGCCCCGGCCCGAGGAGGAGATGGGTGCGGCCGGGGCGGCGCTCCACGAGTACCTCATGGAGACGCGCGGCGGCTTCGTCTCCTGGGAGCGCTTCACCGGCCTCTTCTGCCGGGCGGCCGACGCGACCTGACCGGTCCCGGCTGGTCGCCGGCCGGTCCTACCCCCGCGTCGCGCGGCGCAGCATGTCGAGTGCCTCGTAGGCGGTGGTCTTCCGCACCCGCTCCCGGTCGCCTCTCCACACCCGGTGCACGGCCTCGGTGCCCCGGGGGCCGGCAAGGGCGACGTAGACCGTGCCCGCGGGCTTCTCCGGAGTGCCGCCCGTGGGGCCGGCGATCCCGGTGATGCCAATGCCCCAGGTGGCCTTCCCGGCGCTCCGGATGCCCTCGGCCAGCGCGCGCGCCACCGGCTCCGAGACGGCGCCGTGGGTCGCCAGGAGCGCCTCGGGGACGCCGACGATGCCCGACTTGATGGCGTTGGCGTAGGCGACCACCCCCAGGTCGAAGACGTTCGACGCCCCCGGGACCCGGGTGAGCATTTCGGCCACGAGGCCGCCGGTGCAGCTCTCGGCGAGCGCCACCCGCTCGCCGCGCCGGGCGAGCTGGGCCACCACGAGCGGCGCGAGCTCGTCCTTTCCCTCGGCGAAGATGGCGTCGCCGAAGATGGCGCGGACCTGGGCGAGGATGCGGTCGGCGTGGGCCTCGGCGGACGGTTCCGCGGTCCCGCTCGTTGCGCCGGCTGAAGCCGGCGCGGTGGACCACTTCACGTGGATCTCCGGCCAGTGGGCCCGGTAGCCGAAGCGGACGCCCCGGTTCGCCGGATCGTCCATGACAGGGCGCATGGCCTGGTCAGCGTGCGATTCGGGCACGGCGAAGAGCTTCACCAGCCGGAAGGCGGGGGTCGCGCCCACCCGCGAGGCGAGGCGGGGAAGGACCCACTCGTCGAGGAGCCCCCGATACTCCACCGGCACGCCGGGAAGCGCCACCAGCTCGGCCCGCCCGAGACGGACCGAGAAGCCCGGGGCGGTGCCGAAGCGGTTCGGGATGACCGTGGCGCCGCGCGGGAAGCGGGCCTGCTTGGCGTTGTTCGGGGTCATCTCCCGTCCCAGCTTCACGAACCGGGCCCGGATGGCCTCGAGCGACGGCTCGTCGACCTCGAGCGGCACCCCCATGGCCCCGGCGACCACCTCCGCGGTGAGGTCGTCCTCGGTGGGGCCGAGGCCGCCGCTCATCACCACCAGGTCGGCGCGGGAGGTGGTCTCCCGCAGCGCCGCGGCGAGGTCCTCCCGGTCGTCGGCGACGAGCGTCTTCCGCCGCGCCATGATGCCCAGGTCCCAGAGCCGGTCCATGAGCCAGACCGAGTTGGTGTCGAGGATCTGCCCGGTGAGGAGCTCGTCGCCGGTGGCGAGGAGCTCCACCTGGAGGTGCGAGGTTCCCGGGCTCCCGGTCACGGCGTCAGCTCCATGC
>CAIVAR010000179.1 GCA_903904005.1 uncultured Anaeromyxobacter sp.
CGCGGGACGTTCGCCAACGTGCGCATCCGGAACCTCATGGTCCCCGGGCAGGAGGGGGGCGTGACTGCCGTGCAGCCCTCGGGCCAGGTGAAGTCGATCTACGACGCCGCGGTGGAGTACGAGACCGCCGGCGTGCCGCTCGTGGTCATCGCCGGGCAGGATTACGGCACCGGCAGCTCCCGCGACTGGGCGGCGAAGGGCACCGCGCTCCTCGGGGTGCGTGCGGTGGTGGCCCGTTCGTTCGAGCGGATCCACCGGGCCAACCTGGCCGGGATGGGCGTGCTGCCGCTCCAGTTCCCGGAGGGGGTGTCGGCGGCGGCGCTGGAACTCGACGGGACCGAGACCTTCGATGTCACCGGGCTCGCGAAGCTCGCGCCGCGCGGGACGGCCATCCTGGTGGTCCGCCGCAGGGACGGGACCGAGTTCCGTCAGCAGGTGACGGTCCGGCTCGACACCCCGGTGGAGCTCGAATACCTGAAGGCCGGCGGGATCTTGCCCTACGTGCTGGAACGGTTGGGGTAGCCGGCGGACGAATTCTGGCGTCCGGACGGGGCCGCGGCAGAATCCCCTTCATGAGCCTCTTCGACCTGCTCTCGGTGGCAGCACTCGCGGCGTCGGTGGTCCTCCTCTTCGACGCCGGCGCGCGCCTGCCCGCCTTCGCGGCGGTGCTCGCGGCCGGGCTCCAGGCGGGGATCCTGTTCCACGTCCTCCAGGTGCGGACGGGGAACTTCCCGCTCACGCTGGCGCTGTCGTTCGCGGTCCTGGCCGCGGCGGGCTTCGCGTGGACGCGGGCCCAGGCGAAGCCGGGCGTGACCGCGGCGACGGCGGTGGTGCTGGCCGGGGCGATCCAGATCCTGCGGGGGTTCAAGCTGGTGTAGGGCCCCCCGCGGCCGCCCCATCGGCCCCTTGATCCCGGATTTCCCCTGGTTAGCTTGGGGAGACCCTTGTCCTCCCCTTCCCGCCTCTCCGCCGTCCGTCGCCTCCTCCCCCTCCTCCGGATGGAGTGGAAGGCGCTCGCCGGCGCGACCACGCTGCTCCTCCTCGGCTCCGCCGCGGCGCTCGCCTATCCACAGGGCATCCGGATCATCGTCGACGGCGCCCTCTCCAACCGCGACATGGGGCGGATCCGCTTCGCGGCGCTGCTCATGGGCGGCCTCGCGGTGCTGCAGGGGCTCGCAGTGGGCGGGCGCGCCTACCTCTTCGGGCTCGCCGGTGAACGGGGCGTGAAGCGGGTCCGCGAGCAGCTCTTCGACGCGCTGGTGGTGCAGGAGGTGGGCTTCTTCGACGGGCAGCGCACCGGCGACCTCACCTCCCGCCTCGCCTCCGACACGGCCTCCCTGCAGGGGCTGCTCTCGTCCCAGATCTCGATGGCGCTGCGCAACGCGGTGCAGGTGGTGGGCGGGCTCATCCTGCTCGTCATCACCTCGGCCAAGCTCACGAGCGTGATGCTCCTCGTGGTGCCGGCGGTGGCGCTCGGCGCGGTCTTCTACGGCAGGAAGGTCCGGGCCCTCTCGCGCGGCTACCAGGACGCGCTGGGCGATGCGGGGCACGCGGCGGAGGAGTCGATCTCCGCCATCCGGACGGTCCGCTCCTTCGCGGCCGAGCCGGCCGAGATGAAGCGCTACGGCGCGGCCATCGAGGCGAGCTTCCAGCTGGCACGCACGCGGGCCAAGTCGGCGGCCATCTTCATGGGGGCGGCGTCGACGGGGATCTTCGCGGCGCTCGCGGTCGTGCTCGGTTACGGCGGGTCGCTCGTGGCGGGTGGAGAGCTCACGGCCGGGGCGCTGACGGCCTTCCTCGTCTACACGCTCTTCATCGCCATGGGGCTCGGCACCCTCGCCGACATCTGGGCCGAGGCGATGAAGGGGCTCGGCGCGGCGGAGCGGGTCTTCGACCTCACCGCGCGGATGCCGGAGATGCCGGTGTCGGGCGGGCGTCGGCTCGAGCGGGTGAAGGGGCGCGTGGGTTACGAGGGGGTCCGGTTCCGCTACCCCACCCGGCCCGACGTGGAGGTGCTGCAGGGCATCGACCTCGCCGTGGAGCCCGGGCAGGTGGTGGCGCTCGTGGGGCCTTCGGGGGGCGGCAAGTCGACGATGGGGGCGCTCCTGTCTCGACTCTACGACCCGACGGCGGGGCGGATGACGCTCGACGGAGAGGACATCCGCGACCTCGACCCGGCGTGGCTGCGTCGGCTCGTGGGGGTGGTTTCGCAGGAGCCGGTGCTCTTCTCGACGACCATCGCCGACAACGTGCGCTACGGGCGGCCGGAAGCGACCGACGCCGAGGTGCGGGAGGCCTTGCGTGCGGCGAACGCGCTCGGCTTCGTGGAGGGGTTCCCTGACGGGCTGTCGACGAAGGTGGGCGAGCGGGGGCAGCAACTCTCGGGCGGGCAGAAGCAGCGGATCGCCATCGCCCGGGCGCTCCTCAAGGACCCGCGCATCCTGCTCCTCGACGAGGCGACCAGCGCCCTCGACGCCGAGAGCGAGGCGCTGGTGCAGGACGCACTCACGAAGCTCATGCGCGGCCGGACGTCGGTGGTGATCGCGCACCGGCTCTCGACCGTCATCGGGGCCGACCGCGTCGTCGTCGTGGACGGGGGTCAGGTGGTGGAGAGCGGGACGCACGTGGAGTTGCTCGCGCGCGGCGGGGTCTACGCCCGGCTGGTGGAGAAGCAGGTGCTGAAGGGGTAGTCCCTTCTCCTATCGCCGGTAGACCTCACGGCGGTGGGCCACCCTGACGACCAGCACGGTCACGACCTCGTCGTCGATCACGCACAGGATGCGGTATTGCCCCTCGATGAGGACGCTATAGCTTGCCACGCTTCCTCAGGCTGCCGACGAAGGCCTCGAACGAACGCGCCGGCTCCGCCCTGCGGCCCTCGATCGCCACGAGATCGTCGGCGTCCTCCGCGAGGGAACGCCGGACCGCTTCGTTGACGAGGTCGGAGATGGTGCGCTCCGTCTCCGCGGCCTTGAACCGGAGCGCGCGATGCACCTCGGCGTCGAGATAGATGGTGGCTCGCCTCGTCGGATCCATGACGTCAACGGAGGCGCGCTCGAAGGCTGCGTCAGTTCTTCGCGCGCCGCTTCAGCCGCGCGCCGACGTCCTTCAGGGACAGTGTCTTGCGCGGCGCCAGCGCCTCGGCCTGCTGGATGTTGCGGGCCTCCTCGGCGAGGGCCTTGCGCAGCGCATCCCCGATGACCTCGGAGATGGTGCAATCGGTGGCCTTGGCCCGGAGGCGGAGCGCCCGGTGCAGGCGCGGGTCGAGGAACGCCGTGGTGCGTTTCCGGGAGGGCATGGGACGGTAGCGTGGCGGTTTCGGAGGGGGGCGTCAAGGAGACGGGCGGGTATCGCCCCTCACCCCCTGGATTGAAGTACCCGCTGGACCGTTTCCACAGGCAGCGCGAGCAGGTCGATCCCGGACTCCACCCGCCAGGCCTCCACCCCGTCCCCGAGCCGGCGCAGGACGTCGAGGTGCTCGGACCCACCGGGCAGGCCGTCCACGATGACGAAGGTGCTCGATTCGATGAGCGCGCCCATGGCCTCCGCGGAGGAGAGTCGCTCCACCGTCGTCGTGGGAAGTCCGGAGATGCGCGGAAAGGCGGCGGCCGTTCGCGGAGCCACGTGGAACGGCTGGGGGAGCGCCAGGACCGCCGGGCTGCCTCCGCGGACGGACAGGAAGACCGCGTCGTCTCCGAGATAGGAGCACCCGGCCTCGAGGAGCGCGAGGGTGCGCGAGCTCTTCCCGGCCCCGGCGCCGCCGGCGACCTGCGTGAGGCAGGTGCCGTCGTCCCGCATGGCGTAGATGTCGTAGGTGGCGCTTCGCTTGGAGGAGAAGGCGAGCGCCATGGCGCAAGTGTAGCCCGGCCGCGGACGGACACCTGAAACGCAACGGCTCCCCAGGATGGCTCTGGTGATCCAGGAGGAGATCCCGTGTTCGCGCTTCTTGCGGGGAGCCGTGCCGGGGTGAACGGTATCCCCACGCGCGGGCGTGTGCGCCATTGAGTGCGTGGTTGCCGGGGTTACAGGTTCGTTCGGCGGAGGGTTTCCTCGAGGACGGCCAGGGCGAGGCGGCCCTTCGCGGATGTCGCGTCGCGCTTGAGCTCTGGGAGCGCGCGAAGTCCGAGCACCTTCACCGGCTGCCCCTCGACCACGACCGTGACGCTGTCCAGGGCCAGTTCCTCGTATCCCCGCCCTCCCTCGACCGCGCCGAACACATCGAGTTGGCCGAGGGACGTGGAGAGGAGCTGGTGTCCGTCGCCGAGGAGCGCGTCGACGTCGAAGGTCGTGAGCGGCGCGCCCTGAGCGACAGCCGCCAGCGCACCCACGAGGACGAAGTCAGTCCCGCTGGCCGCCAGCCGTGCCAGCAAGGTCGCGAGCCCGGGCGGCGGCGAATCCATGGCGGAGCTCCTCGATGGTGCGGACCATCCGATCGTTCTCCCGCAGGCGTTCCTCGGGCGAGAGGGCCAGCATCGCGTCGATGAGCGTGACGTCGACGCCAGGAAGCGCGTCCGGGAGACCGGGCGGATCTTCAGGCGGAACGTCTCGTTCGGGAGTGCGGGACATCGGCATGAGCTTGTCAGGACGGGCCGTCGCTGTCGGGGCTGCGAGGGAATCTCCTGGGCGATGGAGCGAACGATCGACCGGGGCGCGCACGAAACGCCCGAGAGGTTTCTCGCGGAGATCGAGGCGCACAGCGAGGACGACGCAGTGGTGGCGGCAGCGCCTGCTCGGAGCGTGGCGGAGGACCGAGGCCATCCCGTTGCTCGTCGAACTGCTCGAGGTGATCGGCCCGGAGGACTACCTCTACTCTGCCGCGGTCTTCGCGCTCGGGGACATGGGTGCGCCGGACGTGGAACCCCTCCTCGCGGCCTGGCCCGATGCCGGGGAGGACTTCGCCAGCGCCATCGCCGATGCGCTCGTCCAGACCGGGGCGAAAGACGACCGGATCCTCGACATCTTGCTCGGAACGCTGCCATCACGATGCGGATCGGGACGAGGCATGAGTGTCAGGGGTGCGTGCGACCATCTGAACGGATGGGCAGCGGAGCCGGCCAGGCGAGGAACGAGCGACCGTCACTCTCGGTGATGCTCGAGGAGCTGTCGGCGCGGGTCGATGGCGCGGAGGGCACGGCGGGGTTGCCCCGGAGTGAAATGGGGGCGCTCGTCGACGGGCTGCTGGTCCGGGTGGCCCGCGGGCGCGGTGCGGTCGACGTGGCGGTGGGGGAACGGCTCGGGCAACTCCAGGACGGCGAGCGGCTGCTGCGGCTCGGCTACGCCAAGCTCGCCGACTACGGACGCGAGGTGCTGGGCGTCGCCGGGCGGACGGCGCAGTCCATGGCGCGGCTGTCGCGGGAACTGCGGGCGCGCCCCCTGCTCGCCGCGGCGGTCCGGCATGGCGAGGTGACGCCGCGCAAGGCCGAGGTCGTCCTGGGCGTGGCGCTGGGGCCCGACGAGGCCGAATGGGTGGAGCGGGCGCGGCGCTGCACCGTCCGTGAACTGGCCGTGGAGGCAGGCGCGCCGGAGGGGCCAGAAGCCTGGGAACGGGTCGTCGCCTCGGCCTCGCCGGAGACCGTGGCGCGCGTGGAAGAAGCCATGGAACTCGCCGGCCGGCTGCTCGGCCCCACCTCGCAGCGCTGGGAGCGGCTCGAGGTCATGTGCCAGGAGTTCCTGGGCGCGCACCGGGGTCCGGGCTGGGACGAGCCGGCGGCGTTCAACGCCGCGGAAGACACCCTGAAGGAAGCGCTCGAGCGGGAGACCCGGAGGTGGGCCTCGCTCGAGGAGGTCGAGCCGGTGCCAGCGCCGGAGGTGGACGACGAGCGGGCGCCCCGTGCCATCGACGCGCGGCTGCGGGAGCTGGCGGGGATGCGGCGGCGCTGGGACGACCTCGTCGGGCAGCTGGCCCACGTGGTCCGGGAGCAGGGGCTCTGGAGCGACCTCGGCTTCGCGAGCTTCGATCATTACTGCACGGAGAGGCTCGGGCTCGCGGCGCGCACCGTCGAGCAGAGGGCCTGGCTGGAGCGGCGCCTTCGTCGGATGCCGCGTCTGCGCGAGGCCATGCACGCTGGGCGGCTCAGCTACGAGAAGGCCCGCATCGTCGCCGGCGTGGCCGACGAGGACTCGCTCGAGGGGTGGCTCCGGCACGCCGAGAAGGCGACCTGCATCGCGCTGCACCGGGACGTGTCGTACCACGAGGTGAGGCAGACGTGTGCGCGGGGGCAGGTGGCGGTCCGGGCGCCGCGACACGTCGCCTTCCTCCTCCAGGAGGCGTTCTGGGCGGCGCGGAGGGCCGTCGGGATGGAACTGACCGCCGACCAGTGCCTCTACTGGATAGCCGACCACTTCCTGGGGACCTGGGAGGACTCGCCGGAGGTGCAGGTCCCGCCGGCGCGGTGGGTGATAGAGCGCGACCTGGGCTTCTGCCAGGTGCCGGGGTGCAGCCGGGGCGCCGAACACGTCCACCACGTCGTGTTCCGGTCGCGCGGCGGGGGCGACGAGCCGGAGAACCTGGTCAGCCTCTGCGTGGCCCATCATCTACATGGCGTCCACCGTGGCTGGGTCCGGGTCTCCGGACGGGCGCCAGATCAGTTGATCTGGGAGCTGGGGGAGGCTGCCTGATCGGGAGGCTGCCTGACTGTCAGACCCCTGATCCAGGATTCACGGTGCCGGTTTCGGCCCCGAAGGCGCCGCCGCCGGAGATTCCCATCAGGAGGTCCGTCGACATGGCAGTGAAGGTGATGGTTGCCCCCGCGATCGCAGCCGCAATGGAAGCGCCGCCCGTGCGAAAGGTGCGCGACCCGCTCGCTCCGCCCAAGCCCCGCCGCCGCAAGTCGGCCGTCTACGATGCCGATGGGCACGAGGTGCTCATCACCCTCATGTGCCTCAAGTGCCACCAGATGAGGCCGCTTTCACAGTTTGGCCTCCGGCGCATGGCCGACAGTTCGATCCGCAACCAGCCCTGGTGCCGCGGGTGCCGGTCGGGTGCAGGCGCGGACAAGCCCCGTCGCCGGGAACAGGAGGAGGCGGCCGTAGAGATCGAGCAGGACTCCTCGTCGACATCCGAATCGGGCGCCCTCGCCACCGCGCCGCCTCCCCCGCCCCCCGTCGACGCCGGGCGACTCTCCACCCAGATCGCGGCAGCCCTTGCGGGGGGCTGGCGGAAATGAACCAACGATTCCCCGGCTAGCCCGGGGACTGTCGTGCGCTCGAAAGAGCCGGGGCCGCCCGCGGTATCGCGAGGCGGCCCCACTTATTTTTCGGCACGCCATTCTTGCGCGTCCCGCCAGGGTCTTCACGACCGGATAACACCACTACCCGTCACCATTGACGGCAATCAAACGCTTCCACCCACCGTGATCGCGACCTCGATCTTCTGCGTTGTGCTTTGAAACGGGTCGGGTACGATTCGACGTCTTCCCCAGGCGCGCCAATCGAAGTCCCCGTCCAACCTTCAAGCGGCAGGAGCACTCAATGGCAATGAGCAACCTCAAGGCGAAGCTTCTCGAGAAGATCGAGGCGCACCGCCCCCGCACCACGAAGCTGAACAAGGAGTTCGGTAACGTCGTCATCGACAAGGTGAACATCGGCCAGTGTATCGGCGGGGCACGCGACATCCGCAGCCTTGTCACCGACATCTCCTACCTCGATCCGTTCGAGGGAATCCGCTTCCGCGGCAAGACCATCCCCGAGACCTTCGCGGCGCTGCCCAAGGTTCCCGGCAAGGAGCAGCCGTTCGTCGAGGGCTTCTTCTGGTTCCTGCTCACCGGCGAAGTCCCGACCATGGCCCAGACCCAGGAGGTCGTGGCGGACTGGAAGTCCCGCTCGGCCATCCCCGCCTACGTGATCGACGTGCTGCGCGCGATGCCGCGTGACTCGCACCCGATGACGATGCTGTCGGCGGCCGTGCTGACGATGCAGCGTGACTCGGTCTTCGCCAAGAAGTACGGCGAGGGCGGGCTCAAGAAGAACGACATGTGGGACCCGATGTACGAAGACTCGATGAACCTGCTGGCGAAGCTGCCGCCCATCGCCGCGTACATCTACCGGATGAAGTACAAGTCCGACATCCACATCGCGCCCGATGCCAACCTCGACTGGGGCGGCAACTTCGCCCACATGATGGGCGTGGCGCCCCCGTACGACGAACTCGCCCGCATGTACTTCATCCTCCACTCGGACCACGAGTCGGGGAACGTCTCGGCGCACACCACGCACCTCGTGGCCTCGGCGCTGTCCGACGCGTACTACTCGTTCTCGGCCGGCCTGAACGGCCTCGCCGGCCCGCTGCACGGCCTGGCGAACCAGGAAGTGCTCGGCTGGATCCAGAACGTGATGAAGAAGCTCAACAACAAGGTGCCCACCAAGGAGGAGCTCGAGAAGTTCCTCTGGGACACGCTCAACAGCGGCCAGGTGATCCCGGGCTACGGCCACGCCGTGCTCCGCAAGACCGACCCGCGCTACGTCGCCCAGAACGAGTACTCGAAGAAGCACCTGCCGAACGACCCGATGTTCCAGCTCGTGAACATGATCTACGAGGTGGCGCCGGGCGTCCTCACCAAGCACGGCAAGACCAAGAACCCCTGGCCGAACGTCGACGCGCACTCGGGCGTCATCCAGTGGTACTACGGCGTCCGCGAGTGGGACTTCTACACGGTCCTCTTCGGCGTCGGCCGCGCGCTGGGCGTCCTCGCCAACATCACCTGGGACCGCGGCCTCGGCTACGCCATCGAGCGCCCCAAGTCGGTCACCACCGACATGCTCGAGCAGTGGGCCAAGGACGGCGGCCGCAAGGGCGCCGAGGACTAGGCTTCACCGCTACTGATCCCTGACGAACGGGGGCCGCTCCGAGAGGGGCGGCCCTCTTCAATTACGGTGTCGTCGCCCGAGCCGGTTCCGTCGATGGCACTTGCGCGCCGCGGTGCGCCGCGCTGCACCGGAGCAGGAACTCCTCGACGATCTTCATCGACTCCTCCGGCTTCCTCTGCAGCACGAGGTGCGGCGTGTCGAGCATTCGCACCTCGGCGCGCGGCTGGAGGGCCCGGATCTCGCTCGGCAGCGTGGAGCGGAGCAGCCGGTCCTTCTTGCCCCCCAGGAAGAGGAGCGGCACGGGGCACCTCCGGAGAGCCTCCGACGCGTCGACCGTGAGCGCCTCCCGCGCCCGCGCCGCCATCACGCGGGCCGGGACGTGGCGCACCGCCTCGCGCACCTCCTCCACCAGCTCGGCCGGCGCATCCCCCCCGGCGAGGAGCAGCCGGACCACGTGCGGCGGCAGCGGCAGCCGGAAGAAGGCCGGCCCGAGCGGCGCCGCCTTCGCCATGAGCGCGTTCGCCGGCCTGCGGTGGAACGTGGCGGCGAGCACCACCCCCACGAGCCCCGGGGGCTTCCCGGCGGCGATCTTCAGCGTGAGCGGCCCCCCGAACGACTCGCCCAGGATGGCGAACGGCTCTCCACGGGGCAGCTGCGGCCACACCATCCGTTCGAGGTCGGCGTAGTCGAGGAACCGGTCTTTCGGATAGGGCACGCGCCGGAAGTCGAGGGCACCCGTGGCCTTGGCGAGGAACCGCGCGAAGAGGTCGGCGCTCCCGTCGAGCCCGGGGAGCAACATCACGGGAAGGGGACGCGTCGCCGCCACGCCGGGATCATGCCACGGGACGGGTCAGAAGAAGAACCGGTCCGTCACGCCCCGCGTCCACTCGAGGATGGTGGGCCAGCCGATCACGGCATCCACCACCTCCTGCGCCACGCCGGGGTCGAGCCCCGACTCGACAAGCCCCGCCGAGCAGGCCAATAGCCGGCAATTCCCGGCCTCCCGGGCCTGGAAGAGCGCGCGAGCCGCCCCGTCGTCGCTGTCGTCACCCGCCGCGATCACCGCGCGAACGGCCCCCCCGAGCAGGAAGACGTCGACCCGGTCACCCATGGCGGCCGCGGCGAGCGCGCAGGAACCCGCCACCCGGAGGCTGGCGTCGTCCGCGCGGGAGAGAAACACGATGATTCGCCGGTCGCTCGTCACGATTCCCCTGCTTTCGCGCCGTGTTATAACCCGCGCGCCATGTCCGAAGAGAAGAAGCGCGAAGCCGGCCCGGTCGTCGTCCGCAAGGGTCACGTGAAGCCCCCTCCCGCCGGCGTCAAGATCGAGACGCCGGTGGTCGAGCAACTCGGCGCCGAGCAGGCTCCCGCCGCGCATACCGTGGAGGACAATCGTCCCCTCTGGCAGCGCATGGCGGACGCCAAGACGAAGGGCACGGCCGCCGCGCCCGCGTCGCCGTCCGCGCCGTCGACCACGGCCGCGCCGTCGCGCGCCGCACAGCCCGACCGCGGTCCCCGCCCCCCTCGCTCCGGCGGCCCCACCGGCACCCACGGCAAGAGTTCCCCTCCCGGCGGTCCCCGCCGCGACGGCCCGCCGCGCGATCGGCGCGAGCCCCGCCGCGACGCCGGCCCCCGCGAACCCGCCGCCCCCACGCTTCCGCCCGGCGAGCCGCCTCCCGCACTGCCCGACGCCCCCGGCACCGACGAGGGCTCCTTCGCCGACATGTACGCCGACGCTGCCGCCGCGGCGCGCCCCCGCCGACGCTTCATGCCCGGCGAGAAGGTGGCCGGCAAGATCCTCCAGATCGGCCAGGACGTGGCCTTCCTCGAGCTCGGCTCCGGCCACGCCGACGGGATGATCGAGACCATCGAACTGCAGGACGACGCGGGCAACCTCGAGTTCCAGCCCGGCGACATCATCGACGGCGTCGTCGTGAAGGGCGGCGACCGCGGCGTGATGCTGTCGCGCGGCAAGGCCAAGGTCCACTCCGACCGGCGCGCCGTGATCGAGGCCGCCCAGACCGGCCTCCCGGTCGAGGGCGTCGTCACCGGCGCGAACAAGGGCGGCATCGAGGTGGACGTGATGGGGCAGCGGGCCTTCTGCCCGATGTCCCAGATCGACGTCCGCTTCGTGGGCGACCCGACCACGCTCGTGGGGCAGCGCTTCCGCTTCCGCGTCCAGAAGGCCGACGACCGGGACATCGTCCTCTCCCGCCGCGCGCTCCTCGAGGAGGAGCGGGCCGACCAGGCCCGGAAGACCCGGGAGCAGCTCCAGCCCGGCGCCACCTTCGAGGGCATGGTCACGAGCGTCCAGGAGTACGGCGCCTTCGTCGACATCGGCGGCATCGAGGGGCTCGTCCACGTCTCCGAACTGGCCTGGGACCGGGTCTCGAAGCCCGGCGACCTCCTCAAGTCGGGCGACAAGGTCCAGGTCCAGGTCCTGAAGATCGAGGAGGACGCCAAGAAGGGCACCCGCATCTCGCTCAGCGTGCGGGCGCTCGTGCCCCGCCCGGAGCCGGTGGCCGCCCCTCCCCGTCCGGTGAATGCGCCGCCTCCTCCGCCGAAGGTCGGCGACGTGGTGAAGGGCTCGGTCGACCGCATCGAGCCCTACGGCGTCTTCGTCCGCTTCGCCGGCGGCCGCGGCCTCGTCCCCGCCTCCGAGACCGGCACCCCCCGGGGCCAGGATCTCAAGAAGGCCTTCCCGGCCGGCGCCGAGATCACCGTCCTCATCACCGACATCGACGAGCGCGGCCGCATCCGGCTCTCCCGGACCCAGGCCGACGCCGCCGACGAGCGGCGCGAGGCCACGGAATACATGGCGAAGGCCCCCCGCCCCAGCGGCAAGGGGTTCGGAACACTGGGCGATCTCCTGAAGAGCAGGCTGAAGGGCTGAGGGGGGGACTGGCCCCGTTTCGGGCCCCGTCCAAGTTCTTCAATCCCCCCTTCCCCCTGTGCTACAAACGGAGCCTCTCGCGAGCTGATTTCCCCTTCCATCTTAAAGGGAGTCCCGAGCATGTCCTCGACCGTCGCGCCCACGAAGAATCCCCACCTGCTGGCCTGGGTGGAGGAGATGGCGAAGCTCACCACGCCGGAGAAGGTCCTCTGGCTCGACGGGTCCGGTCAGGAACGGCAGGAACTGATCGCCCAGGCGGTGGTGGACAAGGTCCTCATCCCGCTCGACCAGAAGAAGTGGCCGGGATGCTACTACCACCACTCCAACAAGAACGACGTCGCCCGCGTCGAGCACCTCACCATCATCTGCACGCCCACCAAGGAGGAGGCCGGCCCCACCAACACCTGGGTCGCCCCCGCCGAGATGTACGCGAAGATGCGTGGCCTCTTCGCCGGCTGCATGAAGGGGCGCACGATGTACGTGACGCCCTACGTGATGGGCCCCGCCGACTCGCCCTTCGCGAAGGTGGGCATCGAGCTCACCGACTCGGTCTACGTCGCGCTCAACATGGGCACCATGACCCGCATGGGCAAGGTGGCGCTCGACCGGCTCGGCGACAAGAACGACTTCAACAAGGGGCTCCACGCGGTCGCCGAGTGCGACCCCGAGAAGCGCTACATCACCCACTTCCCGCAGGACAACACCATCTGGTCGGTGGGCTCGGGCTACGGCGGCAACGCGCTCCTCGGGAAGAAGTGCCTGGCGCTGCGCATCGGCTCCTACCTCGCCAAGAAGGAGGGCTGGCTCGCCGAGCACATGCTCATCCTCGAGGCCGAGAGTCCCCAGGGCGAGATCAGCTACGTGGCCGCGGCGTTCCCGTCGGCGTGCGGCAAGACAAACTTCGCCATGCTGATTCCCCCCAAGGAGTTCGTGGGCTGGAAGATCCGCACCGTGGGCGACGACATCGCCTGGATGCGCGTCGGGCCCGACGGCCGCCTCTGGGCGGTGAACCCCGAGGCCGGCTACTTCGGCGTGGTCCCGGGCACGAACACCAAGACGAACCCCAACGCCATGGCGAGCATCACCAAGGACACGTTCTTCACGAACGTGGCCCGCACCGTCGACGGCGACGTCTGGTGGGAGGGGCACGACGCACCTCCGCCCGAGACCTGCATCGACTGGAAGGGCGATCCCTGGAAGAAGGGCAGCGCCGACAAGGCGGCCCACCCGAACAGCCGCTTCACCGCGCCGATGGCCAACAACCCGGCCATCTCGCGCTTCGCGAGCGACCCGCGGGGGGTGCCCATCAGCGCCCTCATCTTCGGCGGCCGCCGCGCGACCACCGTCCCGCTCGTGCTCCAGTCCTTCAACTGGACCCACGGCGTGTACCTCGGCGCCACCATGGGCTCGGAGACCACCGCCGCAGCGACGAGCGCGGTGGGCGTGGTCCGCCGCGATCCCATGGCCATGCTGCCCTTCCTCGGCTACGACGCCGGCAGCTACCTGCAGCACTGGCTCGACATGCAGGACCGCATCCCCAACCCGCCCAAGATCTTCATGGTGAACTGGTTCCGCAAGGACAACGCGGGCAAGTTCGTCTGGCCGGGGTACGGCGACAACATGCGGGTCCTCAAGTGGATCCTCGACCGCTCGCACGGCCGCACCAACGCCCAGGAGACGGTCCTCGGCTGGGTGCCCGCCAAGGGCGACCTCGACCTCACCGGGCTCGACGCAACGCCCGAGGCGATCGAGCAGGCCACGCGCATCGACATGGGCGAGTGGCAGCACGAGCTCGAGGACGTCAAGGAGTGGTTCGACAAGATCGGGAAGACCTTGCCCGTCCAGCTCGACCTGGAGCGGCAGCTCCTCCTCGCCTCGGTGAAGAACGCCCGGACGGTGGCGGCCGGGAAGAAGTAACCCCCGGGCGTGTGCACGCTCGCACTCGCCTTCCACGCCGACCGGCGCTGGCCGCTCGTCGTCGCAGCCAACCGCGACGAGCGGCTCGACCGGGCCTCCGAGGACTGGGGGCTCCGCGAGCCCCAGGGCGCCCGCCGCCACGCCGCCCCGCGCGACGCGGTGGCGGGTGGCACCTGGATCGGCGTCGGCGCAGGCGGGCTCTTCGCAGGCATCACCAACTTCCATTCCTCGCCGGGCCATCCGCCCGATCCCACGCGGAGGAGCCGCGGGGAGATCGTGACCCGCGTGCTCGGCCAGCCCTCGGCGGCGGCGGCCCGGGAGCTCTGCGCGGCCACCGAGGCCGGCGCCTACAACCCCTTCCACCTGCTCGTCGCCGATGCGTCGACGGCGTTCCTCTGGTGGTTCGACGGCGACGGCTCGGCGCTCGAGGATCTCGGTCCCGGGCTCCACGTCGCCACCGAGCGCTCCCCCCACGGGCGCGACCCGCGCGGCGAGGCGCTGCGGGCCCGCTGGCCGGTCGACCCGTCCCCGCCCCGGCTGCGCGAACTCCTCGGGAGCCACGCGCTGCCCCCCGGACCCGGCATCTGCATCCACTACGGCGACGTCTACGGAACCCGCTCCTCGGCGGTGATCCGGCTCGCGCCGGCGCTCCACCACTCGGAGCTCTACGCCGCCGACGGCGCCCCGTGCACGGCCCCATTCGAGGACCGCTCCTCGCTCCTCGTCGCGCTCGCCCGGCCGGCCTCCCACGCCACTTGACGCCGGCCTCCCCGGCCGACATCTATCCGCCCTATGGGACTTCTCGACCGGATCACGCTCCGCCCCCCTCCCGCGCCGCCGCCCGAGGCCATCGATCGGAACGCCCGCGGCGAGTTCGAGATCACCTGGCCGGGCGGGCGCGTGGCCATCCTTCCCGCCTTCACGCTGCGGGACCTCTGCCCCTGCGCCGCCTGCATCGAGGAGGGGACGGGCAAGAAGATCCTCGACCCCGCCACCATCCCCCTCGACATCCGGGCCGACCGGATCGACCCGGTGGGCAGCTACGCCATCCAGATCCGCTGGTCGGACGGGCACGACACCGGGCTCTACACCTGGGAACTGCTCCGCGCCGCCTCCGGGTTCTGAAGCCGCGGCCGCGGCGCTATCACATCACCCGGCGGGCCGGCGGCGCGATGCGCGTGTGCCGGTTCACCTCGGGCGCGACACCCTGGCGGGCCCGCGCGAAGCGGAGCGAGTTCATCGCCCCCTCCCCGCCCCGCAGCGCGTGGACGAGCAGTTTCACCGCGAACGGGTCGGCGTGGCCGGCGGCTGCGTCCGCGACGAGCAGGTCGGCCGCACCGCGGGCCCCGAACGGCTCGGAACGGTAGGCCCGCCCGTGGGTGAGCGCCGCGTAGGCGCTCGCCACCGCCACCACCTCGGTGGTCGGCGAAGGCCGGTTCACGAGGTCGGGATAGCCCTGCCCGTCGCGCCAGTGGTGGGCGAGCGCCGCCTCGACCGCCGGGTGGTTGCCGAGCACCCGGGCGAGCTGGAAGGCACCCAAGAGCGGGTGCTGCGCCACGTCGAGCGCGTCGTCGCCGTGGATCGAGTCGGGCGTCGCCACCACCCGGTGCGGCACGTGGCGCATCCCGATGTCGTGGAGCAGCGCGGCCACCGCGATCTGCGGCGAGGCCCGCGCCGTCCCCGCGGCCGCGAGGATGAGCCGCGACGTCACCACGGCCGTCGAGAGGGCGTGCCGGTAGCGTGCCGGGTCGCCGAGCTTCGCGTCCGCCATCTCCTCGAGGAGGGGCTGGGGGAGTGCGGCCGCCTCGATGCCCCCGCGCACCGCGGACGAGACCCCCTCGGTCCGAAGCAAGTGCTGGTGGGCGGGGTCGCGAAGCGCATCGCCCAGGTCGTCGGCGATGAAGGTGTCGGCGATCGGGGTGGTCGCGCCGGGACGCGCCGCAGCAGCGGCCTCGGCGATGGCGTCGACCGACACGACCGTGCCGGCCCGGGCGAGCAACCTCCCGCCGCAGTCGGTGAGATCCCTGCGCAGCTTGATCCGGTCGAACATGGGCCCCCGGACCGCAGGGTAACAGGACACGGGAGGGTGGCGGCGAGGGCCCCGTGTGGGGCGACACGACCGGGGGTGCGACAACGGACTACATGCCCGGTCAGGGTTTCTTCCGCGACATCGCGCGGTCCATCTCCCGCCGGCTCTCCCGCTCGGCGATGTGGTCGCGCCGGTCCTCGTGGGTCTTGCCGCGCCCGAGCCCGAGCTCCACCTTGGCCCAGCCTTGCCGGAAGTAGAGCGAGATCGGGACCATCGTGTAGCCGCGCTGCTCCACCTTGCCGCGCAGCTTCTCGATCTCGGAGCGGTTGAGCAGCAGCCGACGTTCCCGCAGCGGCTCGTGACCGAAGGTGGCCGCCGCCTTGTACTCGCCGATCCGGCAGTTGAAGAGCCAGAAGTCGTCGCCGCGGAGCGCGGCGTAGGAGTCGGAGAGGGCCACGTTGCCCTCCCGCAGCGACTTCACCTCGCTGCCGAGCAGCGCCAGCCCCGCCTCGATGGTGTCCTCGATGGCGTAGTCGAACCGGGCGCGCCGGTTCTGGGCCACGACCTTGACGCCGTCCTCGTCGGCCCGCTTGCCCTTGCTCGACTTGCTCAAGGGAGCGCCACGTTGTCGATGAGCCGGGTCTTGCCCAGGAAGACGGCGACGAGGACCCGCGTCCCCGGCACGGCGCGCTCGACCGGGCGCAGCGTCTCGGGGTGGGCGAGTTCGACGTAGTCGACCCGCATCCCGGCCGCCTCCACCGCGGCCCGGATCCCGGCCGCCAGCGCCACCGGGTCGCGCTCCCCCGCCGCGGCCCGCCGTCCGGCCTCTCCGAGCGCCCGGGAGATGGCGACGGCGCGCCCCCGCTCCTCGGCAGAGAGGTAGGCATTGCGCGAGGACATGGCGAGGCCGTCCGCCTCGCGGACGATGGGCATCCCCACCACGTCGATCCCCATGTCGAGGTCGATGGCCATGCGGCGCAGCACTTGAAGCTGTTGCCAGTCCTTCTCGCCGAAGAGGGCCACGTGCGGCCGGGAGAGGCCGAAGAGCTTCGCCACCACGGTGGCAACCCCGCGGAAGTGGCCCGGCCGCCGATCCCCGCAGAGCCCCTTCGACACCTCGGCCACGTCCACCCAGGTCTGGAAGTCCTTCGGGTAGACCGCGCCCGGGTCGTCGGGGGCGAGCACCAGGTCGACGCCCGCGGCGCCGCACTTGGCGAGGTCCCCGTCGAGGTCGCGCGGATAGCGGGCCAGGTCCTCGGTGGGGCCGAACTGGGTGGGGTTCACGAAGATGGTGGCGAGCGACAGACCGGGACGGCCGCGCGCGTCGGCCCGGACCCGGGCCTCCCGCATGAGCGAGAGGTGGCCGTCGTGCAGGTAGCCCATGGTGGGCACGAGCGCGATGCGGGTGCCGGCGTCGCGCGCGTCGGTGCAGCGACGCTGCCACGCGGCGGGGTCGCGGATGAGCTCGGGGCGGGACAACTAGACCGGCGCCCCCACCACGCCGGCGTGGTCGTCGTCGGCCGACGGCTGGTTCGGCACCACCTGGAGCAGGCGCAGCGACGGGGCGTGGAAGCTGTGCTCCTCGGCGGGGAAGGTCCCGGCCTTCACCTCGGCCACGTAGGCCTCGACCCCGGCCACCGCCGCCGGCCCCAGGTCGGCGAAGCGCTTCACGAAGCGCGGCTTGAACTCCGTCTCGAGGCCGAGGAGGTCGTGGTAGACGAGCACCTGCCCGTCGACGTGGAGCCCGGCGCCGATGCCGATGGTGGGGATCCCGAGCTGCCCGGTGATGAGCCTGGCGAGCTCGGCCGGGATGCACTCGAGCACCACCGCGTAGCAGCCTGCCGCCTCTATGGCGTGGGCGTCCTGGATGAGCTTCTGGGCCTTCTCGCCGTCGCGCCCCTGCACCACGTAGCCGCCCATCTTGTGGACCGACTGCGGGGTGAGGCCAATGTGCCCCATGACCGGGATGCCGGCGCGGACGATGCGCCCGATCACCTCGGCGAACTCGGCGCCGCCCTCGAGCTTGACCGCCTCGACGCCTCCCTCGGCCGCCATCCGCATGGCGTTCTTCACGGCCTCGTCGGCGCTCGCCTGGTAGCTGCCGAAGGGCATGTCGCCGACCAGGTGGGCGCGGCTGCTGGTCCGGGCCAGCCCGCGGCGCACCGACGCGCAGTGGTAGATCATCTGCTCGAGGGTGACGGGGAGCGTGGACTCGTGCCCCTGCATCACCATGCCGACGGAGTCGCCGACGAGCACCACGTCGACGCCGCCGCGGTCGACGAGCCGGGCGCTGGTGGCGTCGTAGGCTGTCACCACGGCGATCTTCTCGCCGGCACCCTTCATGTGACGCAGCTCGTGGATGGTCACGCGCTTCTGCGGCGCGGTCTGGCTGGACATGGCGCTTCGCCTCCGGTGTAGGCCTCGCTTCGAGGTCCCGCCCTTCGGGAAGGCGGAAATCTACCCCGCCCCCACCCACCGGCGCCATGGATTAACGAATCAGCCCCCGTGTCCGGCCAGGCTGAAGTGAAGCCGCCCGTGCCGGTGGCGCCGGATCTCCCGGAAGAGCGCGTCGAGGTCCCCCTCGTCGCCGAGGTCGATATCGCTCGTGTTGACGACGAGGAGCGGGGTCTCCTCGTAGTGGAAGAAGAAGTCGCCGTAGGCCCGGCTCACCTGGTCGAGGTAGTCGGCGGCGACGCCGCGCTCGAAGTCGCGTCCGCGCTTCTTGATGCGGCTGGCAAGCACTTCCGGACGGGCCTGCAGGTAGACCACCAGGTCCGGCTTCACCACCCGTGCGCCGAGGACCTGCCAGATGCGCTCGTAGAGGGCGAGCTCGTTGGGCTCGAGGGTGAGGCTCGCGAAGATGCGGTCCTTCGCGAAGAGGTAGTCGGCCACCGTGACCTGGCTGAACAGGTCCTGCTGGAAGAGCTCCTGCTGCTGCTGGAAGCGGGAGAGCAGGAAGAAGAGCTGGGCCTGGAAGGCGTGCTTCTTCCGGTCCTGGTAGAAGCCGGGCAGGAAGGGGTTCTGCTCCACCGCCTCGAGCACCACCCGGCCGCCCAGCCGGTCGGCGAGCGCCGTCGCGAGCGTGGTCTTTCCCACGCCGATGGGCCCCTCGATGGCGATGTACCTCGACTTTTCCATCGTCGTTGCGCGAGCTTGTCACACGATCCGGGGTGTGTCGACTCCGGCAGGGTCCTCCTGGGGCGTGCCGGGCCGACGCCTTGACCCTGTGATGTGGCGCCATGTATGGTCACGCACGTTTTGGTCACGGCTTGTTGCGCGGAGGCAGGATGGTCGACGGGCGGCGTGGGCCGGGGGCGGGTCGGAGGTCGGTGACGGGATCGACCGCGGACGGCGCGGTCGATCCGGCCTACCAGAGGGCGATCCTCAAGATCGCCATCGAGCTTCGCAAGCCGGGCGCGGGAAGTTACGACGAGGTCGTCGACAGGACGATCCAGGCGATGAGGCTCGATGCGGGAGCCTTCCGGAAGTACCTGGGCGAGAACGGGGCGCGCAACATGAGCCTCCTCCTGGCGACGGCGCGGGCCGCGGGCATCTAGCCGCGGAAGAGGGAATGGGCGCCCTGCCGGCGGCGGGGCGGGGCGGTGGCGGGCGGCGGATCTTTCGGGAGGGCGCCCAGCTTCATGGCTTCGAAAATGGCGGCGCCGGCGTTCCCTCGGGGAGCCGGCGCCGTTCTCGTTCCGCGCGGAGGGGGCGCGATCAGCCGTCCTGCCCGCCCTCGCGGGAGCGGCGCGCGGCCACCTCGGCGGCCACGTCGTGGAGCGCCTGCTGCCCGGCGCCACCGGCCGGAAGCTGCTCGCTCTTGGGATCCATCGCGCGTCCCGTCATGTGTGCCTCGCCTGGCCGCCACCCCGGAGTGACGGTGGCCGCGAGATCCCGGGCGCCCTCGCGGGCGGAGCCGGACACCTTCTGGAACGCCCACTGGAAGAACATCGCGAAGCCGATGAAGGGCAGGAAGACCACGAAGAGGCCGCCGAGCAGCGGGGCGAGCACGAGCGCCACGAGGAAGTGGATGCGCAGGTAGCGGTCGGCCGGCGTGCCGGGGAGCTTCTCCCCGTCGTTCCGCACCGGGGTGACGCTCCAGTGCCTGGGATTCCAGTAATAGCCGCCGGGGACGCTGCTTCCACCGTTGAACCGTGCCATGGCCTGCTCTCCTTCCCGATTCGATCCGCTTCCCGCTACGACCGGCGCTTCGCGTCGATCTCCTTCGCCAGTTCCTCGAGCTTCGTTCCCTTGGAGGGGGCCTCCTCGGCGGTCTTCTCCTCGGACCGCTTGCCGGTGAAGTGCGCCGCTCCGGGCGCCCAGCCGGGGGTCACGGTCGCGGCCAGGTCCTGCGCCGAGCGCTGGAACATGCCGACGAGGGGGCGGACCGCTGCCTGCGCCGTCAGGTAGAGGCCGATGAAGGGGAGGAAGACCACCATCAGGCCGCCGAGCACCGGCATGATGAGCAGGGCCACCGCGGTCGGGACCTTCACGTAGTGCTCGGAGACCGGGCCGGGAAGCTTCTGCCCGTCCTTCTCGATGGGGAAGATCTCCCAGGCCGACTTCGAAACGTAGTAGCCGCCCTGCACCGCGTTGCCGCCGTTGATGGTCGTCATGGTGTTGCTCTCCTTCACTCCGGGTTTGAAAGCTCTCTTCACCGAGGAGTGTCGTCGATCGGGCGCGGCTTCGATATTGGGCGCACTCCCCAGCCGGCCGGGAAAGAGTCCGGTCGGGGCGTGCCCGGGCGCCGGAGTCGGACCGGCAGAACGACCGGGGAATCCAGGGGAAAAACACCCGACCCCGGAAGGGGCGTCGGCCGGCGCGGCGGCAACCCGCCGTCACGCTTCCGCTTTTCAGGGAACGGCGGGCGGCCCGAGGGCCCGATCGATGGCTTCCCACTCGGCCACGGTGAGGGTCTCCCCGCGCCGTACCGGGTCGACACCGGCGGCCTCGAGCGCCGCCTCGAGCGCCTCGCGCGGTGCGATGCGCGCGGCCTCGAGCGCGTTCTTGAGCGTCTTCCTCCGCTGCCCGAAACCGCCCTTCACCAGGAGTCGAAAGCGGCGCGGATCGGCGACGTCGGGCGCGCGCCCGTGCAGGTCGATGCGCACCACGGCACTGTCGACGCGCGGAGGCGGGTGGAAGGCGCCGCGGGGGACGACGCGATCGATCGCCACCTCGCCGCGCTGCCCGAGCAGCACCGAGAGCAGCCCGAAGTCCTTGGTCCCCGGCTCGGCGGCGAGCCGCTCCGCCACCTCGCGCTGCACGAGCAGCACCGCGCGCGAGACGGCGTCGGCCTGGTCGAGGAGCGAGAAGAGGATGGGGCTCGTCAGGTGGTAGGGGATGTTGCCCACCACCGCCACCCGGCCCGGCGTCGCGCCCCCCGGGGCACCGGCGGCGAGCGCCGCGAAGTCGGCCCGGGCCGCGTCGGCCTCCACGAGCGCGATCGCGTCGCCGAACTCGGCACGGAGCACCCGGGCCATGTCCCGGTCCCGTTCCACCGCCACCACACGGGCACCGTGGGCCAGCAGCCGCTCGGTGAGGTGGCCGAGGCCGGAACCGATCTCCACCACCACCTCGCCGGGCCGCTCCACGGCGAGCCGCGCGATGCCGTCGAGGATCGACTCGTCGCCGAGGAAGTTCTGCCCCCAGCTCTTCTTGGCCCGCAGCCCGTGCCGGTCGAGCAGCGCGCGGGGGGACGGGTGCGACACGTCAGGCCACCATCCCGGACGACCCGAGCCGCCAGGCGGCGTCGGCCTCGAGCGCCGGGCCGGCCCGCTCGCCGCGCAGCAGCGCCTGGGTTCCCGCCACCGCGATCATCGCCGCGTTGTCGGTGCAGTGGCGCGGCGGCGGCAGGAAGACCCGCATGCCCTCGTACTCCGCGGCGCGCCCGGTCACCACCGCGCGCAGCCGGCCGTTGGCGGCCACGCCGCCGGAGAGGACCACCCGGTCGAGCTGGAGCTCGCGGGCCGCCCGGAAGAGCTTCGAGGAGAGCGCCCCCACGATGGCCTCCTGGTAGCTCGCGCACAGGTCGGCGAGGGGCTGCCCCTCGGGAACGCCGTGGGACTTCACGTGATGGAGCAGCGCGGTCTTCAGCCCCGAGAAGCTGAAGGCCAGCGGGCCGCCCTTCACGATGGCGCGGGGGAACTTCACCGAAAGTGGATCGCCGTCCCGGGCCAGCCGGTCGATGGCCACGCCGCCCGGGTACGGGAGGCCGAGCAGCTTCGCCCCCTTGTCGAAGGCCTCCCCGGCCGCGTCGTCGCGGGTCTGGCCGAGGAGCCGGTAGCGCCCGAAGCCCTCGGCCACGTACAGCGAGGTGTGGCCGCCCGAGACCACGAGCCCGAGGTACGGGAAGGCCGGCGCCTCCTCGGAGAGGAAGATGGCGAGCAGGTGCCCCTCGAGGTGGTTCACCCCCACGAGCGGGACGCCCCAGGCGAGCGAGAGCGCCTTGGCGACCTGCACGCCGACGAGCAGCGCCCCCACGAGCCCCGGGCCCGAGGTGACCGCGATGCCGTCGAGCGCGCGCCCCTCGATGCCGGCCTGCCGCAGCGCCTCGTCGACGACCGGCATGACCTGGACGACGTGGTTGCGGCTGGCCAGCTCCGGCACCACGCCGCCCCAGCGCCGGTGGATCTCGATCTGGGTCGAGACCACGTCGGAGCGTGCACGACGGCCGTCCTCCACCACCGCGGCGGCGGTCTCGTCGCAGCTGGTCTCGATGCCGAGGACGTTCACGGGCGCTGGTTTATGACCCGGCCGGCTCAGGGGCGCAAGCGGGCGAGCAGCGCGCGGATCCGGGGGGCGTGCCGCCCCTCGGGCTCGAGCGCGAGGTAGCGGACGAAGGCCTCCCGGGCCGCGCCCCGGTCCCCCGCAGCGAGCTGGACCTCGCCGAGCGCGAGCCAGCCCGCGCCGATCGAGGGATCGACGGCGATGGCCCGGCGGGCGGCGGCCACCGCCCCGGGGAGGTCGCCCCGCTGGTAACGGGCCCCCACCTCCTCCATGGCCTCGCGGTAGACGGTCGAGGGGACGGGCTCGGTGACCGAGAGGGCCGGCGGGGCGTGCCCGCTCCCGGGCACCTCCGTCGCGGGGGCCGTGGGTGCGGCGGCTGGCGCGGGGCGCGGCCGTTCCCTCCGGACGGAGATCCACCAGGTTCCCGCGAGCAGCACCGCACCGAGCGCGACGGCGGCCACCACCACCCGGGTGCGCGTCCCGCCGGAGCCGCCGGGGGGCTCGCCGGGCGACGCCGGAGGCTGGACCGGGACGTCGGTCTCCGCAGGCGACTCCTCCGGAAGCTCCTCCGGAAGCTCCTCCGGCTGCGACGACGGCTGCGCGAACCAGGCGGCCCCGTCCGGCCCGGATTCGCCCGGCGGGGGCGTGCTCCCCGGCGGCACGATGCGCAGGACGCCGGCGTCGAGGAGTCTGCCGATCGCTGCGAGCGCCACGGCGCGGTCGAGCCCGGCGTCGAGGAGCAGCAGGGTCACCGTCCGCCGTCCATCGGCGAGCCGGAGCAGCGTGTTCTCGCCGTCGGGGATGGAGAGGAGCTTCCCGGCGAGCGCCTCCGGGTCGACGGCGAGCACCGCGTCGGGCGGTGGGGGAGCCGTCTCTCGCGGGCCGTTCACTTCTTCGCGTCCGCCCGCGCCTCGGCGCGGCTCTGGCGCCTTCCCTGGATCTGGCGGAGCTCGCGCGCCGCCTCCTCGCTGCGCGGGTCTGCGCGCAGGGCGCCCCGGAAGTGGTGCTCGGCCCGGTCGTGGTCTCCGTCGTCCCGGGACATCTTGCCGGCGACGATGAAGGCTGCCGCGCAGCCGCCGTCCTTCATCGCCTCGTCGAGGTGGCGCCGCGCCTTCTCCCGGTCCTCCGCCCTTCCCGACGCCAGGGTCTCGACGGCGAGGGCCGCGAGGAGGTCCGGGCTGCGGTCGCTGCGGACCGCCGATTCGAGGAAGAGGCGGGCCCGGGCGTGGTCTCCCGCCTTGCGCGCCACCTCGGCCTTCTGGAAGTCGCCCCGCGCGGCCGCCGCGGCCGCCTCGGTCGGGGCCCGTCCTCCCGCGGCGGTGCGGGCCAGGTACTCGGTTCGTCGCGTCCGGTCGGAGAGGACGCCGTAGGCCTCGTTCAGCGCCGCGAGCACCTCGCGCAGCCCCTCCTGCAGGTCGGAGAGCGCCGGGGCCCCGAAACGATCGGGATGGAACTGCTTCACCATCTGGAGATATGCGCCCTTCACCTCCTCCGGCGTGGCGGTGCGGGGGAGGTTCAGCCGGACGAAGAGGTCGGCCTCCCGCGCCAGCGGCAGCGCCGCCACGAGCGCGCGCCGGATCTCGGCCTCGGCCGCGCTGGGGCGCGCCGGGGGACGGGCGCCGGGCGGGGTCGGGCTGGCCTTGCCGGCGGCTTGGCCGACCACAGGTGGCGGCGGCCGCCCCGCGGCGAAAGGTCCCGTCCCCATGTTCTGCATGGCCCGGGCGAGCAGCCGCTGCCGGCGGGCACGGGCGACCTCGGGATCGCTGCGGCGGGACGGATCGACCGGGGGAAGGTCGAGTTCCGGGACCGAACCGACCGGCGCAAGCACCGGGGGGACGTGGCCGAGCGGCGGCCTCGACCGGGGCGGGGGCCGCATCACGGTCGCCCCGGCCGGCACGATCCGGGAGAGGTCGACCACCTCTCCGGCGGGCTCGGCGAGCCCGAGGAGGAGCAGCGCCGCCAGCGCCGCGCGCGCCTGCTCGACGGGAAGGCCGGGCGTGGCCAGGATCTCCTGGGCGGTCGATGCGGTGCCGAGCCGGTGGAGGAGCTGCTCCTCCGCCGTGGTCCAGGCGAAGACCATGGAGAGGTCGGCATAGCCTGCGGCGAGCGCGATGGGCCCCTCGGCGAGGTCGAGCGCCGAGGCGCAGAGCGGGGCGCCCTGGGGGGTCGCGAGCGCGTCGACCACGGCCCGCATCGGCGCCACCAGCACGCGCCCGGCCCAGGCCGGAATGGGCGCATCGAAGCGGAACTCGAAGCCCCCCTCCACGAGGCCGGCGATGAGGGAGAGGTATCCCGCCTGCTGGTCCTCCAGCGCCCGGTCGACGACCTCCCTCGTCACCGCCCCCATCTCCACGAGCAGGTCGCCCTGCTTGCGCTTGGTGCGGGCCACCTCGGCGAGCGAGCGCCCCAGGGTTTCGATGTCGATGAGTCCGCGCCCGAGGAGGATCTGGCCGAGCGGGTGAAATCCGGCGAAGGTCTGGGCGCCCACCGCCATCCCGTCGCGGAAGAACAGGCGGGAGTCGCCCCCCGGCTGATGGACCGTCAACTCCCCGGTGGCCCGCAGGTTCCAGGTCTCGAGGAGGATGGCGGCGAGCGGAGTCCGTGAGAGATCCCCGGGCTCTCGAAGGAACGACATCCTTTCATCCTACACCCGGAGCGCGCGGATCGCCGCGTACACGCCCACCCCGACGGCCACCGCCAGGTTCAGGCTCCGCTGACCGGCGCGCATCGGGATCGCCACGCACCGCTGCGGCCATGCCGACACGAGCGCCGGCGGAAGCCCGAGCTGCTCCTGCCCGAAGACGAGGAGGTCGCCGGGCGCGAAGCGGCGCTCGAAGAGCCCCTCCCCCGCACGGGCGGTGAAGAGGTGGAGCCGCTCCGGCCTGCCCCGGACGTGGCGGGCCTCGAAGGCCGACCAGCTCTCGTGGACCTCCACCTCCACGGCGTCCCAGTAGTCGAGCCCGGCGCGGCGCAGCTCCTTCTCGGCGAGCGAGAAGCCGAGCGGGCCGACGAGGTGCAGCCGAGATCCGGTCACCGCGCAGGTCCGGGCCACGTTGCCGGTGTTGGGCGGGATCTGGGGCGACACGAGCACCACCTCGAGCGGTGGCGTCGCGGGGAGGAGGTCGGACATTGCGGCAGCCTACCCTTTGACCCGCCCATCGGGGCGCGACTAAGGTCTCGCCATGCGACTCGCCGCCATCGGAGCGTCGGACGTCGGCCGCAGGCGCAGCCACGACGAGGACGCCTTCCTGGTGATGCCGGAGGCCGGCCTCTTCGCCGTGGCCGACGGCCTGGGCGGGCATGCCTCCGGCGAGGTGGCGAGCCGCACCGCGGTGGACGTCCTGGCCGGGTGCCTGGCCGGGCTCCGCGGCCCTCCCGACGGGCGGCTCCGCGAGGCCTTCGATCTCGCCAACGAGCGGGTGAACGGCCTCTCCCAGTCCGACCCGGAGCTCTCGGGCATGGGCACCACGCTCGTGGCGGCCCTCTTCTCCGAGGAGGGGCCGGTCGCCGTGGCTCACGTCGGCGACAGCCGCGCCTATCTCTTCCGCGAGGGGAAGCTGGTGCGCCTCACCGAGGACCACTCGCTCCTCCAGGACTTCATCCGGCAGTCGCGCCCCACACCGGAGGAGATCGAGGCCTTCCCCCACAAGAACGTCATCGTCCGGGCGCTCGGGATGCGGGAGACCGTCGAGGTCGACGTGAGCCTCGTCGAGGTCCGGGAGGGGGACCTCATCCTCCTCTGCAGCGACGGGCTCTTCGGCATGGTCGACGACGAGTCGATGGCGGGGATCCTGCGCCGCGAGGGCGCCGAGATCCTCCGCGCCAACCAGCAGCTCGTCGACGCGGCCATCGAGGCCGGCGGGGCCGACAACGTGACCTCCCTGCTCGTCGAGATCGTCGAGGACTTCTAGCCCGGCGTGCCGGCCGGGACCCGGAGGTGGCCAGCGGCGACGGCCATCGAGAGCCGCTCGCCGGGCGCGATGGCCGTTCCCGTCCAGACCACGGCCCGCTCCACCACGGCGCCGCGACCGACGCGGCACGCCGCCCCGATCACCGCCCCGGGGCCGACGCTCGCCCCCGCCTCCACGACGGCCCCGGCTCCCACCAGGACCGGACCGGCGAGGCGTGCGGCGGGATCGACCGACGCCCCCTCGGCCACGAAGACCCTCGGTGCCGGGGTGGCGTGGCCGGCGAAGGGATCGGCCCCCGGCGACGCAGCGTCCGCCCGGCCGGCGAGGAGGTCGAGGTTCGCAGCCAGGTACCGCTCCGGCGTGCCGAGATCGTTCCAGTAACCGGTCGCCATCACCGCCCGGACGTGCCCGGAGGCGAGGAGCGGGACGTGGACGCTCCGGTTCACGTCGCAGCCGAAGGGGTGCGCGGGAACGTGGTCGAGGAGCCCCGGCGAGAGCACGTGCACGCCGGTGAAGTGGAGCGGCACGAGCGCCTCCCCCCCGGGGCCGAACCCGGCGATGCGCCGGACCGCCATGGTGGGGTCGACGTCCACCGAGGCGTACGAGGCGCCCGGCGGCATCGGCGCGAGGACCATGGTGGCGAGGGCCCCGCTGTCCCGGTGGGCCTCGAGGATGGGCACGAGGTCGACGTCGAAGACGATGTCGCCGTTCCAGAGGACGACGAACTCGGCGCCGGCGAGCAGCGCCCGGGCCTCGCGCAGGGCGCCGCCGGTCCCGGCGATGACCGGCTCGGGCGAGACGGCGAGGGTGACCCCGGCAGCGAGCGCGGCTTCCGCCGCCACCCGCGACATCTCCGCGGCGAGGTGGTGGGTGTTCACCACGACCCGCTTCACACCGGCGGCGCGGAGCCGGCCGAAGGCGAGCTGGACCAGGGGAAGGCCGGCCACCGGCACGGCCGGCTTCGGCAGCACGTCCGTGAGGGGCCGCAGCCGCGTGCCCATCCCCGCGGCGAGGACCATCCCGACGACGCCGTCCATGGTATCGGAGTCTACCGGATGTCTCCTGCCACGCGCCTCCGCCTCTTCTACTTCGCCTACTACGGCTGCGTCGGGACCTTCCTGCCCTACTTCGCACCGTACCTGCGGGGGCTCGGCTTCTCGGGCGAGCAGATCGGGACCGTGCAGATGATCGGCCCCCTCCTCGCCGTCCCCGTCGCCATCTCCTGGGCCACCTTCGCCGACCGTACCCGCGCCCCGGCGCGGGTGCTCGCCATCGCGAGCGCCTGGGCCTTCCTGGCGGTGCTCTTCCTGCCGGCGGCCCGCACCCCGGTGGCGGTGGGGCTCGTGCTCCTCGCCTACGCGCTCGCCGACCGCGCCGTCGTGCCGCTCGTGGATTCGCTCACCGTGGAGTGGACGGTCCACCATCCCGAGGCCTCCTACGCCCGCATCCGGCTCTGGGGATCGGTCGGCTTCGCGGTGGTGACGTCGACGGTGGGGCTCCTCCTCACCTGGCGCGGGGACCGGCCAGGGGACGTCCTCGTCCCGGCGGCGGTGGCCGCATGCGTCGGCGCCTACGCCCTCGCCGCCCGGCGTCTGCCCGTCCCCCCGGCCCCGGCCCACCCTCCCCGCTTCCGGGAGATGGCGGGGCTGCTCCGCAACGGACCGCTCCTCGGCCTGCTCGCCGTCCTCTCGCTCCACTGGGGTGCGACCGCCCCCTTCCACCTGCTCTTCGGCCTCTTCGTCCGCGACCTGGGGCTCCCGGCGAGCGTCACCGGCGTGGGCATGACGGTCGGCGTGGTCGCCGAGGTGGCCGCGCTCCTCGCCTTCCCGCGCGTGGCGGGGCTCTTCTCGCTCCGGTCCATCCTGGCCGCCTCCTTCGTGGCGAGCGCGCTCCGCTGGTTCCTGCTCTCCCGCGCCGAGGCGGCCGTCTGGGTGATCGGGCTGCAGCTCCTGCACGCGCTCACCTTCGGCCTCTTCTGGGGCGCGGCCATGGACGCCATGTCGCGGGCCGTCCCGTCGCGGCTCCGGGCCACCGGGCAGGCGCTCTTCGGCGCGGTGGTCTTCGGAATCGGGAACGCCGTGGGCTACCAGCTCTCCGGCGTCGGATACGACCGCTGGCACGGGGTGGGGCCGCTCTTCGCCTGGGCAGGCGGCGTCGAGCTCCTCGCGCTGGCGGCGCTCTTCGCCCTTCCGCGGACGGCCCTCAGCGCAGGTCGCGCAGCGTCTTCGCCCCGATGACCAGGCGCAGGACGAGGAAGAGCTCGGCCGTGGCCACCGCGTCGATGAGGGCGTCGTGCGCCGCGTACGACGGCAGACCGTGGACCCGGCGCGCCTCGGAGAGGTTGAGGGACGGCATCTGGTCCCCCTCCGGCCGCAGGAAGCGCCGCCGCGAGGCCGCCTTCACGATGAGGTCGACGGTGTCCACCACGGTGGGCTTCTTCCAGGAGAGGCCGGTGCGGCCGTGCCCCTCCTTCAGGAAGGGGAGGTCGACCCCCTTGTTGTGGACGAGCAGGACCCCGCCTTCGATCCTGCGGTCCACCTCCAGCAGCACGGCCTTGAGCGGCGGGGACTTGCGGAGGTCGCCGGCGAGCAGCTGGTGGGCGCGCACCGACTCGGGCCGGATGGGGCGCCCCGGGTCGGGCCGGATCAGCGTGCTGAACGACTCGCCGAGGTGGATCACCCCGGCCCGCACCGGCACCATGCCCACGGAGATGATCGGGTCGTGGCGGGCGTCGAGCCCGCCCGTCTCGAGGTCGAGCGCCCAGTAGACCGGCAGGTCCCACCGTGGCGACGAGAAGAACAAGGGGGCCCCGAGCTACACGATCTGGTACCGGTATGCGGCCTTGTCCTGCCAGGAGCCGATGGCCCGCAGCGAGTCCTTGAGCCGGCTCCGCTCGATGGCGGAGAGCTGCGAGAGCGAGACCACGTTGGTCGGGATCTTCCCCTCCGAGAGCATCTTCAGCTGCATGCGCAGCCGCAGCCCGAGCAGGTACCGGTAGGAGTCGATGACCGTGGCGCTGGCGTCGGCACCCATGAGGCCGGCCCGGGTCGCGGCCCGGAGCCGCTCCAGGGTGTTCCGGGCCGTGCTCCCCACCGCGAGACCGTAGCAGCGGGCCAGGAAGACGACCGGCGCGATGCCCTGCCGCTTGAGGTCGAGCTCGGTTCCGCCGCGAAGGCGCAGCACGAGCAGCGGCGGCGGCCGGAAGTCGAGCGCCTGCCGGATCAGGCTGCGGAGGAAGGACTCGCGGCGGGGGATCCCGTCGAGCACCTCCTGGAGCGGCGCGAGGTCGAGGGTGCCCGCCACCCGGCGGAAGTCGAAGAAGATGGCCGCCTCGAGCACGCCCTCGGCGCTCGGGTCCCCCACCCAGCCGGCAAACCGCTCCCGCCACTCGGAGAGCGTGCCGGCGTGGTTCCTCGCCATGTAGCCGCCCGGGCAGCGCGGGAAGCCGGCGGCGGCGAGGTCGGCGTTGGCCCGGTCGGCGAGCGCCGTGTAGTACTCCCGGGACGACGCCCCCTCGTCGGCGAAGACGAGCGCGTTGTCCTGGTCGGTGAGGAGCGTCTGCTCCTGCCGCCCCTCCGAGCCCAGCGCGATCCAGGCGTAGGGCGCCGGCGGCTCGCCCAGCTCGTCCTCGGCCCAGCGCAGGATGCGCCTCATGAGGGCGTCGTTGAGCTGCGCCACGAAACCGGCGATGACGACGGGGTTCAGGCCCCCGGCGAGGAGCGCGGCCACCATCTCGGTGACCTTCCGGGAGTAGCCGGGCAGGCTCTCGCGCCCGGGCAGCTTGTCCACGAGCCGCAGCACCGCCACCGGCCCTTGCGAGGTGTGCTTGAGGAGGTCGGTGTCGGTGACGACGCCGAGGACCTCCGCGTCGCGGATCACCGGCAGGTGGTGGACGTTGGCCTCGAGCAGCACCGTCCAGGCCTCGTGCACGGGGAGGCTCGCCTCGACGCTCTTGATCGGACGGGACAGGATCCGCGCCACCGGGGTGTCCGGCCCGAGACCCTGGGCGAGGACCCGCATCCGGAAGTCACGATCGGTGACGATCCCGGTGGTGTCGCCCCGGACCAGGACCGAGGAGACCCGCTCCTCGACCATGATCCGGGCCGCGTCCCCCACGGTGGCGCCGGCGTCGATCCAGACCGCGTTCCGGCGCACCAGGGTCCCCACCGGCGCCATCAGGTCGACGCGGAAGGTGGCGACCGGCGAGTTCTCCAGGCTCGCCTCGAGCCGGATGGCGAGCCCCGCGGCGAAGTGGCCGGCGAAGCGGGCGTCGGAGAGCAGCCGCTGGAACTCCTCGGCCGGGATCCGGTAGGCGAGCAGGTCCTCCTCGACGACGCCGTCGAGGGTGGCCTTGCCGGTGATGAGGGAGGTGTATCCGAAGGTC
>CAIVAR010000180.1 GCA_903904005.1 uncultured Anaeromyxobacter sp.
AGGCAGGTGATCGAGACGTGGGGCAGGTAGCTCTCCCGCTCCGGCCGCCCCGCCACGGTGGCCGCGATGTTCGCCGCCGCCACCCGCGCCATGACCTCGGCCAGGTGCCCCTGCTTGGCGCGCCAGGGCGGCCCGTCGAGCGCGGCCGAGTCGCCCACCGCCCAGACGCCGGGAAAGCCCGGGACGGCGCACCCGGAGTCGATCCGGACGAAGCCCGCCTCGTTGCGGGGGAGGTCGCTCGCCGCGAGGACCGGGTGCCCTCCCTGGGCGGGGATGAAGGCGGTGAGGTCGCTCTCGAGCCGGGACCCGTCCTCGAAGGTCACCGCGCCGCCCGGCCCGAATCCGGTGATCTTCTTGCCGAAGCGCATCTCCACGCCCATCTCGCCGAGCATCGACTGGATGGCCGCGACGGCCTTCTTGCCCATCCGCTCGCCGGGGCTCGGCATGGGCGCGAAGAAGGCGAGCTGGAACCTGTCACGGATGCCCCGCTTCCGGAGCATGTGGACGACGTTGAACATCACCTCGAACATCGGGCCGCCGCGGACCGCGGAGGTGTCCTTGGGATTGCCCCCGAAGCCCATGGCGATCCGGCCACCGCCCTTCGCGATCAGCGCCTCGAGCGCGTCGTGCAGGAGCGAGGCACTCTCAGGCTTCCCGGACAGGCCGTAGGTCTGCTCGACCCCCTGCGGCCGGAGCGGGGTCCCGCCGATGGCGAGGACCAGGTGGTCGGCGACGAGTTCCTGCCCGTCGACGGTCACGGCCCGGCGGGCGCCCGAGATCGACCCGACCTTGCCCTGCCGGAAGGTGAACCCGTGACGGCGGGCCACGTCGGCGAGATCGAGGCAGACGTCCTCGAAGGCGCGCTCGCCGGTCACCACCCAGATCGACGTCGGGTAGATCCAGAGATAGGGTCGGTCGGACACGAGGGTGACGTCGAGCCCTGCCTCGCGGAGCCGGATGGCGGCCTCGAGACCCGCGAACCCTCCGCCGACGACGATGGCGTTCGTGGCCATGTGCCCCTTCAGACGCGAACGACGGGGTTGCCCGTGAGTCGCCAAGCGATCATCCCCCCGGCGAGCTGCCGGGCATCGACCCCGGCGCGGCGCAGGAGGCGCACCGCCGGGGGGCTGCGGTGGGCGGAGAGGCAGATGGCGACGACCGTACGCCCCGCCGGGATCCCCAGGGAGGGGAGCTTCCCGGGAAGGGCGGTCACCGGCACGTTGACGGCGCCCTTCAGGTGGCCGGTGGCGAACTCCGCGGGCGTGCGGACGTCGAGCAGGAACGGCGGCGCCTTGCCGGCCAGCTCCTCGGCGAGCTCGGCGGGCCGGACCTCGGGGACCCTTCCGAAGGGAAGCCACCAGGGGATGTTCATGAAGGGTGGGAGCCCTGGCCGGGGGGAAGGGTTCGGACCCTTTCCGGTACGCCCGTTTCCCTGGACTCGGGAGCCTCCGGGGTCGATCATGGTGGACCCCGGTGGGCGGAGGTCGTCATGACGGTGGAACTCACGAAGACGGAGATCGGCATCCTCTTGCAGTCGCTCTCCAACTGCCTCGCGACGTGCAAGACGCACGCGGCGAAGGCGTCGGCGAAGTGCCCGGACTGCGACGCGGCACGGAAGGTTCTGGCGAAGCTGGCGAAGAGCGCAAAGCCGAAGGGCCGGGCGAAGGTTTAGCCCAGGGAGACCGCGATGAAGATGCTCACGAAGAAGAAGGGCTGCTGCGCCCCGGAGAAGGCTGCGCAGTGCTGTGCCAAGGCGTCGCGGCTGGTCTCGGGCTGCCACGACTGACGCAGTCCCGCCGGAGACGGTGCAACGCACCCCTCCAGGTGAAGCACCACCTCCCACTGCTCCGGCGCGCCGCGCTCCCCGTCGAGGAAGTCGGAGAGCGCGTCGGCGACGTTCTGGCAGGAAGGGGTCACCGGGCGGCAGGGCCCGTGACGCCCACCGCCTTGAGGATGTTCACGAGCGGGCAGAACCCCGTGAGCGAGCTCTGGAACAGGTTCGCGCCGACGAAGACGGTGAACCAGAGCCAGTTCGTGCTCACGAAGATCGGGCTCGCCGGCGCCCCCAGGGCGACCGAGAGCAGGACGAAGGAACCTGCGAAGAGCCGGACGTAACGTTCGATGGTCATCTGTGGCCTCCGGCCCGTGGGAGACGGGCCGACCGGAAAGGGTTCACTGCTCGACGCTTGCGGCCATGGCGCCCTCGCGCTGCAGCTCCGCCGCACGGCCGCGCCGGGCCACGAGATAGTAGAGGACGGGCACGGCGAGACGCGACAGCAGGGTCGCCACCAGCTGCCCGGCCATCAGGCTCACGGCGAGCCCCTGGAAGATCGGGTCGGCCAGCATGACGGCGCTTCCGACCATGACGGCCGCCGCGGTGAGCAGCATGGGGCGGAACCGGACCACGCCCGCCTCCTCCACGGCCAGTGCGAGCGGCATGCCCTCCCGCAGCTTGAGCTCGATGAAGTCGACGAGGATGATGCTGTTCCGCAGGATGATGCCGGCCCCGGCGATGAACCCGATCATGCTCGTCGCGGTGAAGAACGTCCCGATGAGCCCGTGCGCCGGCAGGATGCCGATGAGCGAGAGCGGGATGGGCACGAGGATGACGAGCGGGACGAGGAAGCTCTCG
>CAIVAR010000181.1 GCA_903904005.1 uncultured Anaeromyxobacter sp.
ACGCGGAGCGCGGTCCAGGCCATCATGACACCCGTGGTGAATACCGTGTCGGCGCCGCCGCAGACGGCCACGTCGAGCACGCCCGACCGGATGTGCTGGAAGGCCTGGCCGACGCTGTGGGTCCCGGACGCGCAGGCCCCGTCGACGTTGAAGAGCGGGCCGCCGAGGCCGAACCGGATCGACACGTTGGCGGAGGGGCCGCTGTTCATGGACGAGGGGATGATCATCGGCCCCGAACGCCCCTTCGTGTAGTAGTCGCGGTAGGCGTAGTCGGACGCGGCGAAGCCGCCGATCGAGCTGCCGATCAGCACCGCCGTCTCCTGCCGGTCGACCCCACCCTCGAGGAGGCGCGCCTGCTTCACGGCCTGGGTCGCCGCCACCACGGCCAGCTGGGAGGCGCGGCTGGTGCGGCGAACCTCCTTCACCTCGAAGTACTCGGAGGCGACGTAGCCCTGGACCAGGGCGCCGATGCGGATCGGGAGGGGCGCCAGATCGGGGTCGGTGAGCGCCACCACGCCCGAGTCGCCCCGGACCAGACGCTTCCAGAAGGTCTCGACGTCGCAGCCGAGGGCGCTTGCGACACCCACCCCGGTCACGACGACGCGTCGTCCGGCCATCACGGTTCCCACCTTTCCATGCCCGTAACCTATCAGGAGCCGGGCCCGGCGCCCCCTCAACCGAGGATCGCCGACCTCATGGACAGCGATCCCATGTCGAACCCGATGATCGGGAAGCGAACCGCGTCCCCCGCGTCGCTCGCCCCGGCGGCGTAGAGGAGCGGCAGGTAGTGGTCGGGCGTGGGGTGGGCGAGCCGGCCAGCCTCGCCGTCCAGGGCGCGGGCGAGGTGCTCCTCGTCGTGTGCGGACAGCGCGTCGGCGATCCCCTGGTCGAAGGCGCGCGCCCACTCCGGCGTCGCGCGATCCCCCGCCCGCCAGGCCGCGAAGGCGTGGCGCAGGTTGTGGGTGACGTTGCCGCTTGCGAGGAGCAGCACCCCCTCGTCCCGCAGCGGCGCCAGTGCGCGGCCGATGGCGAGGTGATCCTCCGGAGCGAGCCGCCCGTCGATGCTGAGCTGGACGACCGGGACGTCGGCCCCGGGCCAGACGTGGAGGAGCACGCTCCAGGTCCCGTGGTCGAGCCCCCAGTCGGAGTGGAGCGACGCCCGTTCCTCGCCCACGAGCGCCACCGCGCGCCGCGCCAGAGCCGGGCTCCCGGGGGCCGGGTACTGGACCTGGTAGAGCGCCTCCGGGAACCCGCCGAAGTCGTGGATGGTCTCCGGGCGCTCGTTCGCCGTCGCGAAGGTTCCCGCCACGTACCAGTGGGCCGAGATGGCGAGGACGGCCTCTGGGCGCGGCAGTTCCGTCCCCAGCCCTCGGAAGGCCCGGCTCCACGCGTTGTCCTCGATCGCGTTCATGGGGGAGCCGTGCCCCACGAAGAGGACGGGCATTCGCCCCGGTCTCATTCCTGCAGCCATTTGACCTCCAGCCCGGATCCCGTTACCCCTCACCCTTCTCCATGATCGCCCTCCCCCGCACGATCCGGTACCGCCAGGTCGCCACCCTGGCTTACCTCGCCCTGCTCCCCGTTGTCGCGGCATGCGGTGGGAAGTCCAGCACCCCCCCCGCGCAGGCTCCGGTCGAGGTGGGCGTGGTCGCCATCCACCCGGCCACCCTCATCCTGACGCGGGAGCTCCCGGGGCGGACGGCGCCCTTCCGCGTGGCCGAGGTCCGGGCCCGGGTGAACGGCATCGTGCAGAAGCGGCTCTTCGCCGAGGGCAGCGACGTGAAGGCGGGGCAGAAGCTCTTCCTCATCGACCCGGCCGCCTACGAGGCCGCGCTCGACGGCGCAAAGGCCGCCCTGGCCCGCGCCGAGGCCACCCTGGCCAACTCCGGGGTCGTGGCCGGTCGGCATGCCGATCTCATCAAGACCAACGTGGTGAGCCAGCAGGACCACGACAACGCCATGGCCGCGCTCAAGACCGCCACGGCCGACGTGGCCGCGGCGCGCGCCGCCGAGCAGACCGCCCGCATCAACCTCGGCTACACCACGGTGACCGCCCCGGTGTCGGGGCGCATCGGCCGATCGGCGGTGACCGAGGGGGCCTACGTGCAGGCGGCGCAGGCCACGCTGCTCGCCACCGTGCAACAGATCAACCCCATGTACGTGGACCTGACCCAGTCGGCCGACGAGGTCCTGCGGCTGCGGCGGGACATGGAGAGCGGCAAGCTCCAGGGCTCGGACAAGGGGCAGGCCCGGGTCCGGCTGGTCACCGACGACGGGCGCGAGTATCCCCTCGTCGGCACCCTCCAGTTCGCCGAGCTCACCGTCGACCCGGGAACCGGGTCGATCGCGCTTCGGGCCCTCTTCCCGAATCCGAAGGGGGAGCTCCTCCCCGGCATGTTCGTGCGCGCGCGGCTCGAGGAGGGGGTGAGCCCGCAGGCGTTGCTCGTGCCGCAGGTGGGCGTCACCCGCGACCAGAAGGGGCTGCCGGTGGCGATGGTGGTGAACGCGGAGAAGAAGGTGGAGCGGCGGCAGCTGGTCACCGACCGGGCCGTCGGGAACGCCTGGCTGGTCACCGACGGCATCCGCCCCGGGGACCTGGTGATCGTCGAGGGACTGCAGAAGGTCCGGCCGGGCACGCTGGTCAACCCGGTCCCGGCCGCCGCCGCGAAGTAGGGAGTCCCCGTGGCCCGGTTCTTCATCGAACGACCGATCTTCGCCTGGGTGCTCGGCATCCTGGTGATGCTGGCCGGGGCGCTCGCCATCCTGCGCCTCCCGGTCTCGCAGTACCCGGCCATCGCGCCGCTGGCGGTCAGCGTCACCACCTCGTACCCGGGCGCCTCCGCCAAGACGCTCGAGGACACGGTCACCCAGGTGATCGAGCAGCGGATGAACGGGCTCGACAACCTCCGCTACATGACCTCGTCGTCCGACTCGGCCGGCAACGCCCAGGTCATCCTCACCTTCGACGCCGGGACCGATCCCGACATCGCCCAGGTCCAGGTGCAGAACAAGCTGGCGCTCGCCATCCCGAGCCTTCCCCAGGACGTGCAGCGCCAGGGCGTGAAGGTCGCGAAGTCGGTCTCCAACTTCATGCTGATCGTCGGCCTCGTGTCCGAGGACGGGTCGATGACCCGCAACGACATCTCCGACTACGCCTACTCGACCCTGCAGGACCCCATCAGCCGGGTCTCCGGCGTCGGCGAGGTGACCACCTTCGGCTCCCAGTACGCGATGCGGATCTGGCTCGACCCCGCCCGGCTCGCCAAGTACCGGATGACGCCCATCGACGTCTCGAACGCGCTGCAGGCCCAGAACGCGCAGGTGTCGGCGGGGCAGCTCGGCGGCCTGCCGGCGGTCGAGGGGCAGCGGCTCACCGCCACCATCACCGCCCAGACCCGCCTCCAGACCCCGGAGCAGTTCCGCGCCGTCCTGCTGCGCGTGAACCCCGACGGGTCTCGGGTCCTCCTCGGCGACGTGGCCCGGGTGGAGCTCGGCGGCGAGTCGTCGGAGATCGAGACCTTCATCAACGGCCGCCCCTCCTCCGGCATCGGCGTGCGGCTCGCCGCCGGCGCCAACGCCCTCCAGACCGCGAGCGCGGTGCGGACCCGGGTCGACGAGCTCGCGAAGTTCTTCCCGCCGGGGCTCAAGGTGACCTACCCCGTCGACACCATCCCCTTCGTGCGCCTCTCCATCGAGGAGGTGCTGAAGACGCTCCTCGAGGCCATCGTCCTCGTCTTCCTGGTGATGTTCGTGTTCCTGCAGAACTTCCGGGCCACGCTCATCCCCACCATCGCGGTGCCGGTGGTGCTCCTCGGCACCATGGGCGTTCTCGCCGCATTCGGCTTCGGTATCAACACGCTCACCATGTTCGGGATGGTGCTGGCGATCGGCCTGCTGGTGGACGACGCCATCGTGGTGGTGGAGAACGTCGAGCGCGTCATGAGCGAGGAGGGGCTCTCCCCCCGCTCGGCCACCCGCAAGTCGATGACCCAGATCACCGGGGCGCTCGTCGGCATCGCGCTGGTGCTCGCCGCGGTCTTCGTGCCCATGGCCTTCTTCCCCGGGTCGGTGGGGGTCATCTACCGGCAGTTCTCCATCACCATCGTCTCCTCGATGGTGCTCTCGGTGCTGGTCGCGCTCACCCTCACGCCGGCGCTCTGCGCCACCCTGCTGAAGCCGGTGGAGAAGGGGCACGGCCAGGCGAAGCGCGGGTTCTTCGGCTGGTTCAACCGGTTCTACGACCGCGGCGCCGGCCGCTACCAGCAGGCCGTCGAGTTCCTGCTGCGCCGACGCGTTCGCGGGATGATCGCCTACGCGGTGCTGGTGGCCGTGCTGGCGGTGGCCTTCACCCGGCTGCCCACCGGGTTCCTGCCGCAGGAGGACCAGGGGCTCATGTACGCCCAGATCGTGCTCCCCCCCGGCAGCACGCTCGAGATGACCAAGAAGACCCTGGAGAAGATCTCCAACCACCTCCTCACCGAGGAGAAGGAGGCGATCGAGTCGGTGATGTCGATCGCCGGGTTCAACTTCGGCTCGCGCGGCCAGAACGCCGGCGTGGGGTTCATCCGCCTGCGCCCGTGGGACGAGCGCCCGGGGGTGCGGCTGCGCGCCGACACGGTGGCCGCGCGCGCGCAGAAGGCCTTCGCCGGGATCAAGGAGGCGAACGTCTTCGTCTTCACGCCCCCGGCGGTCACCGAGCTCGGCAACGCCACCGGCTTCGAGCTTCAGCTCCAGGATCGCGCCGGCCTGGGTCACGACGCGCTCATGGCCGCGCGCAACCAGCTCCTCGACCTGGCCCGCAAGGACCCGCGCCTCGCCAAGGTGCGCCCCTCCGGCCTGGAGGACACGCCCCAGTTCGTCATCGACGTGGACCAGGAGAAGGCGGTGGCGCTGGGCGTCTCGCTCGCCGACGTGAACCAGACGCTCGCCTCGACCTGGGGCGTCGCCTACGTCAACGACTTCCTCGACAAGGGGCGGACCAAGCGCGTCTACATGCAGGCCGACGCCCCGTTTCGCATGAACCCGCAGGACCTCGACCGCTGGTACGTCCGCAACCGGGTCGGGGAGATGGTCCCCTTCTCGGCCATCGCCACCAGCCGCTGGACCTTCGGCCCCCCCAAGCTGGAGCGCTTCAACGGCATCCCGGCGGTGGCCATCCAGGGGGAGCCGTCGGCCGGCCACAGCTCCGGCGAGGCCATGTCGGCGCTCGAGGCGATCGTGTCCCGGCTCCCGCCCGGGATCGGCTTCGAGTGGTCGGGGCTCTCCTACGAGGAGCGGGCCTCCGGCGCCAACGCGCCGCTGCTCTACGCCATCTCGCTCTTGGTGGTCTTCCTGTGCCTGGCCGCCCTCTACGAGAGCTGGTCGATCCCGGTCTCGGTCATGCTCGTCGTCCCGCTCGGCGTGCTCGGCGCGGTGTTCGGGATGCTCATCCGCGGGCTCACCAACGACGTCTTCTTCCAGGTGGGGCTCCTCACCACCGTGGGGCTCTCGGCCAAGAACGCCATCCTCATCGTCGAGTTCGCCAAGGAGCTCCACGAGCGGGGCAAGAGCGCGGTGGAGGCGGCCATCGAGGCCGCCCGCATGCGGCTGCGCCCCATCCTCATGACGTCGCTCGCCTTCATCCTCGGCGTGCTCCCGCTGGCCATCGCCCACGGGGCGGGCGCGGGCGGGCAGGTCGCCATCGGCACCGCGGTGATCGGCGGCATGCTCACGGCCACCGCGCTCGCCATCCTCTTCGTCCCGCTCTTCTTCGTGCTCATCGCGCGTCGGACCCGGCCGCCGGAGCCGCGCCGGGAGCCCAACGATCCGGACGCCGATGCCCGCGCGGAGGAGCTCGCGGAGCGGGTCCGGCAGCTGGCCGCGGCGGGGGTGCCGCGCGGGTAGCTAACCGCCCGACGCCCGTGCCTGCTCGAGCCTCGAGAGGAGCTCGACGAGTGCCGGGTCGAGGAAGGAGCCGGTCCGGGTCCGCAGCACCGCCAGCGCCTCCGGGAGCCGCACGTCCGGCAGGACGCGGATGGTCTCCCAGCTGTCGGCCACCGCGACCACGCGTGCCGGGGCCGCGGGCATGCGGGACGGGCCGGTAGACGGGGCCGCGGGCGCCCGGTCGAACCGGAGGTGGTGCTCGAGGGCGACCAGCACGGCGACGTCCGGCACCCCGTCGAGCCCGGCGATGCGCGCCGCTCCCCGGACCGGGTGGAGGTGGCGCCTGCGGGCCTGGTTTTCCCCCGCCACTCCGGGCTCCAGGTGGCCGACGTCGTGCAGCAGTCCGGCGAGGGCGAGGTCCTCGAGCGCCTTTCCCTCGATGCGGAGCGCGCGCGCGAGGCGGGTGGTCGTGAGCGCCACCCCGAGCCCGTGGAGGAACTCCTGGTCGTCGGCCCGGACCCCCTCGAGCCCCTCCAGGTCGATGGTGCCGGTCCCGGCGCTGCGGGCCAGCCGCGCGACGAGTTGCCGGAGCTGGTCGATCCGCGACACGCCACCGGCGGCGACGGCCGCGAACTCCGCTCGCGCGCCCTGCACCTGCTCGGCTGTGACGGCGTGCCCCGGACCGACGGCCGCCGCGCCTGCGCCGCCGGGCGTCTCCGGTGCATCGCCGGTCGAGTAGCCCCCGCGCCCCACCTGCAGGTGGGGTGTCGAGGCCGCTCCTCTCGCCGCCAGGCAATCGTCGAGGAAGCCCCCGAGCTCGACGGCGTCGAGCCCGAGTAGGAGCGTCAGCCCCCCGATGTCGTTCCGCTGGAAGGCCCGGACGAGCCCGCGCGCCCAGGAGGCGTCGTCGGGGACCGGCTGGCGGTCGACGAGGAGGTGCCCCTCGACGAGGATGACCGAGACCTCCGCCGTGCCCGTGTACGCGCACCACGCGTCGAAGGCCGCCAGGACCCGTTCGAGCGCCTGCGCGACCTGGGGGTGGTCCTTGGCGTAGGACGCGCGCAGGTGGAAGAGGGCGCCGAGGTCGGCCACCAGGCGAAGGGTGCGATCGGCGCGGCCGGTACCGGCAGGGAGGCTCACGGGGCACCCCCGGGGCCCGGCCCCATCGCGCTGCTGAGCCTGCGGATCTCCGCGTCTCGGGAGCGCAGTCCGGCCTCGATCCAGGCGCCGTACGACTCCTCCGGGTAGGCGGGAAGCGTGCGGTAGAGCTCGCGACGCTCCTCGATCGCGGGGGGAAAGAGCTGGAACCTGGCACGGAAGCGTCCGAGCCCCTCGAGCGCCCGGGGGTCGCCGATCGCCGCCAGCGCCCGGATGGCCTTGAGCCGTACGGCGCGCCGCTTGCCGAACGTGTCGCGGGAGGAGAGGTAGTCGACGATCGGATCGATGGCCTCGGTGATCCCGTACTTGCCGGCGAGTTCCATCGCGGCCTCCGCCTGGCGCAGGTCGGCGTCGTGGAGCGCGGTGCGCAGGAGGCGGCTCGGCGCCTCGCGGTCGAAGGCGAACAGGTTGTGGATCGCCTCCAGCCGGACCCGGAGGTCCGGGTGCTCGACACAGCGGCGAACCGCAGGGACCGACTTGGCGTCGCCGACGCGACGGAGCAGCAGGAGCATGTTGCGGACCACGTACCAGCGGGGGTCGGAGAGGAGGGCCTCGGCGTCGCGCGCCACGACCGGACCCAGCTTCGAGAGCAGTTCGAGCAGGCGGAAGCGCATCCGCCGGTTCTCGGTCCGGGCGAGGACGTCCAGCAGGTGGCGCACCGCCGCCGCGTCCATGTGCTGGACGAGCGTGGGGACGAGGGAGAGGGTCTCGTCGGGAAGCTCGGCGAGCGACGCGGCGAGCGCCTCGACCGATCCGCTGGAGGAGAGCCGGCCGGCGGAGGCCCGGAAGGCCGCCGCGCCCTCCCCCACCCCGGCGGCGCGGCGCTGCACCCGCTCGAGGAGGGTCAGCGCCTGGGGAACCCGCCCTCCGGACAGCAGGCTGCGGTGGCCGGCCTCGAACCGACGGAGGATCGGTGGGATGGCCCCGGGAGGCACCTCCGCGCGCTCGGCCAGATCGAGCAGGGCCGCGGACGGATCCCGCTCGAGACCGGGGTCGCTGAGTTCCCGGCGGACCTTCTCAGCGGCCGGGGAGAGGGGCAGGTCGGCGGGATCGTCCGTCAACTCGAGCAGGGGCGCGAGCGCGGCCGGCGCGGGCGCGACGGCGCGCAGGGTGTCGAGGTCGTCGGTGGCGAAGGCGCGTCGGAGGACGGCGAGCCGCGCGGGCGCGATCGGCTCGGGAACCGGCACCGCTGCAGCGTCCTCCCCCCGCTTGCGGGACGTGGCCGCCTCGATGGCCTGCCGCAGTTCCATGGCGGCCGCGGCGGGGAGCGACTCGGCGAGCAGGTTCAGGGCCTCCGCGCCCCACCCGGCCGCGGCCTCGGTCTCGCCCCCGGTCTCGAAGAGGAGCTGCAGCAGGTCGGCGCCGCTCCGTCCCGAGCCGACCCAGTCCGAGAGCGCGCTCGCGGGGATGGCGCCGCTCGCGAGGAGGCGGCGGAGCACCCGCTCGGGGAGCGCCCCCGCCTCCGGAGCGGTGGGCTCCTCGTCCCCCTCGACGAGGGACAGCGCGGAGAAGTCGAGGTCGCTCACGCGGACGTGGACGAGCCCCGCGGCCGCCAGCTCTGCCGCGAAGGAGCCAGCTTCACCCGCGGTCCGGGCGTCGATCGCCAGGCCCCGCAGGAAGGTCTCCAGCTCCGCGGCGGTCACCCCGGGGTCGAGGAGCAGGCCGGCGGCCCGGCGACGGCGGAGCAGCTTCGCGAGGTGTGCCGCGGGGGGAGAGGTGAACCTCCGATCCTCCCACAGGAGCGCATCCCGCGCCGCGCCGAGCTCCACCGGCCCGATGAGCGCGAGGAGGGCCGTGACCGACGCATGGGCCTGGGCGAGGCTGGTCCCGGCCGACGGGTGGCCGGGCGGGTAGGACGCGACGCTGCGTCCGGCCACGGCCAGATCGCGGAACACGTCCCTGAATCGGTCCCCCCTCGGATCCACGACTGCCTTCCTGCCGTCGGGCTGCCGCATCTTACGTCGGTCGGCGCCCTTTTCCACGTTGCGCCCGGAGCCCGATGCGGGTAGATGCCCGCAATGGACCGCATCGCCTGCATCTGCACCAACGTCCGCCGGGCCGCGCTCGCGCTGACCTCGGTCTACGACGAGGCCCTCGCCCCCCACGGTCTCAAGGTCACCCAGTTCTCGCTCCTTCGGGCCGTCGAGCGGCACGGGCGACCCAGCCTCACCGCGCTGGCCGAGGCCACCGGGCTCGACCGCAGCACGCTCGGCCGGAACCTTCGGCTGCTCGAGGCGGCCGGGCTCGTGCGGCTCTCCCCCGGCGAGGACCAGCGCGAACGGGCCGTGGCCCTCTCCCCGGAGGGAAGCACCCGGGTCCACGCGGCCGCCCGGACCTGGCGGCGGCTCCAGGACTCCCTCGCGGACTCCCTGGGCGACGAGGCCGGGCGACTCGTGGCCGCGGCCGAGCGGGTGACGGCGATGGCGCGCCCCGGACGCGTGCAGGGAGAGCTGCGATGAGCCGCACCACCGGCCGCGACTGGCGCACCCCGGCCCTGGTGCTCGTCACCGGAGCGGTGCTCCTCTCCCTCTCCCTCGGCATCCGGCACAGCTTCGGACTCTTCCTCGCGCCGATGTCGAAGAGCCACGGCTGGACGCGCGAGGTGTTCGCCTTCGCCATCGCGCTGCAGAACCTGGTCTGGGGCATCGCCCAGCCCTTCGCTGGGCGCATCGCCGACCGGTACGGCGCGGGCAAGGCCGTCCTCGGGGGGAGCCTCCTCTACGTCGTCGGGCTCGTCCTCATGGCCCAGGCGCAGACCGGCACGATGCTGGCCGCGTCGGCGGGGGTGCTCATCGGGATCGGCCTCTCCGGCACGACCATCTCCGTGGTCTTCGGGGCCATCCTGCGGGCCACGCCCCCGGCGCGCCGGAGCATGGCCATGGGCATCGCCATGTCGGTGGGCTCGCTCGGCCAGTTCGTGATGCTTCCCGGGGCGCTCCTCTCCATCGAGTCCCTCGGCTGGGCGACCACGCTGCTCGTGCTCGCCGGGCTCGCGGTGATGATGGCCCCGCTCGCGGCGGTGCTCTCCGAGAAGCCCGCGGCCGCCCTCCCGGGCGCGCACGTCATGGGGCTTCGCGCCGTGCTCGCCGAGGCCTTCGCGGTCCCGGGCTTCTGGCTCCTCTGCTTCGGGTTCTTCGTGTGCGGCTTCCACGTGGCGTTCATCGCCATCCACCTCCCCGCCTTCCTGGTCGACCGGGGGCTCGGTCCCTCGACCGGCGCCGCGGTGCTGGCGCTCGTGGGGCTCTTCAACGTGGCCGGGTCCTACGCGTCGGGCGTCCTGGGTGGGCGCGTGAGCAAGCCCGCTGTGCTCGTCGGCATCTACTCCGCCCGCGCGGTGGTGCTCCTCCTGTTCGTCCTCTTCCCGGTGACCGAGTGGACCGCCTACCTCTTCGGCGCGACCATGGGGCTGCTCTGGCTCTCCACCGTGGCGCCGACCAACGGAACGGTCGCCACCCTCTTCGGCGTGGAGAACATGGCCCTCCTCGGGGGCATCGTCTTCCTCTTCCACCAGATCGGCGCGTTCCTCGGCGGCTGGCTGGGCGGGCGGCTCTACGTCGCCACCGGCAGCTACGAGGTGGTCTGGTGGATGTCCGTCGCGCTGGCCGTCGTCGCGGCGCTCCTCAACCTCCCCATCCGTGAGGTCCCGGTGGCCCGGCTGCGCGCCCCGGCGGAGGAGGGGGCGCGGTGATCCGGAGGACGCTGCTCGCGACGACGCTCGCGCTCCTCTCCCTCCTCGCCCTGTGGGCGTTCGTGTCCTACCTGCAGCCCGGCTTCACCGGCGAGGTGGCGGACCTGCTGCGATGCAACTGACAACCGTGTATGAGATTTGCTTAGAGCCACCAACACGGGGCGCGCCCCGATCGGAACGGCCTCACCCGGGGCGGGCGTGCTATCGGTCGGCTGCCCACGCGCGTGGGACGGCTCGGCTCCCCGGAAGGAATCGGCAGGATCTGCCTGGACCCCCCTCCTGGACAGCCCCTGTCCTTCCTGCCCGCAGCCGCGGCGAGGGCCCGCCGGCCATCGCCGCCCTCCCACGCGCGTGGGGAGTATTCACAGGCCGTCCGGAGAGCCCAACCGTGAACCACAGCCTTCGCACCGCCGCCCTGGCCGCCCTGCTCTCCCTCTGCGCCTGCTCCACGACGCGGCTCACCGACACCTGGCGTGACCCGACCTACAAGGCCCAGCCGGTGAAGAAGATCCTCGTCGTCGGGGTCCTGATGCGCGAGCAGGCCTTCGACCCCTACTTCGAGAACGCGCTCGCCCGCGCGCTCACCAACGACGGCTACCTGGTGGTGACCGGCTCGATGGCCTTCGAGCCCTGGGAGCTCGACCGGGACAAGGTCGTGAAGTACGTGAAGGACCACCGCCTGGACCTGATCATCCAGCAGAAGATCGCCACGAAGACCTCCACGAACTACACGCCGCCGTCGAGTGCGCTGGTCATGCTGCCCACCAACGTGCCCGGGTCCTACGGTGGCTGGTACGGAAGCCCATCCCCCGCGTACATCGGATCCCGGCCGGGATACGTGAACGAGGAGTCGAGCGTGGCCACGGAGATCAAGGTCTTCAGCGCGCGCACCGAGGGGCTGGTCTGGAGCGGGAAGTCGGCCACCGCCAACGTGCTCGGCGACAAGGACGCGGCCCGGTCGCTCGCCGCCGAGGTGGTGCGCGAGCTCACCCGCGCCGGGATCCTCCAGCAGTAGCGCCCCGACAGCGGCCGGCGCTACTCCACCGCGCGGTCCCGGGCCGTCACGTCCTGCACGTCGGTGATGAAGTACCGGGGGCTCCCGTCGGGCCCGCGCACCAGCGAGATCCCGACCTCGGCCCAGACCACGCCTCCGTCCCTCTTCACGTATCGCTTGGAGAGCTGGACCGTCGACGTCTCGCCCGCCAGGGTGCGCCGGATGCCCTCCTCGCTGGACGCCACGTCGTCGGGGTGGGTCAGCTGGAGCGAGGTCATCGCCAGCAACTCCTCGGCGGAGTAGCCGAGCATCCGGCAGAGGGCCCGGTTCACCCGGACGTGTCGCATGTCGACGCCGGTGAGGGCCTTTCCCACCGAGGCGTCCTCGAAGGCCGTCCGGAAGAGCTCCTCGCTCGCCACGAGCGCCTTCTCGGCCTCGTCCCGACTCACCCGCTCGCGGAGCGCGCCGATCCCGAAGGCGAGGTCCTCGGCCAGCCGCGCGAGCAGCTCCTCCTCGTCTGCGTCGAAGGCGTCCACCTTGGCCGAGTAGATGACCAGGGCGCCCAGGATTCCGGTGGAGAGCACGAGCGGCAGCGCGATGGCCGAGGCGAACCCCCGCTCCAGGGCCTCCTCGCGCCAGGGCCCGAAGTTGGGATCGGTCTCGCTGTTCCGGTTCAACACCCGCTTGCCGGTCCGGATGGCGGTGCCCGTCGGCCCCCGGCCGTGCGGGTCGTCGGCCCAGCCGATCCGGACCGACCCGAGGTAGCCGTCGTCGAAGCCGGCCTGGGCCATGCACCGGACGGTGCGCTCCGGGTCGTCGACCGCGTACCCCACCCAGGCCATCTGGTACTCGGCGACCTGGACGAGGATCCTGCAGAGCTGCTGGAGGAGGTCCTTCTCGCAGGTGGCCCGCACCAGCGCCCGGCTGCTCTGCGCGAGCGTCCAGTAGGCGCGGGCCATCCGGCGCTCCCGGTCCTGCCGCTCCTGGACCGTCGGGGGAAGCCCGGCGATGGAGGGCGCCTGCGCCTCTGCCGGGCGCGGCTTTCGGGGAGGGCGGGGCATGGGTCTTCAGTCTCCCCCATCCCGGGCGGGTTCCAAAGTCCCCGGACCCCGCCGGGACCCGAGAGGGCCGTCCCCCGGGTGCTACGCTTCCCGGATGACCCGGCTCCGGCTCGTCTCGACCCTTGCGGCGACACTCCTCGTGGTTCCGGCATTCGCGTCGGCCGCCGGGAAGTCGGTTGCCAGGCCGCCGAAGGGGCGGTCGGTCTACGACGCACCGGACCCGCTCCCGCCCGGCAAGCACGGTGACCTCATCTGGGCGGTCGAGCTCAACACCCAGGTGCCGAACGCCCGGGCCTGGAAGATCCTCTACCGGTCCACCGACCTCCACGACACCGCGTTCGCGGTCTCGGGCATGGTCATCGCACCGATCGGGAAGGCGCCGGCGGGCGGCCGACCCGTCGTCACCTTCGCCCACGGCACCACCGGTCTCGCGCGGGCCTGCGCCCCGTCCATGGTCGCCGACCCGGCCAAGGACGCGCTCATGTACGTCACCCCGGGGAGCGGCGACCTCATGGACTCGGGGGTTCCGGCGCTCTCCCGCATGATCGCGGCCGGGTACGTCGTGGTCGCGACCGACTACATCGGCCTGGGCGGCCCCGGCTCGCACCCCTACCTCATCGGACCCAGCCTGGCACGCAACACCCTCGATGCGAGCGTGGCCGCCGGCAGGATCCCCGGGGCGGGCGCGGGCCGGAAGACGGTGATCCTGGGCTGGTCGGAGGGCGGGCAGGCGGCCGTCTGGGCCGCGCAGCTCGCCGGCTACGTGGAGGGTTCGGTCGAGGTGCTCGGCGCCGCGGCGCTCGCACCGGTGAACTCGGCGGAGCAGATCAAGATCGAGCGGGCGGTTGTGGCCTCGGGCCGGAAGCTGCCGACCATGACCGGCGCCGAGACGCTGATGGCCCTCTACTCCACGGCCGGCAGCTTCCCGGAGCTCCGGCTCTCCGACGTGCTCACCCCCTTCGGCGTCGACTTCGTGACCGCGTCCGCCAGGGTCCAGTGCAGCAAGCACATGGGGCAGGCGCTCGACTACCAGCAATCGCTGAACGGCCCGGCGATCCGCTCGGAGCCGCAGGACGAGGCGGCGTGGGCGAGGCGGACGGTGGAGATGGCGCTCGGCAACCCGCCGTCGAAGGTTCCGGTGGCGGTCTACCAGGGCGACGACGACCCGACCGTCTTCCCGGCGGCGAGCGAGGCTTACGTGAAGCAGGCCTGCGCCTCGGGCACGGTCGCCCTCTACACCCACTACGCGAAGACCGACCACCTCCAGGTCCCGCTTCGCGCGGCCGACGACTACCTGGCCTGGATCGCCGACCGGATCGCCGGGAAGCCCGCGCCCTCGAGCTGCCGGTAGGCGCTGATCGGACGGGACGGCGAGCCGTGGACGGTTCCCGGGAGCCACTCTAACGGCATGGCTCCCCTGCGACGCAGGCGCGCGGCGCGGCCACCGGGCAACTGCGGGCGGCCACCGGCCCGGGCTCCCGCGACTCGCGGAGCGCGACGGGGATCGACGTCAGGATCTCCTCCACCCAGGCCCGCAGCGGCTCGGCGGGGATGCGCCCGGTCCGCGCCGCCGCCGCGCGGAGGCGCGCGAGCCAGCGTTCCGCGTCGGGGAGGATGGCCTCGCCCCGCTCCCGGAACCAGGGGTGCGCACCGAAGGGCCAGTAGTTGCAGGGGCTCACCGCGAGGTGGATCCGCATCTCCTCGTCGGTGGGGACGACGCCGGCCCAGGCGAGGACGTCCCGCCGGATCCGCGTGCTGTCCGACCCCAGGTCGTCCCCCATCTCCACCGTCATCTGTCGCGGGTGGATGCGGTATCGCATGACCACCGGCTCGACGTTTCCCACCCGCCCGATCCGCAGGGCGGCCGCCGAGAGCGCCCAGTCGACGCCGAGCCGGAGGGTCTCGTCGAACCGGATCCCCTCCCGGACGAGCCGCTCCCGGTCGAAGGTCACGGCCCCGGAGATGACCTCCGACTTGAAGAGCGTCCGGGCGCGGATCGCGCCGTCGCCGGTGGCGTAGCGCCAGACCTGCCCCTCCACCGCGTGGCGGTCGCAGAAGGTCGCGACGGCGCCGCCCACGAGGACGAGCCCGGGGTCCTGCTCGAAGGCGGCCACCTGGAGGGCCAGCCTGCCGGGCGTCGCCTCGTCGTCGGCGTCGAGGACGGCGAGGTACCGGCCACGGGCGAGGTCCAGCCCGACGTTGAGCGCCGCAGCCTGGCCGCGGTTCCGGTCGAGCCGGACCAGCCGGAAGCGCGGATCGGTCCGCGCGAACGCGGCGCCCACCGCCGAGGTCCCGTCGGTGGAGCCGTCGTCCACCACGATCACCTCGAGGTCGGCCTGGGCCTGGACGGCCAGCGAGGCGAGCGCGCTCCCCAGGTGGGGAGCGGCCTCGTGTGCCGCGACCACGGCGCTGGCGAGCGGGCGGCGGGACGTGCCGGGCAGCTTATCGCTTCGGTTCCAGTGCGTTCCGCTGCGCGAAGGCGGCGGGCATGTGCACCTGGTGGCAGGGGAGGCAGCTCATCTCGTTCACGTCGTTGAAGAGCGGCGTGTAGTCGGCGACGTTGGTGTCCCCGCGGCGGAGCAGGCCGCCGATCTTGAAGAGGCGGGCCTTCACCGTGGAGTCGATGAAGTACTGGCGGGGCTGGTCGTGGCAGTTCGCGCAGAGCTGCTCCATCATGCCGAAGCGCTCCATCAGCCGCTTGTAGGCCTGGGTGGCCTCGGCGAACTGGGCCGCCTCCACGTCGGCGCGCACGCCTCCGAGGTCGCTCGCCAGGTCGAGCATGACCTGGTGGAAGGTCAGCGTGCCCGAGTCGGCGGTCACCACCGCGTCGGCGAAGCTGCCCCACCGGTACTGGGCCTGCACCTGGAACATGTACCGCGCGTGACAGCTGGTGCAGGAGCTCTCCAGCTTGCTCGCGAGCTTCTTCCGGGTCGCCAGGTCGGCCTTGGCGGACACCGCGCGGTCGAGCTCGTCGATGACGCCGGTCCCGAAGTAGGCCTTCCAGGAGGGCACCATCCCCCCGACCTTGGTCATCTGCTCCCGCAGGCTCTTCAGCGACGCCCTGGCCCGGTCCGGGTCGCCGCGCAGGACGGCGGTGGTGGCCGCGCCCGTGCGCATGCCCAGCTCGAGCATGGCGAGCGTGTAGGCGTGCCCCTCCCTGCCGCCCTTGAAGTGCGGGTTGAGCTCGGCGATCGGGATCCCGGGATCGGCCGCCCGCACCGGCCCGGCCGCAGCCGCTACACCAAGGGTGAAAAGAACGGCGGCCAGCCTCTGGTTGCGGTTCCGCGCCATGCCTGCCTCCCGGGTCCGGAGAGGCGCCAGCCTAGCAGGGTTCACCCCGAGGCGAGTGGCGTCCGGCGAGCGCCGCGCCGCGTCATGATCTTCTCGAACCCCATCGCGGGAAGGATCACGATCCCCACCAGCGCGGCACGCCCGAGGTCCCAGGGGTCGAGCGGCGCCGTGCCGAAGACCCGGTGCATGAAGGGCGTGTAGACGAAGATCGCCTGCAGCCCGAGGATGGCCGCCACCCCGAGGAGCACGGCCGGGTTCTCCCGCAGGCCGGTCGCGAAGAGCGACCGGTCGAAGGAGCGGGACTCGAGCAGGTAGAAGACCTGGAAGAAGATCACGCTCGTGACCGTGAGCGTCTGCGCCTCGGCGAGCGCCCGCACCGGGTCGACCCCGGCGGCCAGTTCCCTGTGCCACTCCCAGAGGAAGAGCCCGACCGCGCCGGCGGTCATGAGGGTGGCGGCGAGGGCGGTGCGGCGAAGGACGAGCGCCGAGAGGATGGGCTCCGCCGGGGGGCGGGGCGGTCGCCGCATCACGTCCCGCTCCTTGCCCTCGAAGGCGAGCGGGAGGGCCAGCGTCACCGCCGCCACCAGGTTGATCCAGAGGAGCTGGGTCGGGCGCACCGGGAGGAGCAGGGCCTGGGTGGCCGCGTCGAAGGGGAAGGCGAACACGGCGCAGACGAAGATGAGTGCGAGCCCGAGGTTGGTGGGGAGCACGAAGGCGAGTGACTTGACGAGGTTGTCGTAGACCCGCCGCCCTTCCTCGACGGCCGCGACGATGGTCGCGAAGTCGTCGTCGGTGAGGACCATGTCGGCGGCCTCCCGGGACACGGCGGTGCCGGTGATCCCCATGGCGACGCCGATGTCGGCCTGCTTCAGCGCGGGCGCGTCGTTGACGCCGTCGCCGGTCATGGCCACCACGTGCCCCTCCTGCTGCAGGGCGCGGACGAGCCGCAGCTTCTGCTCCGGCGAGACCCGCGCGAAGACGTGGGAGCCGCCCGCCAGCGGCCGCAGCGCCTCCTCGTCGAGCACGGCGATCGCGCCCCCGGTCACGGCGGAATCGCCCTCCCCGATGAGCCCGAGCTGCCGCCCGATGGCCTGCGCGGTCCCCGGGTGGTCCCCGGTGATCATCTTCACCCGGATGCCTGCCGACCGGCAGGCCGCCACCGCGGCGATGGCCTCGGGGCGCGGCGGGTCGATCATCCCCACCAGCCCGACGAGCACGAGGTCACGCTCCACGTCGGCCGGGACGAGGGTGTCGCCGGGCGCGTCCCACGGGCGCGCCGCCACCGCGAGCACCCGCATGCCGCGCGCCGCGCGCGCCTCCACCTCCGCCATGACCCGGCGGACGTCGACCCCGGCGCCCCCGGCCATCGAGGCGCAGCGCGCCAGCACGGCCTCCGGTGCTCCCTTCACCAGGAGTCGACGGGCCCCGCCGGGAAGGCGGTGGAGCGTGGCCATGTACTGGTGCTCCGACTCGAACGGGAGCACGTCGAGTCGCGGCGAGGCGGCCCGGAGCGCCTGCGCCTGGAGGCCGGCCTTCCCCGCCGCCACCACCAGCGCCGCCTCGGTGGGATCCCCGGTCACCGCGAATCCGTTCCCGGCCCGCTCGACGCCGGCGTCGTTGCAGAGGGCCGCCACCGCGAGGAGGTCGAGCGCCTCCGCCCCGGGAACGACCGGTGCTCCCGCCGCGAGGAAGCGCCCCTGGGGTGCCCAGCCCGTTCCCTCCACGTCGAGCGGGCCTGCGGGGGTCCAGAGGGAGAGAACCGTCATCTCGTTGCGGGTGAGGGTGCCGGTCTTGTCGGAGCAGATGACCGTGGTGGAGCCGAGGGTCTCGACGGCCGGCAGCTTGCGGATGATGGCGTGCCGGGCCGCCATGCGCTGCACGCCGATGGCGAGCGCGATGGTGACGATGGCGGGGAGACCCTCGGGGATGGCGCCGACGGCGAGGGAGATGGAGAAGACGAGCATCTCCCGGAGCGCCTCGCCGACCGGGACCCCCTGGCCGACGCTCCGCCAGGTCCCGACCGCCATCATGACGGCGGTGAGGGCCAGGATGCCGATGGTGATGGTCTTGCCCACCTGGGCGAGCGCGCGGGTGAGCGGGGTCTCGAGCGTGTCGGCCTGGCGGAGGAGTCCGGAGACCTTTCCCAGCTCGGTGCGGTCCCCGGTGCCCACCACGAGCCCGGTGGCGGTCCCGGAGGAGACGAGCGTCCCGGCGAAGGCGAGGCAGCGCTGGTCGCCGAGGGAGGTCTCCGCCGGCAAGGGGCTCGTGCCCTTCTCCGCCGGGACCGACTCGCCGGTCAGGGCCGCCTCCTCGACCCGGAGCCCCTTCACGGCGAGCAGGCGGAGATCGGCCGGCACCTTGTCGCCGGAGGCCAGCGCCACGATGTCCCCGGGCACGAGCCCGGCGAGCGGCACGGCGCGCCGCTCCCCGTCCCGCATCACGGTGGCGGAGTCGGGCACCAGGTCGGCGAGCGCCTCGATGGCCCGGCTGGCCCGGTACTCCTGGAAGAAGCCGATGAGGGTGTTCACGATCACCACCGCGCCCACCACGGCGGCATCGGTCCGCTCCCCGAGCGCCGCCGCCACCGCGGCCGCCGCCACGAGGACCAGGATGAGGGGGCTGTCGAGCTGCCGCCAGAGGATGCGCCAGGGGCCATCCCCCGCGGCGCGGGCGAGCAGGTTCGGACCGTGGACCTCGAGCCTCCGCGCGGCCTCGGCGGTGGTGAGACCGTCCGGGCCGCTCTCGGTGAGGGAGAGGGCCTCGTCGGAGGTCAGGGCGTGCCAGGTGGTCGGAATCCGATGATCTCCTCGGGCGCGGAACGGGCGAAGCTGGAGCTTATCCGACCATGCCCGCGGCCGGCCCTCCCTCGACGCATCACGTCATGGATCCGGGCGGAATTCGCCCCCGACGGGTGGTGTGCACGGGCCGGGCTGGCGTAATCTCCGCGGTCGGTCTTCATCGCCAACCGCTACCCGCCGCCCCCCTCCCGGGGCCGGCACGGAGGAACGAAATGTACGGGACGATCCGGCGTTACAAGCTCGCCAAGCCCAAGGAGTTCAACGACAAGGTGAACTCCTCGTTCATCAACGTGGTCCGGAAGGTCCCCGGGTTCATCTCGTACATCGCCATCGACGAGGGCGAAGGCTGGTGGGCCTCGCTGTCCCTCTTCGAGACCCGCGAGGGGATCATCCAGTCGGATCGCGCCGCCGCCGAATGGGTGAAGGCGAACGCGGTGGGGATGGTGTCGGGACCGCCGGAGATCACGGCCGGCCCCGTCGTGGTGAAGTGAGGCGTCAGGGACAACCGTGTTCTCCATCCATTCCACAGAGCAGCTCCTCAAGGCGATCGCGCTCGCCAGCGCGGTCCTCTCCGTCCTCGTCTGCGTCTGGTACATCGTCCGCCGCCCCCACCTGAACCGGGTCACGAAGTCGATGCTCCTGCTCGGGCTGGGCGCCTTCCCGCTCATCGTCTCGCTCACCGGCAACATCGCCAGCTTCGAGTACACGCTGTCGCGCCCGTTCTGTGGCTCCTGCCACGTCATGGGCCCCTACCTGCGCGACGCCGAGGATCCGAAGTCGAACAGCCTGGCGGCCATGCACAGCCGCAACCACAAGTTCGGCGAGACCAGCTGCTACACGTGCCACGCCGACTACCAGATGTTCGGCGCCATCACGACCAAGCAGAACGGCATGAAGCACCTCTTCAAGTACCTCACCGAGTACGCGTCCACCGGACCCGACGGCGAGGGCGGCCCCACCATCCACCTGTACAAGCCGTTCAAGAGTGGGGCCTGCATGCAGTGCCACTCGGCCACCGCCAAGAAGTGGGTCGAGACCCACGGTGACTCGGCCGAGGCCATCCGGTCGGGCGAGATGAACTGCATCGACTGCCACAACGACGTCCACCCGCTCGCGCTGTCGCGCCGCCCTGGCGCCGGAAAGGGGGCCGCCAAGTGACCAAGCACGACATGGCCAAGAAGATGGTCCTCTTCTCCGTGCTGGGGACCATCGTCGCCATGATCTTCATGGCGACCTCGATCATCTTTCCCCAGCCGCTCCTGCTCGTGCTCGCCATGAGCATCGGCCAGGGAATCGCCATCTTCGCGCTGGTGCTCTACCTGCTCGCGGTGGCGCTCGACCTGCAGGCGAGCGGCGGGGCCTACATCCCGGCGGAGGAGCCTTCCGTGTACGAGGAGCCGCCTCCGGCCGAGGGAAGCGAGCCGCCCCCGGCCTAGCGTGATCCGAGCCCTCGCCACCCTGCTCCTGGCCCTGGCCGCCCTTCCCGCGGCGGCGCAGGTCCAGGGGGGCGGGGGTTCGCCGTCGGCGGGGCCCGACCCGAGCTTCCCCCGGGTCACGCTGGCGGCCCGGAGCATCGGGTCGCGACGCGGCGATGCCCCCGAGCGGAGGGCCCACGCTGCGCTGCTCATCCGGCTCGACGCCGGTTCGGGCGGCTTCATCGTGCAGGGCGGGAAGGAGGCGGTGGCCGGATGGCTGCCGGGGCGCGCGCGCGTGGTCGGCTACGTCATCCCGTGCGCCGATCCTCCGCAGGAATTCACCCGGGCCGCGGGGGCGTGGTGGGGGGAACCCGACGTGCGGGTGCTCCCCACGCGGGAGATCTCCACCTTCGCCGAACCGGGGCTCACCGAGGCGCGCCTGCGCGCCATCGTGGACTCCCTGAACGAGGAGTTCCGTTCCCGCGACTACCGGCTCGAGGGCGGGCCGAGCTCCAACAGCCTGGTGAGCAGGTTCCTGGAGCGGCTCGGACGGACGCTTCCCCCGGTCGGCGGCGAGGACCTCCCCGGCTGGGGCTGGAAACCCTGATTCGGAAAGGATCCGGACATGGCCGAAGCCCCGCGACGCAAGATGTGGCTCGACTGGCAGCGCGGCCTGGCCGTGCTCTACATGCTGGAGTGGCACACCTGGGACTCGTGGCGCGCCGACTCGGCGGCCTCGGGCGCGGTCCACGACTTCCTCGCGATCGCCGGGGGCTTCGCCGCTCCGTCCTTCCTCTACATGGCGGGCATGTCGCAGGTCCTGGGCGACGCCGCGCAGGAGCGCAAGGGCATCCCCGCGGGGGTGCGCCGCCTGGGCGCCATCCGCCGCGCCCTCTGGCTGCTCGGCGTCGCCTACCTGCTGCGCCTCTTCTGGTTCCTGGCCGGCGGGGCCTGGCGGGTGCCGGACGGCTGGCACGGACTGCTCAAGGTCGACGTCCTGAACGTCATCGCCGTCTCGCTGCTCGTGGCCGCGCTCTTCACGGTCGGTCTCAAGCCCAGGGTCCATGCCGTGGTCGCGGTGGCGGCCACCGCCGCCGTGGCCTTCCTGGCCCCGGTGGTCGCCGGCTGGCAGCACCCGCCGAGCCGCATCCTCGACTACCTCTACTCCGAGTGGCCGCGCGGCATCTTCTACCTGTTCCCCTGGGCCGCCTTCTGCTTCGCCGGGAGCGCGCTCGGCCGGCTGGCCATGGGGGAGTCGAAGCCCTTCACCTGGATCGCCATCGGCGCGGCGCTGGCGCTCGCCGGTTGGGCCGGCGACAAGCTCCCCACCTTCTATGCCCACCAGGACTTCTGGCGCACCTCCCCCTGCTGGTTCGCCATCCGGCTGGGGGGCGTGGTGGCGACGAGCGGCCTCCTGCAGCTCGTCCCGGCCTCCGCCGACCGCTGGCTCGCCTGGCTCCGGCTCATGGGGAAGCACAGCCTGCTCGGCTACTTCCTCTCCATCGAGCTCCCCTACGGCGTGCTCTCCCGACCGGTCCACAAGGCGCTCGGAACGTACGCCGGGATCGTGGGCGTGGTGGCCATGGCCGTCCTCATCTGGGCGGCGTCGCTCGCCGCGGAGCGCTACGACGCCTGGAAGGCGGATCGGGCGCGGGCCGCCGCGTGAGGATCCCCCGGGCCGCGGCCGCCCTCGCGGCCCTGTTTCTGGCCGGGGCGGCCGAGGGCGCGCCGACCCCCGCCGGCGGGCCCCTCGTCGCCGCGCCGATCGTCTCGCGCGGGAAGCGCGTCGAGTCCCGGCCACCGGGCGGGAAGGCCGTGGTCGACGGCGTCTACCGGACGAAGGCGTCCTGGGCCGGCGGCCATCCCACGGCGGCGAAGCCCTCCTGGGTGGCCATCGACGTGGGCGCGGGCCCGACGCGGCTCCTCGTCTCCTGGACCTCCTCCGGCAACCACGACTACACCGACCGGAAGTACGGCGCGCCGGTCGACTACCGGATCGAGACCTCGGCCGACTCGACCGACGGCGCCGACGGGAACTGGCGCACCGCCGTGACCATCGTCGGGAACCCGGTTCGCTCGCGGGCCCACGCCGTCGACTTTCGGGGGCAGCGCTGGCTCCGGATGGTGGTCACCGGCCTCTCCCCGGACGTCTTCGAATGGGGGCTCTACCTCGACGAGATCGACGTGCACGACCTCTCCCGCGGAGGCGACGACGTCTGGGTCTTCTTCGGCGACAGCATCACCTCCCAGGTATTCGACCGGGCCCCGGCCCACCAGCCCAGCTTCCCGGAGGCGGTGGCGCGGCGTCACCCGGGGTTCTTCCCGGCCGTGATCGGCGCGGGCTTCGGAAGCCTTCACCACGGGGACGCGGTCCGGCGCATCGACGAGGTGCTGGCCCTCAACCCGGACGCGAAGGTGATCGCGCTGGCCTTCGGGTCGAACGACTGGGATCCGGTCGCCTTCCGCAAGGATCTGCTCGAGGTGATCGGCAAGGTTCGCGCGGCGGGGCGGATCCCGGTGGTGGCGCGCATCCCCTTCCGGGCCGACAGCCCGGTCGACTACCCGGCCCGGCTCAACGCGGTCGTGGACGACGTGACGAAGCGTCTCGGCCTCGTCCCTGGCCCCGACCTGTACGGTTGGTTCGCGGCGAACCGAGGCCACCTCGCCGACGGACTGCACCCCGACGACGCGGGATCGCAGGAGATGATCCGGCGCTGGGCGGAGGCGGCGGCGCCGCTGTATCCCTGAGCGCGCGCCCGAGGACGCCATGATCGAACGTGAAGTGAAGGACGTCGTCACCCCCGAGATGGCCAGCGACGGCGCCGGCGTCCGGCTCAAGCGGAGCATCGCCACCCGGACGCTCGACCACCTCGATCCGTTCTTCCTCTTCGACCACTTCGGGTCGGAGAACGCCGGGGACTACGTCGCCGGCTTCCCCATGCACCCGCACCGGGGCATCGAGACCATCACCTACATGCTCGACGGCAGCGTCGCGCACCGGGACAGCCTCGGCAACGCGGGGGTCATCGGGGCAGGTGACGTTCAGTGGATGACCGCCGGGAGCGGGATCCTCCACGAGGAGATGCCGCGGGTCGGCCCCCGCCGGCTCGACGGCTTCCAGATCTGGGTGAACCTGCCCCGCAAGCTCAAGATGACGGGCCCTCGCTACCAGGACGTCCCGGCGGCCCGGATCCCGGACGTCGTCCGCCCGGACGGCACGCGGATCCGGGTCGTGGCCGGCCAGGTCGACGGGGTGGCCGGCGCGGTCGGGGAGATCTTCGCGGACCCGACCTACCTCGACGTGTCCCTTCCCGCCGCCGGGACCCTGGAGCAGCCCGTCCCGCGGGGGCACACCGCGATCCTCTACATCTTCCAGGGGGAGGTCACGGTGGGTGGAGGTGCCGGGGGTGGCGTCGCCGTCCCGTCCCCGCGCCTCGTCGTCCTCGGCGACGGGGACGTGGTCCGCGTCCGCGCCGGCGGCGCACCGGCACGGCTCCTGCTGCTCTCGGCCCAGCCGCTCCACGAGCCGTCCGTTCGCTGGGGCCCCTTCGTCATGAACACGAAGGAGGAGATCGCGCAGGCCCTCCAGGAACTGCGGGACGGCACCTTCATCCGCCGCTGACGTCAACGATCCAGGAAGGCGGGGAACTCGATCCGGAAGGTGGTCCCCTCCCCGGGCACGCTGGTCGCGCCGATCGTCCCGCCGTGGGCGGTGATGATCGAGTGGCAGATGGGCAGGCCGAGCCCCGTCCCCTCGCCCGGGCGCCGGGTCGTGTAGAACGGGTCGAAGATCCGCGCCAGGACGTCGGGCTCCATGCCGGTCCCGTTGTCGGCCACCTCGATGCGGGCCCGCCCTCGCTCCCCCGGGCCGATCCGGATGACGACCCGCCCCTGCCGCCCCGTGGGGATGGCCTTCGCGGCGTTCGTGACCAGGTTGATGAGCACCTGCGCGAGCTGGCCCGGCGAGGCCTCGACGTCGGGCGCCCCGCCGTCCTCGACCAGCAGCGCGGCGTTGCGGGGGACCGAGGCGGGGAGCCAGCGCATCGCCTCCTCGACCACCGCGGCCAGGTGGACCCGGGCTCGCTGCGCGTCCGGCTTTCCCAGCAGGGTCAGGTCCTTCACGATCCGGGCGATCCGCTCGCTGCCGGCCTGAGCGTCGGCGAGCGCCTCGGCGAGCCCCCCGAGCTCCACCTCCAGGACCTCCGGATCGATCGACTTGCCTCCCACCGTCGCCTTCCGGATGGCGTCCACCATCTCGATGGCGCTGCCCTGCGCCCCCATCGCTCCGGCGAGCGGGTTGTTGATCTCGTGCGCCACCCCGGCGACCAGGGTCCCCATGGCGGCGAGACGCGAACTGGTGGCGAGCTTCTCCTCCATGGCGCGCCGCTCCGTGATGTCGACGAAGGAGCCGACGTAGTGGGTCGTGGCCCCCTCCGGGCTTCGCACCGCCTGGATGGTCAGCACTTCCAGATACAGCTCGCCGTTCTTGCGCCGGTTCCAGATCTCCCCCTGCCACCGGTGCTCCTCGAGGAGGGTTCGCCACATCGCGCGGAAGAATTCTGGCGGGTGTCGCCCCGAGTTCACTACCCGTATGTTCTGACCGTGGACCTCTTCGGCGCCGTATCCGGTCACCAGCGCGAAGGTCGGGTTTACGGAGATGACGACCCCATCCGGGTCGGTCACCACGATCGACGAGCCGCTGTTCTCGAAGACCTTGTCGGCGAGCAGCAGCCGGGCCTCGTTGGCCCGGAGCGCCTCGTTCTTCTGCTCGATCACGGCGGTGCGGCCGGTGGTCCCGAGCATCAGCACCTGGAAGAGCGAGGCGAAGATCAGCCCCACCACCCCGACGGCCCAGGCCGCCCAGGGGCGGTGGGCCTGGAGATGACCTTCTGTGATGACGACGGAGAGGACCCAGTGCTGGTCCCCCGCTCGCAGCGTCGTCGACCAGGTCGACGCGTCGCGGACGGCGTTGCGGCCGGGCGACTTCCATCCGTCCGATCGAAAGAGAAGTCGGGCGCCCTCCGGCGCGCCGGCGTCGACGAGCTCGAAGGCCAGACCGTGGGGGACGTGGCCGCGGGTGGCGATCCCGATCATCTCGTCCACCTTGATGACCGCCACGGCGAAGCCGGCGACGTGCGGGCTCTCGGGCGATTCCGCCGATGGGACGGTGGAGACGGGGAGAAGCTCGAGCACGCCCACCCGCTCCATCCGCTCCTGGACGAGGCGGACGGGCGAGGTCACCGACATTCCCCCCGAGGCCCGCGCCTGCGCGATGGCCTTGCGCCGGATCGGTTCGGACTGGATGTCGAAGCCCACCGCCGCCCGGTTGGCGTCGAGCGGCACGATGTACCGGACCGCAACGTAGTCGGGACGGCGACCGGCGCGCACCAGGCGACGCTCGGCGTCCCGCTCGGTGACCTGCCAGGGGCCGAGCGGGGAGAGACGGCTCATGGCCTCCTCGAACCCGGGGCGCTGCTCGTCCGGGATCAGGTCGTTGTAGCTGAGCGCGGAGATGTCGGCGTTGTCGCGGAGGGTGAGTCGGGTGAACTGCTCGAACTGGGGAAAGGCGACGCCGGGTGTGGCCTCCACGAAGTTCCGGAGCGAGGCCAGCACCTCCCGGTGGGTGAGGAGGCGATCCCCGATCCTCCGGGCGATGGCCTGGCCGTCGTCCTCGAGCTGCCCCTGCGCGGCCGCCGTCTCCCATCGCGCGGCGACGTGGAACACGAGCGCCACCAGGCCAAGCGCGACCACCATCGGGAGGACGATCCGCTGCCTGCGCTCCCTCCAGAGCCGGTCCGGCCCCCACAGGAAGCAGAGGCTGAGGGGCGCGAACACCAGGACGCCCAGCACGTCGCCGACGTACCAGGTCCACCAGGTGAACCGGAACTGTGCCCCGTCGATGACCCCGGCCGCGAAGAGCCCGGAGACGCTCACCGTCGCCGAGACGATGCCGACGACCAGCCCCCCGAGCAGCAGGAACCCGACCGCATCCTGCTCCCGCTCGAGCTGCTCCCAGGCCTTCCCCTGGAAGCGGACCACCAGCGCACGTCCCGCCGCGGCCTGCGCCGTCGCGCCGACGGCGATCACGGCGGCGATCCCCGCGGTGAGGGGCGTCAGCGTCCCGGCCAGGGCGGCGTGGAGCAGGTTGAGGAGGAACGACCCGACCCAGACTCCGGGCGTCGCCCGCCACCCGAACCGGAGCAGGCAGGCGAGCGCGAGGCCGGCCGCCGGGAAGACCGGGCTCGCGTAGCCCGGCGGAATGGCCAGCGCGAGGCCGGCCATGCCCAGGACGAGGTAACCCAGAGCCAGCAAGATCACGACGCGAGGCGTGGAGGGGACTCCGCTCATGGGACGTCTCCCATGATGCACCGGTGGTGCGGCGGGAAGAAGCGGCGCCTCGATCCCGGGAGGGGCGGACCGAGGGACCGTCGCCGGGCTAATATGGTCCCATGTCCACCAGCGACCCGTTCATCGTGGCCCAGGAGCGCGTGAAGACCCTCTCCCGCCGCCCGTCCAACTCCGAGCTGCTCGACCTCTACGGCCTGTTCAAGCAGGCCACCGAGGGGGATGTGAAGGGGAGCCGGCCGGGCCTGCTCGACCAGAAGGGGCGCGCCAAGTTCGACGCCTGGACGTCGCGCAAGGGGATGGTCGGCGCAGACGCGAAGGTCCGCTACGTGTCGCTCGTCGGCGAGCTGGTGCGGAAGCTGGGTTGACCCAGGGGCGGACGCCCTCACCGAACTGGAGAACCGACCATGCGGAAGATCCTGGGCTCGTTCGTGGCCATCGCCTTCGTTGCCACCGCCCTTCCCGCCTTCGCCGATGACGTCGACAAGGCGGTCAAGGACACCAAGGAGTGGACGAAGAAGGCTGCCGACGACGCGGCCGAAGCCACCAAGAAGGGCGCCAAGAACTCGAAGGAGTGGACCAAGAAGGCCGCCGACGACGCGGCGAACTGGTCCAAGAAGGCTGCCGACGACGCGGCCGAGGCCACCAAGAAGGCGGTCAAGTAGGACGCGGTTCCCGTCTCCACGAGCCGTACGCGGCGATGAGGAACCCGCTCACGAGCGTGTAGGTCAGGACCACGGCCAGCGCCTGGCGGGTGCAGAGCTCCGGGCCGCCGAACAGGTCCAGCCGACCCCTCCGCGAGAACGTGATGGCCGGGGCCGCCTACCTGGCGCTCCTCCGGCGAGACCATTTCGAGGAGCCGGGGATCGCGATGGAGGACCGCATCCACTTCGCGCTGGCGGCCTACAACGCGGGGCCGGCCCGTATCGCCTCGCTCCGGCGCAAGGCGAAGGCCCGCGGCCTCGATCCCGACGTCTGGTTCGGGAACGCGGAGCTCGAGGCCTACCGGGACATCGGGCAGGAGACACCGCGCTACGTCGCGAACATCGTGCGGTACTACCTGGCCTACCGGCTGGCGAACGAGCAGGGGGCGGGGCGCGACGGAAAGTGAATGCCGACGGTCCGCGGCGCGGACGGTCGGCCAGATGGGGCGTAAGAAAACGCTGCATTGACAGCGATTCCAGCGAATTCCCCCGTCGCGATCGCGACGCGCAGGGAAGGCTCGCCACGGCGCCGCGTTTCGCGCGGGAGCGGCGATCTGTGGTTCTGGCGAGGTTCGAGATCCTCGCGCCGGAAATCGCGCGGGAGGGCATGCCCGTGCGTCTGGCGAGGGCCGGAATTCACGTGAGACATTGCTCTCATGAACGCACGCGAATGGTCCTCCCGCATCGCCGAGCTCGCCCACTGCGAGCACTCCGCCCTCGCCGACCTGCTCCGCGCCGTTGGCGAGTTCGACGCCGAGGCCGTGTATCGGCAACTGGGCTTCTCGAGCCTCTTTGATTACCTCCACCGGGAGATCGGCCTGTCCCGCGGGTCGGCGTACTACCGGCAGGTGGGCGCTCGCATGGTCCGCCGCTTCCCCGAGCTGGAAGTGCCGATTCGAGACGGAAGGCTATGCATCACGACCGTCAGCGAGCTGGCCAAGGTGATGACGGAGGAGAACCGGGCCGAGGTCCTGCCCATGTTCTTCGGCTGCTCCCGCCAGGAGGCGAAGCAGCTGGTGGCGAGGCTCAGGCCGATGGAGGAGGTGCCGAGGAGGACGGTCGTCACCGAGGTCCCGCTCATCGCGCCGATGGAAGCGGCGCCCGCGGTCGTCCAACCGGTTGGACGGGATCGGACACGCCCCGACCGGGGCCTACCCGTGACCGTTCAGGCGCGGACGGTGGTGGAGCCGATGACGGCCACCGAGACCCGGATCCACATCACGGTCAGCCCGGAGTTCGTGGCCCTGCTGAAGAAAGCAAAGGCCGGGCAGTCCCACGTCCAGCCGAACGCGACGGACGAGGACGTCCTCAGGGCGGCCCTGGAACTGCTCGTCGAGAAGCAGGAGAAGCGGAAGGCGTCGGTTCCCGCGAAGGTGAAGCGGGAGGTGCGGGCCCGCGATGGCGGAAAGTGCCAGTGGCCGCTGGCTTCCGGTGGAATCTGTGGCTCGGAGGTTCGCCTGGAGATCGACCACGTCCAGCCCCGCGGGAAGGGCGGCCCGTCGACGCCGGACAACTGCAGGATCCTCTGCAAGGTCCACAACCTGGAAGCCGCGCGGGCGGCCTACGGCGACGAGCACATGGACCGGTTCACGAAGGTTGTCCCCACGGCCGGCGAGCCTTGCCCCGTCTACTGCGCAGACGGCGTGGTGAGCGCCCGCCGCGCCATCCGCCCGAGGAGGATCACCACCGCCACGGTCGCGACCAGCCCGGCCAGTTGCAGGGCCCGCTCCCCCGGCCCGGCGGGGGGCCTGCCCGCCACCCCCTCCAGGCTTCCGAAGGTGGCGCCGGCCCAGGCCCACGCGAAGGTGATGGGGGCCATCCCGACGAACGACGCCGCCGCGAACGGACCCAGACGGACCCGGGTGGCCGACAGCGCGTAGTTCACGACGTTGTACGGGAAGAGGGGGGAGAGCCGGAGCAGGATCACGAGGAACGCTCCCTGGCGCGCCACCGCCTCGTCCAGGGCCGCCAGCCTCGGGTCGCGGGCCATGCGCCGCTCCACCATCCCCCGGAACAGGGTCCTCCCGGCCAGGAAGGCGAGCGAGGCGCCGACCGCACCCGCCGGGAGGGCGAGGGCGAAGCCCGCCACGGCCCCGTAAGCGATCCCCGCAGCCACCGTGAGCGGCCACACCGGCAGGGCCGCCACCGACCCCACCGCGTAGGCGAGCGCGATCACCGCCGCGCCTGCGGGCCCCGCGGCGCGCGCCCAGCCGGGGAACGCCCCGAGCCACTCCCGCCAGGGGGAGCCGAGGAGGAGCGCCGCGGCCACGGCCACGCCCAGAACGGAGAGGATGACGCGACGGCGCATGACGGGAGGCGGAGGATAGCGCTAGGCTCCAGGGATGGCCACGGTACGCGCCGTCGTGTTCGACGCCTACGGCACGTTGCTCGACTTCCACAGCGCCGCCGAGCGCGCCGGCGACGCCCTGGGAGAGCGCTGGCGCGCGCTCTCCGACCTCTGGCGGCGCAAGCAGCTCGAGTACACCTGGCTGCGCAGCCTCATGCGGCGCCACGTCGACTTCTGGCAGGTCACCGGCGAGGCGCTCGACTACGCGCTGCAGGCCCACGGCATCCACGACCCGGCGCTGCGCAAGCGGCTCATGGACCTCTACCTCCACCTCGACGCCTACCCCGACGCGCGTGCCGCGCTGGTGACGCTGCGGGAGCAGGGGCTGCGGCTCGCCGTCCTCTCCAACGGGTCGACCGGCATGCTCGACGCCGGCATCCGCAACGCCCAGCTCGACGAGCTGCTCGACGTCGTCCTCTCGGTGGAGGAGGTGGCCGTCTACAAGCCTTCGCCCGAGGTGTATGCGATGGCGGCCCGGCAGCTCGACCTCCTCCCCGGCGAGATCGGCTTCGTCTCCGCCAACGGCTGGGACGCCCACGGCGCGAGCGCCTTCGGCTTCCGGGTGGCCTGGTGCAACCGCGCCGGCCTGCCCCCCGATCGGCTCCCGGGGGCCCCGGAGACGGAGGTCCGGTCGCTCGCCGAGGTCCCGCCGTTCTTCGCCCGCTGACCGGCCCGACTGGAAGGGCTACCGGTGGTCGGCGGCCAGGTCGGGGTGCTTCTCCAGGTACTCGGCGAAGGTCCCCGGGAAGTCGTTGACCGGCTCGCCCGCGCGCACGTGCCAGATGCGTGTGGCCACCTCGTCGACGAGCTGCTGGTCGTGGGTCACGAAGATGGCCGTGCCCTCGTAGCGCTTCAGCCCCTCGGACAGGGCCGCGATGGCTTCCAGGTCGAGGTGGTTGGTGGGCTCGTCGAGGACGAGCACGTTGGGCTTGTCCATCATGAGCTTGGCCATGAGCAGGCGCACCGTCTCGCCGCCCGAGAGGGTGGCGGTGGGCTTCATCCGCTCCTCGCCGGAGAAGAGCATCCGGCCGAGCAGGCCGGAGATCTCCTCGTTGGAGAGCTTGTCCTCCTGCTCGCGCAGCCAGCCGAAGGCGGTGGTGCCGGGGTGGATGAGGCCGGCGTGGTCCTGGGGAAGGTACCCGACCGACGCCTGGTGCCCCCACTTGGCCTCGCCGGCGGACGGCTCGATCGCCCCGACCGCCAGCTTCACCAGCGTGGACTTGCCGGCGGCGTTGCGGCCGATGACCGCGATCTTCTCGCCGCGGGTGACGAGCCCGGTGAAGTTCGGGATCACCTCGTTGCCGTGGAAGCGCTTCTCCAGATCGCGGATCTCGAGCGTCTGCCTGCCGCTCGGGGACTTCACCTCGAACTTGATGAAGGGGGCCGCGATGTTGGAGCGCTTCAGGTCGTCGAGCTTGAGCTTCTGGATCTGCCCCTTGCGGCTCTGCACCTGCGAGGCCCGGGTGCCCGCCGAGAAGCGGGCCACGAACTCCTGGAGCTGCTCGATCTTCTTCTTCTTCTCGGCGTTCTCCGACTCGATGCGGTTCCGGACCTGCCCCTTCTGCCGGACCATGTCGTCGTAGCCGCCGGTGTAGGTGATGATGGTCTCGTAGTCGATGTCGGCGATGTGGGTGCAGATGGCGTTCAGGAAGTGCCGGTCGTGGCTGATGGTGACGAGCACGCCCTCGAACTCGTGGAGGAAGCGCTCGAGCCAGCGGATCGAGTCGAGGTCGAGGTTGTTGGTGGGCTCGTCGAGGAGCAGCCCCTGCGGGTTGCCGAAGAGGGCCTGGGCGAGCAGCACGCGAAGCTTGAGTCCGCCGGCCAGGCTCTTCATGGGCTGGTCGTGCCAGCCGTTGGCGATGCCGAGACCCTGGAGGAGCTCGGCCGCCTGCGCCTCGGCCTCGTAGCCATCCTCCTCGCCGATGGTCCCCTCGAGCTCGGCGAGCTTGTGCCCGTCCTCCTCGGAGATGTCCCCCTGCGCCAGGATGTCGTCCTTCTCCTTCATGGCCTTCCAGAGCACCCCGTTGCCCCGGAGGACCACGTCGATGACCCGGTCCTCGTCGTAGCGGAAGTGGTCCTGCCGCAGGATGCCGAGCCGCTTGGGGCGGTGGACGTTGCCGGTGTCCGACTCCTCGTCGCCGGAAAGGATCTTCATGAACGTGGACTTGCCGGAGCCGTTCGGGCCGGTGAGGCCGTAACGGCGCCCCGGCGAGAAGGTGACGTTCACGTCCTCGAAGAGCTTCTTGGGGCCGAAGGCCTTGGTGACTTCCTGGACCGAGATCATGACGGGCGCCGATGTACCGCAAGTTGGGGGTTTTCGCGAGGGGATCGGGGTATGAAGGCCCCATGGGCAAGGTGAGGGAGGCGCTCCGGCGCCGGGTCGTGGAGCCGGTGAAACAGCAGCTGTGGCAGGGGGTCACCCCGCGCAAGCTGGCGCTCTCGCTCGCACTCGGAGTCGTGATCTCGGTGATGCCGGTCCTGGGGATCACGGCGGTGATCGCGCTGGGGCTGTCGTTCCTCCTCCGGCTCAACCACGTCGCCGTGGTGGCGGCGAACTACGCCGCGTATCCGGGGCAGATCCTGCTCTTCATCCCCTTCTTCCAGGCCGGGGCGTGGCTCACCGGCAAGCCGCCGGTCACCTTCTCGTTCGACCAGATCCGGGCCGAGATGGCGGTCGGGGTCTGGTCGACCATCGTCCGTTACGCCGACGCCAACGCCCGCGCCATGGTGGCCTGGCTCCTCTTCGCGCCGCTCGCCACCTGGCTCCTCTACGCCCTGTTCTACCGGCTGCTCGCCCGCCTCCCCCTGCCTCAGACGGGGCCGCCCCAGTCCCCGCCACCCCCGTGACCGGCGTCGCGCCCCAGCGGGTCTTCGCGGCCTGCGCGCCCGGGCTCGAGCCCACGCTGGCCCGGGAGCTCGACCGGCTCGGGCTCGCCGCCCGTGCCGTCGCCGGCGGCGCCGAGGCCGAGGGGCCGGACGCCTGGGCGGTCGCCTGCCTGGGCTCCCGCTCGGCCGATGCGGTCAAGGCGCGCCTCTGGGAGGGCGCCGCCCCGGGGCTGGCCGCGGCCCGGCGGGACCTCGCCCGCCGGTACCCCGGCGTGGAGCTCGAATCGCGGCGGGACGGGGAGCGCGCCACCCTCTCCGCCGATGCCGCCGGAGCCCCCCTCTTCAAGCGCGGCTGGCGGGCACGCGTCGGCGCGGCGCCGCTCCGGGAAAGCCTCGCGGGCGGACTCCTCCTCGAGCTGGATTACGACGGCTCGACACCCTTCCTGGACCCCATGTGCGGGTCGGGCACCATCGCCATCGAGGCTGCGCTCCTCGCGGGCCGCCGGGCTCCCGGGCTCTCCCGGACCTTCGCCTTCGAGGGCTGGCCGGGGCACGCGGCCGGGCGAACGCAGGCGGTCCGCGAGCGGCTCGCCGCGACCGAGCGGATCCCGCCCGCGCCGGTGCTCGCCTCCGACCGGAACGGCGGGGCGGTCCGGCTCGCCGGCAAGAACGCCGAGGCGGCCGGGATGGCCGGGGTCGTCCGCATCGAGCGTCGCGACGCGGCCGAGGTGGACCCGCCCCCGGGACCGGGCACCTGCCTCGTGAACCCCCCGTACGGGATCCGTCTCGACCGGGAGGTCGAGGAGTCGTGGCGCTCGCTGGGATCGCTCCTCGGCCGCCTGCGCGGATGGACGGTGGGGGTCCTGGCGGGCGATCCGGCCCTCTCGAGGTTCCTCCCGGGCCGGCCGGCCCGGGTCCTCGAGGTCCAGAACGGCGGGATTCGCTGTGCTTTCCCGGTCTACCGGCCCTGAGGGCGGGATTTCACCGATCCGTCACCGTTCCTTCGTGCGCGAGACGCACTGCCGGTGCAGGATCTTCCTCGTGAGCGAGCTGCGCGATACCGCCTCCCTGGCCCCGGCAGCGCCGGAGCTTTCCCTTCGGGTGGGGCGCCTCGCACGGCTTCTCGCGATCGACGAGCGGCTCCTCGTCGCGGCGCGCCGGCTCCACGGACCGTGGCGCACGCGCCTGGCGAAGGCCCTCACCCGCGCGGGCAACACCTCGTCCTGGACCCTGGCGGTCCTCGGCCTGGCCGTGGCCGGCGCACCCTTCACCGTCCTGGGGGCGCGGCTCGCAGCCGGCACGCTGCTCGGGACACTCTTCTCCCAGACGCTGAAGCGGTCGCTCCACCGCCCTCGCCCGACCTCCGCCATCGTGGGCTTCGAGGCCCTGGCCGAGAACCCCGACCGCTTCTCCTTCCCGTCCGGCCACACCACCGCCGCCTTCGCCGCGGCGGTCGCGCTGGCCGGGGCTCCGTTCGGCATCGGGCCGGCCGCGCTCCTGCTCGCGCTGGGGATCGGGATGTCCCGCGTCTACCTGGGCGCCCACTACCCGCTCGACGTGGCCGCGGGCGTGGTGCTGGGAACGGTGGCCGGGGCGCTGGCGCGAATCGGGCTGGGGAGCGTCGGGTTCTAGAACTGCGACTGGGATTGGACCCGGGTGGATGCGGGACCTGGCTCGGCTGAAGCCTCGCCGGCTTGGGCCTCGCCTGTCACCTGCACCTCGACCTCGAGCTTCTCCCCACCGCCCCCCACGAAGATGGTGCCGGACGTCGGCGTGGCATCGCGGTAACTGCGCCCCACCGCCACCCGGATGTGGTCGGTCTGGGTGAGGACGCCGTTGGTGGGGTCGAAGCCCTTCCATCCGGCCTCGGGGAGGAAGACCTGGGCCCAGGCGTGGGAGGCCTCGGCCTGGCGCTGGTTCTGGTGCTTGGGACCGGTCCACAGGTAGCCGCAGACGTAGCGCGCCGGGAGCCCGAGCAGCCGGGCCAGGCAGATGAAGAGGTTGGTGAAGTCCTGGCAGACGCCGCGCCGGTTCGAGTAGACCTCGAAGGGCGTGGTGAAGACCGTTGTTGCACCCTGGGTGTACTTGTATTCCTGGAAGATCGACTGGTTCACGTCGAGCAGGGTGTCGAGCAGGTCGAAGTCGTTTCGCACCGCGAAGCTCATCGCGTACTCGGAGAGCTCCTTCAGCTCGGTCTCGGCGAGCTCGGGCGGCAGCAGGAACGGCTGCAGCACTTGCTGGTGCCAGGGCATCCAGACCACCGGGACCTGGGCCCGCTGGCGCAGCGGGCGGTAGGAGAGCGGATCGGTGTCGAGCACCTCGACCTGCGAGGTGGCCGTGATGGTCATCTCGGAGTACGGGGTCTCCACCTCCATGCGGCGGGCCCGGTTGCCGAAGACGTCCTCGTAGTCGCTGTGCGGACCGTCGACCGAGATGGCCAGCTCGTGGGAGATCAGCCGCTGCAGCCGGTCGGAGATGGGGAAGAGCTTGAAGACGTGGCTCGACCGCTCCACCGGCTTGTCGTAGCGGTAGGAGGTCCGGTGCGTGACCCGGTAGCGGCGCGGCTCGGCCCGGGCCGGGCGCGACATCTGCCGGCGCTGCGTGCCGGGAAGCCGGGGATGCCCCTCGGGGATGGTCCAGGGGGCCAGCACGTCCCGGATCGCCCCCTGCCGGAGGAGGACCAGGTGCCCCGGGGGGATGGCCCGCCACTCCTTCTCCTCGCCATTCACGGTAAGTGGATGGGAGCTCACCACCACGCCCTTGCGGCTCTTGACGCCCCGCTTGCCCAGGTCGACGAGCAGCTCCGTGTCGCCGAAGGCCAGCCGCTCGTAGGGGGGCATCACCTCCCACATCCAGATGCCGGCCGACTCCCGGTCGGAGTAGACCGCCACGTCGTGCCCGTCGGTGAGCACGCAGGTGAGGTTGCCGCTGTCGTTCAGCCGGGCGAGCCACTCGAGCAGCACGCGCGGGTCGGCCTCGCCGATGCTCTTCCAGCCCTTCTCGGCGAAGCGGTTCATCAGCTCGCAGAAGATGAGCTCGGTGTCGGTGGCCCCGACGGGCTCGAAGGGGGCGCCGGGGCGCAGCTCGAGCCGGTAGCGGAGCGATCCGGCGTGGCCGAAGAGCCAGTCGCGCCGCCCCCAGCTGCGCAGGAAGGGCTGGGTGTTGGCGTCGGAGACGGCGCCCCAGGTGGCGCGCCGGACGTGCAGCAGGAAGATGGAGGCCTCGAGGTGCTCCCAGGCCTTGATGAGCTCGGAGCGGATCGATCCGCTGGGCGGGGCGGGCTCCTTCAGGACGGCCGCCGCGGGCTCACCGCCCGGGTAGTAGCCGATGCCCCATCCGTCGGGCGGGACCTCGCCCTGGGACAGGCAGCGGAGATCGAAGGAGGGGGCGAGCTCGCCCTCGAAGGACATCGCGAGAAGATTGGGCATTTCGGGTCGCGCGCAGGGTCACTGGGCCGACATCTCGGCCGCGGGACCCTCAGCATACCCCAGGAGCTCGGTTCCGATGACGCCCGCGATCGCCGCCGTCTCGTCGACCACGTGGGTGAGCAGCTCGTGGAGGCCGGCCACGTCGAAGTCCTTGTCCAGCGCCGCCACCCAGTCGGCCAGCGCCCGAAGCCGCGCCGCGCTCCGCGATCCGGGGAGGTCCGCCTGCTCCGGCGGCCGGAGCCGCTCGAAGCGGGACACCGCTGCCCGAAGCGCAAAGCGCACCGACCGGGGAAAGATGGGGTCGACCACCAGGAAGCGCGCCACGGCGGCGGGGGTGACCCGGCCGCGGTGAACCTTCATGAAGGGCTCGAAGCCCGAGCAGGCGCGCAGGAGCGCGAGCCACAGGGCGGTCTCGATGACCTCGTGCGAGCCGAGCGCCTGGAAGGCGTGGTGGTGCACGTCGAGGATGCGGGCGGTCTGGCCGGCCCGCTCGAGCATGGTTCCGAGGAGCATGAAGTGCATGGCGTCGTCGAAGAGCATGGTGCCCCGCACGATGCCCTGCAGCGACTGCATGGAGGTCCGGATGCGCCGGTAGAAGGCGTGCCGGTCCTCGCGCCACTCGACGCGGGCCCGAGGGCTGCCCATCCAGAGGTAGAGGGCGTTGAGGGCCTCCCAGGTCTCCAGGCTCACCACCTCGCGGATGGAGCGGGCGTTGTCACGGGCGGCGGAGAGGGAGCAGACGATGGAGCTGGGGTTCTTGTCGTCCCAGGTCATGTAGTCCTGGACCCGCTCGCCGTCGTCGGTGCGCCCCTGGCCGGACTCGGCGTAGCGGGCCTGCTCACCCGAGACGATGATCACGGGCAGCCAGACGTGGCGGGGATTCAGCCCCACGTCGAGGGCCAGGTTCCGGGTGACGCCGAGCACGCGCGCGGTCGATTCGACCCGCTCGAGGTAGCGCCCCAGCCAGAAGCAGTGATCGGCGACGCGGGAGATCATGCGGCCTCCGGCTTCTGCACCCAGGTGTCCTTGGAACCGCCGCCCTGGCTCGAGTTCACCACGTAGGAGCCCTCGGTGAGCGCCACGCGGGTGAGGCCGCCGGGGAGCACCCAGGGGCCGTCGCGTCCGTTCAGGATGTACGGGCGCAGGTCCACCCGGCGCGGCTCCACCCGCCCCCGCCCCTCCACCCAGGTCGGGCAGGTGGAGAGCTCGAGCCGCTTCTGGGCGATGTACTTGCGCGGCTCGGCGAGCACCCGCTGCCGGAACTCGTCGATCTGCGCCTTCGTCGCCTGCGGCCCCATCAGCATCCCGTAGCCGCCGGCCTCGTCGACCGCCTTCACCACGAGTTCGCCCAGGTGGTCGACGACGTAGCGCCGGTCCTCCTCGCGGGCGCAGACCCAGGTGTCGAGCTGGGCCAGCAGCGGCTCCTCGGAGAGGTAGTAGCGGACGATGTCGGGCACGAAGGGGTAGACCGCCTTGTCGTCGGCGACGCCGTTGCCGGGCGCGTTGGCCAGCGCCACGTTCCCCTTGGCCCAGGCGCGCATGATCCCGGGGACGCCGAGGAGGCTGTCGGCGCGGAAGACCTCCGGGTCGAGGTAGGTCTCGTCGATGCGCCGGTAGATGACGTGGACGGGGCGCGGGCCGCGGGTGGTGCGGCAGAAGACCCGGTCACCCTCGGTGAACAGGTCGGCGGCCTGCACCAGCTCGAGCCCCATGGTGCGGGCCAGGAAGCTGTGCTCGAAGTAGGCCGAGTTGTAGGGGCCCGGCGTGAGCACCACCGCGGAGGTCTCGCCCGGATCCACCGGCGACACCGAGCGCAGCGACTCGGCGAGCCGCCCCGGGTAGGCGTCGACGGGCTCGACCCGCGCGGCGTCGAGGACGTCGGGGATGACCCGCTTCGAGAGGATGCGGTTCTCGAGCACGTAGGAGACGCCCGACGGGGTGCGCAGGTTGTCCTCGAGCACCCGCCAGGTCCCCTGGGGATCGCGCACCAGGTCGATGCCGGCGATGTGGATGCGGACGCCGCCGACCGGGCGGACCCCCTGGAGCTGGGGGAACCAGCTCTTCGAGGCGAGCACCAGCTCGGCCGGAAGCGTGCCGTCCCGGAGGATGTGCTGGTCGCCGTACAGGTCGGCGAGGAAGAGCTCGAGGGCCCGCACGCGCTGCAGGAGCCCGCGCTCGAGCGCCGCCCAGTCGGCAGCCGAGACCATGCGCGGCACCAGGCAGAAGGGGAAGATCTTCTCGGTCCCGCGCTGGTCGGAGTAGACGGAGAAGGTGACCCCCTGGTCGAGCAGGGCCCGCTCGGCCAGTCCCTGGCAGACGGCGAAGCCGGCGCGGCTGTGGGCATCGAGGGCGTCGATGGCCCGCCGGAAGGCCGGGCGCGGGGCTCCACTGGACGTGAAGAGCTCGTCCCAGGTCCCGGGGAGCCCGGCGTAGTCGGAGAGGAGCGGGGTGGCGGCGTCCATGGGGGCTCCGGCGTCTCTCAGGTGGGAAGTACCGCGGGCAGCCGGCGGAGGTCCAGGGTGAGGCGTGCCGACGGGGCGCGCTGCGGGTTGCGGAACCGGCCGGGGCGAACCACCACCCGCTCCAGGCGACGCCGCTCGGCCTCCGCCGCGTCGGCCGGGAGCAGCTCGTAGCCACCGCCGCCCGGCTTCCAGCCGTGCAGCTCGATGCGCACCGCCTCGCCGCGCCGCTCCCACTCGACGACCAGCGGGTCGTGGGGGCCGAGGCCAGGGTGGAGGCCGGGGCGGGGCGCGAAGGCCCGGTAGCGGACCGCACCGACGTGGACGGGTCCACCGGCGGCCTCGAGGGCGAGCTCCACCCCCTGGGCCGCGATCCGCCCCGGGGGCGTTCCGGGGGACGAGACGAGCAGCTCGAGCCGGTCGGAGCTGGCGTCGACGAGCCGGGCGGTGCGCCCCTCCTGCGAGGCCACGTCGCCGAGGAGCGGCCAGAAGTCGGGCGCCCGCCGGATCACCAGCGTGGCCCCGGCCAGCTCCACGCGGGCGATCTCGGCCGCCTCGGGCGCGAGCCAGGCCTGGAGCCGTCGTCCCGGCGCGACCCCGTGCTCGGCCAGGTCGGCCATCACGCCGGCCAGGTCCTGTGCCAGCCAGTGCGGAAGCGAGGCCCGATCGTGCAGCTCGGGGCCCCAGTCGAGGAGCGGCTCCTCGAACGGGGCCCGCGCGAGGCGGGCCGCCAGCGCGCGGAAGAGGGCCCCCAGCGCGACGAGCCGCTCCGGCGTGGGCGGCATGCGCAGCGCCCGCAGCTCGACCACGCCCATCTTCCCGCGGCCAGGGAGGTGCGGGTTCCAGAGCTTCTCGACGTTCACCTCGGCCCGGTGGGAGTTTCCCGACGCGTCGACGAGCAGGGGGGCGAGCGAGGTCCAGAGCTCCTCCGCGCCTGGCGCGTCGCGCAGGGCCAGCCGGTCGAGGGCGACGCCCAGCTCGTCGAAGCGCTCGCGCACCCCCTCGTCGGGGCGCGGCCCCTGCCCGGCGCTGCCCACGCACTCCGGGGCGAAGGCATAGGAGAGGGACGGGTGGTGGTTCAGGTACCGGACGAGCGAGGGGAGCAGCTTCGGGCGCAGGAAGAAGGGGCTCCGCTCCGGCGTCGGCCCGCCCAGCGTGATCTGCCCGCCGCCTCCCGAGTCGCCGGCGTGACCGTTCCAGCGAAAGCGCTCCGGGGAGAGCCCGACCGCGGCGGCCGCCGCGTAGACGGCGCCGGCGTGCTCGGCGAAGGTGACGAGGTCGGGAGCGGGAGGGAGGTTCACCTCGACCACGCCCGGGTCGGGCACGACGGTGATCCAGCGCTCGGCCGCGCTGCCGCGGGGCTGGTAGGCCGCCCCCAGGCAGAACCTCGGCTGCTCCTCCCCGGGGTAGAGCCGCCCCTCGGGGCGCTCCAGCCGGAAGGTGGCGGCGAGCCGCCCGAGCAGGTCGCGCAGCAGGCCGGCCGCGCGCTCCTCCTTGTCGCCCCCCTCCGCCAGCCACAGCCAGTGCGGGTCCTGCGAGGAACGGTCGGTGAATGTGGGCTCGGCCCCCAGCCAGATCTCCAGGCCGGCGCCTCGCAGCACCTCGTCCTGCGCCCGGCACTCGGAGAGGAGTTCCTGCATCAGCGCCCGTCCTCCTCGTCCTCCTCCGGCTCGGGCATGGGGCGGTCGCCACCGTACCGCCGGAGGTCGAGGGTGTTGGGGAACTCGGGGTGCGGGCGGGTCGCGCCGGCGCGGGTGGGCCAGGGGAGCGGCCCCTCCTCGGTGAATCGCGCGGCGCGCCGCGCCGTGGCCTCGAAGCGGGTGAGCGGTGCAGCCTCGTAGCCGCGCCCCTCCGGGTGCCACACGTGATAGGCGCAGGCCCCCACCGAGCGCCGCGCCCAGCGGTCCAGCAGGTCGAAGCGCAGGGGATGGTGGATGCCCAGGTGGGGCTGCAGGGAGGACTCCGGCGCCCAGGCGCGGAAGCGGACCCCACCGACGTGCTCGCCGGCGGTGCCGGTGGCGCGCAGCGGGACGGCGAGGCCGTTCACCAGCACGTCGAAGCGCTCGGTCTCGAGCCCCTCGACCCGGACCTCGACCCGCTCCATGGAGGAGTCGACGAAGCGGGCGGTGCCACCGGCGCCGGGCTCCTCCCCCAGCACCGGCCAGGGCTCGAGCGCGTTGCGGATCTCGACCGACACGCCGCCGACCTGGAGTCGCCCCACCACCGGGCAGCGGAACTCCACGAAGGGACGGTAGGCCTCGCGCGGCAGGCCGACGCCCCGCGCCTCGAGGAAGTCGAGGACATCCTCCATGTCGCGCCACAGCCAGAACGGGAGCAGGAAGCGATCGTGCAGCTCGGTCCCCCATCGCACCAGGTCGTGCGCGTAGGGCTCCCGGGCGAAGGCGGCCACGAGCGCCCGGGCCAGGATGGCCTGGGCCGCCGCCATGCGCGGGTGCGGCGGCATCTCGAAGGCGCGGAGCTCCACGAGCCCCTGCCGCCCGTGCGGGCTCCGCCAGTCGAAGAGCTTGTCGATGGAGATCTCGGCCCGGTGGCCGTTGCCGGCCACGTCGACGAGCAGGTTGCGGAGCAGCCAGTCGCCCTGCCACGGCTGCGCCGGCTGGCTGCGGTCGGCGAGGCGTGCCAGCGCGATCTCCAGCTCGTAGAGGGCGTCGTGCCGGGCCTCGTCGACGCGGGGCGCCTGCGACGTCGGGCCGACGAAGAGACCGGTGAAGAGGTAGGACATCGCCGGGTGGTGCTGGACGAAGGTGACGAGGCTGGCGAGCAGGTCCGGGCGGACGACGAAGGGGCTCTCCAGCGGCCGGGGGCCACCCAGCGTGATGTGGTTGCCGCCGCCGGAACCCTCCTGGCGACCGTCCAGCATGTACTTCTCGGAGTGGAGCCCGACGTGGAGGGCGGCGTCGAAGACCTGGTCGATCTGTGCGGCGCATTCCCGGCCGCCGGAGGTGGGCTGGACGTTCACCTCCAGGACGCCGGGGTCGGGGGTCACCGAGAAGCGGATCACCTCGGGGCTCCAGGCGGGCGGGTAGCCCTCCAGGCGGACGTCGAGGCCGGTCTCGCGGGCGGCGTGATCGACGGCGCGGACCAGCTCGACGAAGTCGGCGCCGGTGGGGACCGGGGGCAGGAAGACGAAGAGGTCCTCGCCGCGCGGCTCGACGCAGAGCGCGGTGCGAACCGAGGGCAGGCGGGGAGCGGGCGCGCGCCGATCGGCCTCGCGCTGCGGACCGGCCGCCTTGGCCCGCGCCTTCTCCTCGAGGCGGTGCGCCTCCGCGATCTCCTCGACGCGCGGGTCGGGAACGTAGAAGGGCTCGGGAGGGGCCACGGCGGGAAGCGGCCCGCCCAGCGACTTGAGGGGCAGCCGCAGGCCCACCGGCGAGTCGCCCGGGATGAGGAAGAGGTTCTCGCGGCGGAACTCCCAGGTGTCGGTGTGCCAGGCACCCTCGACACGGGAGAGGGGCAGCGCCCAGGCCACGGGCGTCCCGAGCCCGTGGTCGAGGACGCGGGCCAGGCGCCGGCGCTCCTCGCCGTCGGCCAGGTCGGCCTTCAGGGGGTTCACCCCGGGTGGAAGGTCGGTCTCGTCGCGGACGTACTGCCAGGGATCCTCGAAGGCCGGGATCGCGGCCTCCGGCCGGACGCCCAGCTGGCCGGCGATGGCCCGGGCCAGCATCTCGGCGGCCTCGGGGCTGGCCACGGCCCTCTCGCCGCCACCGCTCCAGAGGCGCGTCCCGTCGCGCAGCCCCACCACGTCGAGCGCCCAGCGCGGAAGGCTCTCGCCCGGGTACCACTTGCCCTGGCGCCGCAGGACGACGCCGCCCGGCGCCATCCGGTCCCGCAGCTCTCCCGCCAGCGCGATCCCCTGCTCCCACTTGGTGGGGCCGAGCGCCGCCGTGCGCCACTCCGGCGCCTCCGGGTACAGGCGAGAGTTGAAGGTCGGCTCCCCGCCGACGGTGAGTGTGAGCCCCTCGTCGGTGAGGACCCGATCGGCACGGTCGGCGGCCTCGAGCAGGGCCTGCCAGGTCTCCTCGGGATACGGCGTGGTCGGGCGGGCCTCGTGCCCGAGCCGGCCCACCCGCAGCTCGAAGGAGAAGGCGTCGGCCCCCACGTCGGAGGTTCCGGTGATGGGGGCGCCCAGCGCCGGGCGCGCGACGCAGGCGAGCGGGATGTGACCCTCGCCGCAGAAGAGGCCGCTCGTGGCGTCGAGGCCGAGCCATCCGGCGCCGGGCAGGTAGACCTCGGCCCAGGCGTGGAGGTCGACCACGTCGTGCCCCACCCCGCGCGGCTCGTCCGGGATCATGCCCTCGTCGGTGAGCTGCACGAGGTAGCCGGAGACGAAGCGGGCGGCCAGGCCGCGGGAACGGAGTGCGGCCACGAGCAGCACGGCGGAGTCGCGACAGCTCCCCCGCCCCTGCGCGAGCGTCTCCTCCGGCGTCCAGACGCCGGCCTCCTCGCGGATCACGTAGCGGGTCTGCTCGCTCACCAGCCGGTTCAGCTCGACGACCAGGTCGACCGTCTTCCCGGACGCCGGGAGCTTCGCGAGGAAGCCGTCGAGGAGCGGGCCGCCGGCGAGCGACGGGTCGCCCGTGTCGAGGAAGGGCTCGAGCTCGGGGCGAAGCTCCTCCGGGTAGGCGAACGGCATCTTCTGGCACCGGTCGTCGACGAAGAAGTCGAAGGGGTTCACCGGCCGGATGTCGACGGCCATCTCCACGCGGATGGCCAGCTCCGGGAGGCGCGAACCCTTCGGGAAGGTGACGTGGGCCACGTGGTTCCCGGTGGGATCCCGCTGCCAGCGGACCGCGCCGGGCTCGCTCACCCGAAGGGCGTAGGTCTCGATCCGGGCCCTCGCGTGGTGGGCGGGGCGGAGGCGCACCTGGTGCGGACCGAGCGCCGCGGGGCGCGGGAAGCGGTAGACCGTGTCGTGCTGGAGGAGGAGGCGCATGGGGGCGACCATATTGCCTTTGCAAGACGCCTGCCTCTTTCCGGCGACGATCGACCCCGATCGGCCGGGTTGCCTGAAACTGCTGCAAGAAATCCAGGCAGGCAGGTGCCCGACTACCGGACAGACACCCCCTCGGAGGGGGCAAGCCCCCCATCGTCACACTCCCGTCACCAGGGGTGTGGTGAAGTGGGCCCTCACGCCAGGGAGGTCACTTGCGACTCGAACAGGAACTCTCGTGGCTTCGCTTCAACCGCCGGGTCCTCCAGCAGACCCGGCGGCCCGACTTCCCGCTCATGGAGCGGGTCCGGTTCCTCGCCATCTGGGCGACCAACCTCGACGAGTTCTTCGCGGCCCGGATCTCGCGCCCCTTCCTGGAGGAGCGGGGCACCGCCAATTACCAGCGGTTGCTGACCGAGGCACGCTCCCAGGTCGACGGTGCCAGCGAGACCTACCGGGGGCTGCTCGACGAGCTCGAGGAGCACTCGATCCGGGTGATCCCGGTCTCCTCCCTCTCCCGGGAGGAGCTCGACTACTTCGGGGCCTTCCTGGCCGAGGAGGTGGCTCCCCGGACCGACGTCCTGCGCGCCGACGCCGTGCGCGAAGTCCGCACCGAGGCCCTCTACTTCGCGACCGGCCTGGGCGTGCTGGAGCACCTGGTCCGGCTCCCCGACAGCCTCCCCCGCCTGATCGAGATTCCGGGGCGGGACGGCACCTACGTCCGGCTGGGCGAGCTGCTGCGCCTGCGCAGCGACCTCTTCCTCGACGGCCGGGACATGGAACTGCACGAGCTGCGGGTGATCCGGCTCGCCGCCATCGACCAGCTCGGGCTCGACTGGGAGGATCTCCCGGCGGCGCTCGAGACCCGGCTCGACGGCCGGCCCAGCCACCTCGAGGTGGAGAAGAACTTCCCACCGCACTGGGCCGAGTCAATCCGCATCGCGCTCGGGCTCGAGGCGCAGGAGGTGTTCTGGGTGGAGCCTCCGCTCGACCTTCGCATGGTCGCCACGCTGGTGACGAAGGCGCCGGCCCGCTTCAAGTTCGACGTGCTGCGGCCGTGGCTCATCCCCGGCTTCTCGACCAACCCGTTCGCCCGGATCGCGCAGAGCGACCAGATGATCTACCACCCGTACCAGGGGTACGATGCGGTGGAGGACTTCGCGCGGGCAGCGGCCCGCGATCCCGAGGTCACCGCGATGCGCGCCACCCTCTACCGGGTGGGGGACGACAACGTCCTCGCCGAGTCGCTCATCGAGGCATCGCGCGCGGGCAAGGACGTCGCGGTCCTGCTCGAGGCCCGGGCCCGTTTCGACGAACTGCAAAATCTGGAGTGGGGCCTGCGCTTCCAGAACTCGGGCGTCCGGGTGCTGCCGCTGCCCTCCCGGAAGGTCCACGCCAAGGCCATCTGGGTCCGGCGCGGGCGGCGCGAGTTCGTCCACCTCGGCACCGGCAACTACAACACGCGCAACTCCAGGCTCTACACCGACTTCTCCCTCTTCACCGCCGACGCCGGCATCACCCGGGACGTGAAGGCCTTCTTCGACGCGCTGGAGGCGCGCAAGCCCCCGCGGATGACGGAGCTCCGCACCGGCCCCGCCATCCGGCGGCTGCTGCTGGAGCGGATCCGCGCCGAGTCGAACCCTCGCGGCCACGTCATCTTCAAGTTCAACCACGTGACCGATCCGCCAGTCCTGGCCGCGCTCCGGAAGGCGGCGAAGGCAGGGGCGCGGGTGGACCTGGTGGCCCGGACCACGCTCACCGAGATCTCATCGGGGGTCCACGCGCGCAGCCTGGTGGGGCGCTTCCTCGAGCACGCCCGGGTGGCTGCGTTCCGGAACGGCGGGCGCTGGCTCGTCTTCGCCGGAAGCCTCGACGCCATGCCGCGAAACTTCGACCGACGCTACGAGATCTTCTTCCCCGTGAAGGCCCCGGCTGCCCGGGACATGGTGCTCTCGGAGCTGCGTTCCCAGGTGGCCGACGACGTGAACGCCTTCGAGCTCAACGACGACGGGAGCGAGACGGCGCGCTGGGGGGGCGACCTGAACGCCCAGCGCGCCGACGACCACCGCCGGAACCGACGGAGCTGACGGCCCCGGCTACGGGGTCGTGAACCTGAAAGGGTCGCCCCGGATCGGTCGGGCCGGGTCCGCGGCGCGGCTGCTATGCTGGCACGCCGCATCGCCAGGAACCTGGAGGATCCATGCACGTCGCCGTCCCGGTCACGCTGCTCTACGGTGGGCTCATCGCCCTGCTCATCACCTTCCTCGGCGTGCAGGTCAGCCGACTGCGGGGCGCCCACGGGGTGGGCATCGACACGCCGCTCCCCCCGGAGCTGGTCCGCCCGGTCCGGGCGCACGGAAACGCCATCGAGTGGGCTCCGCTCGGGCTCATCCTCCTCCTCGCCATCGAGCTCTCCGGGGCCGGGACCCGGTTCACGCTGCACCTCGCCGGTGGCACCCTGCTCCTGGGGCGCGTCCTCCATGCGGCCGGCTTCTACGGGCGCAACAAGCTCTCCATGGTCGGCGCCGCGCTGACCTACCTCGACGTCGCGGCCATGGCGATCTGGGCCATCGTGATCCGCTTCCAGATCTACGGGCCGTAGGGCGCCCGGCCGGGATCAGGCCGGGCTCCACCCCTCGAACGCGTACCCGGAGCGGAGGAGCTCGGCGCCCCTGCGATCTCGGGCGGCACGGTCGGTATCCCGTGCCGCACCGGAGGTGACGTGACGGCGACGTTCCCCGGGACTTCCCGTGACGGGAAGACCTCCCGGCGATCGAACGGCCCGTGTGGGCGGCGGCCTGCTCCCAGTCGTTTCGGCTTCGTCGCCGAATCGACCGGGCGGACGGAGCCGGTCCGCGATCAACTCACGGTCGAACCCGAGAACCGGAGGTCCACATGACGAAGTCCCGAACGAAGCCCGGCTGGAGCACCGCCATCCTGCTCGCCCTCCTCGTCGCCGCACCGGCCGCGGCCCGTGCGCACGACGGACACGACGACGCGGACGACGGCATCGAGACTCGCGAGGAAGCCGCCCGACCCGTCGAGTGGGAGGACGAGAGCGCCCCGCGCTCCGAGCGCGTGGCCGTGAGGATCCTCGGCATCAACGACTTCCACGGCCAGCTCTCGGCCGGCAAGCTGGTCTCGAAGCGGCCGGTGGGCTCGGCGGGCGTGCTCGCCGCCTACCTTCGCGCCGCCTCCGTCGCCACGCCCTACCGGACCCTGATCGTTCACGCCGGCGATCACGTCGGTGCCTCCCCGGCCTCGTCGGCGCTCCTCCAGGACGAGCCAGCCATCTCCTTCCTGAACCAGCTCGCCAACCGGCACTGCCGCCACCTCGAGGCCGAGGACCGGGGCGGGATCGGGGGCCGGGAGGAGGACGAGGACCGGTACGAGGGCTGGCTGGACCCGCGCTGCAACCTGGCCGGCACGACCGGCAACCACGAGTTCGACGAGGGCATCGTCGAGCTGCAGCGGCTCCTCGGCGGCGGCAACCACGGCAACGGGCCGTTCCTCGAGACCCACTGGCGCGGAGCCCGCTATCCCACGCTGGCTGCGAACGTCGTCGACGCGGCCACCGGCAAGCCCGTGCTCCCGCCCTACGTGGTGAAGCGCGTGGACGGCGTTCCCATCGCCTTCGTCGGCGTCGTCCTGAAGGAGACGCCGACCGTGGTGACCCCGACCGGGGTCGCCGGACTCCGCTTCCTCGACGAGGCCGACGCGGTGAATTCCTACGTCCCCGAGCTGCGCCGACGCGGCGTGCACGCCATCGTCGTCCTCATCCACCAGGGTGGCAGCCAGAAGAGCTACACGGGGGTCACCGATCCG
>CAIVAR010000182.1 GCA_903904005.1 uncultured Anaeromyxobacter sp.
AGCACGTAGGGCAAGATCCCGCCGGCCTTCAGGTATTCGAGCTCCACCGGGGTGTCGAGCCGGACCGTCACCTGCTGCCGGAACTCGGTCCCGTCCCTGCGGCGGACCACCAGGATGGCCGTCCCGCGCGGCGCGAGCTTCGCGAGCCCGGTCACGTCGAAGGTCTCGGTCCCGTCGAGTTCCAGCGCCGCCGCCGACACCCCCTCCGGGAACTGGAGCGGCAGCACGCCCATACCGGCCAGGTTGGCCCGGTGGATCCGCTCGAACGAACGGGCCACCACCGCCCGCACCCCGAGGAGCGCGGTGCCCTTCGCCGCCCAGTCGCGGGAGCTGCCGGTGCCGTACTCCTGCCCGGCGATGACCACGAGCGGCACGCCGGCGGTCTCGTACTCCACCGCGGCGTCGTAGATCGACTTCACCTGGCCCGAGGGCTGCACGGCGGTCACGCCCCCCTCCTGCCCGGGGACCATGAGGTTCCGGATGCGCACGTTGGCGAACGTCCCGCGCACCATCACCCGGTCGTTGCCGCGCCGGGAGCCGTAGCTGTTGAAGTCCTCGGCCTTCACCCCCTGTGCGACCAGGTAGCGCCCCGCCGGCGAGTCCGCCTGGATGTTCGAGGCCGGCGAGATGTGGTCGGTGGTGATCGAGTCGCCGAAGATGGCCAGCGCCCGCGCCCCCCGCACGTCGGCGATGGGCCGCGCCGGGGTCATGAAGTAGGGCGGCTCCTGCACGTAGGTCGACCGCGCGTCCCACTTGAAGAGCGCGCCGCCGGGCGCGGCCATCTCGTTCCACCGGGGGTTCTGGTCGAAGCGTGCGTAGTTCTTCCGGTACTCCTCGGGATCGTTCGACTGCTCGAGGAGCGCCGCCACCTCGTCCTGCGTGGGCCAGAGGTCCTTCAGGAACACCTCGCGCCCGTCCCGGTCCACACCCAGCGGCTCCCGGGTCAGGTCGCGCTGGACCGTGCCGGCGAGGGCGTAGGCCACCACGAGCGGCGGGCTCATGAGGAAGTTCGCCTTCACGTTCACGTGGACCCGGGCCTCGAAGTTGCGGTTGCCGGAGAGCACGCTCGCCGCCACGAGGTCGTTCACCCCGATGACCGCCTCGAGCCGTGCGTCGATGGGGCCGGAGTTGCCGATGCAGGTGGTGCAGCCGTAGCCCACCACCTGGAAGCCCAGGGCCTCGAGATGGGAGAGCAGGCCGGCCCGTTCCAGGTACCGGGTCACCACCCGGCTCCCGGGCGCGAGCGACGTTTTCACGTGGGGTGGAGGGGTGAGCCCCCGCTCGTGGGCCCGCTTCGCGACCAGCCCGGCCGCGAGCATCACCGCCGGGTTGGAGGTGTTGGTGCAGGAGGTGATGGCGGCGATGACCACGTCGCCGTTGCCGACCTCGACGCCGTCCTCCTGGTGCCGCTCGCCGAGCTCGGAGGCCGGCTTCCCGTAGCCCGCCGCGTCGTTCCGGGAGAAGAGCTCGGCGAACCGTTCCTTCACGTCGGGCAGCGGGATGCGGTCCTGCGGCCGCTTCGGCCCGGCCACCGCCGGCACGACGGTGGAGAGGTCGAGGTCGACCACCTCGCCGTACTCCAGCTCGCCTGCGCGTGGAATCCCGAACGTCCCCTGCGCCTCGAGGTACGCCCGCACCCCGGCCACCTGCTCCTCGGTGCGCCCCGTCGCGAGCAGGTAGCGCATCGTCTGCTCGTCGGGCGGGAAGTAGCCCATGGTCGCGCCGTACTCCGGCGCCATGTTGGCGATGGTGGCCCGCTCGGTGGATGGCAGGCTCGCCGCGCCCTCGCCGTGGAACTCGACGAACTTGCCGACCACCTTCCGCTTCCGGAGGAGTTCCGTCACCGCGAGCACCACGTCGGTACCGGTGGCCCCCTCGGGGAGCCGGCCGTGAACGTTCACCCCCACCACGTCGGGCGTGAGGAAGAAGTTGGGCTGCCCCAGCATGGCGGCCTCGGCCTCGATGCCGCCGACGCCCCAGCCCACCACGCCGATGCCGTTCACCATGGTGGTGTGGGAGTCGGTGCCGATGACGGTGTCGTGGAGCCACACCCCGTCCCGCTCGGTGGCGACGGTGGCGAGGAACTCGAGGTTCACCTGGTGGCAGATGCCGATGCCCGGCGGCACGATGCGCAGCCGCTCGAAGGCCTGCGTCCCCCACTTCAAGAAGGCGTAGCGCTCCTTGTTGCGCGCGAACTCGAGCTCGAGGTTCTTCCCCAGCGCATCGGCCGTGCCCCAGGCGTCCACCTGCACCGAGTGGTCGACCACCAGGTCCACCGGCACGAGCGGCTCCACCTTGGTGGCCTTCTTGCCGCTGCGGTGCATGGCCGCCCGCATCGCCGCGAGGTCCACGATGAGTGGAACGCCGGTGAAGTCCTGGGCGAGGACGCGGGAGACGACGAAGGGGATCTCGTCCGTCCGCTCGGCTCGGGGTTGCCAGGCCGCGAGCGCCCGCACGTCCTTCTCGTGGACGCGCACGCCGTCGAGGTTGCGGGCCAGCGACTCGAGCACCACCCGGATCGAGACCGGGAGGCGCGAGATGGCGCCGAAGCCCTTCTTCTCGAGGGCGGGCAGCGAGAAGAAGCGCCCCTCGCGGCCGGCGCCCCAGGTGAATCGGGAGAGGATCCCCAGCGGGTCGTTCATCGGGGAAGCCTCTAACCCACCCAGAAGAAGCGCGCCCAGAAGAAGAAGAGGATCGCCTGGGCGAATGAGAAGGTCGCCACAACCGCCCGGTCCACGGCGGGGCGGTGCCCCAGGACCCCGAGCGCCAGGAAGGCGGGGAAGGCCACCGCGGCGAAGCGTCCGGCCGAGAGGAAGGTGCCGGACAGCAGCACCGGCACGAGCGAGACGAGCGCCCAGAGGCCGAAGGCCCGGGTCTCGCGCCGCCGCAGCAGCCAGGCGCCGAGCACGGCCACGAGCGCCACGCAGAGTGCCTCGAGGGGTCCGAGCCGGGGGTGGAACTGCCGGGGCTGGAGGAGCGTCGTCCACGGTGCCGCGAACGACCGTCCCCAGGCCCCCTGCGCGTGGAAGAGGGCCAGCGGGTCGCCGGTGAGACGCCAGAGGAGCCCCGCGTGCAGGGCGAGCCCGACTCCGGGCAGCGCCGCGGCGGCCAGCGCCGGCAGCTTTCGCGCCCCCCGCTCGAGGGCGATCCAGGCCAGCGGCACCGCCACCAGCACCCCGCCCGGCCGCGTCAGTGCGAGGAGCAGTCCGAGCATCCCGGCCAACCCCGGCCGACCCTTCAGCGCCGCCCCCAGGCTCGCCACCGAGAGGAGCAGGAAGAGCGACTCGGGATAGGCGGACGAGAGGACGAAGCCGAACGGGAAGAGGAGGACGTACAGGACGGTGCGCGAGGCCGTGTCCTCGTCGGCGACGTCCCGGACGAGGCGCCACAGGAGCCACAGGGCGGCGAGCAGGGCCCCGTTCGAGACTGCCAGCGCCGTGAGGTACCAGGATTCCTCTCCGCGCCCCGGCACGAGCGCGTGGAGCATGCGGACGGTCCAGGGGTACAGGGGGAAGAAGGCCACGTTCGATTGCACCGAGGCGAGCGGCCCCCGCACCTCGTAGCCCTTCCGCGCGACGTCCAGGTACCAGGTGCTGTCCCATCGTCCGAAGGCGTCGAGCCACGGGGCCGGAACGAACTGCCACCCCCGCCGGGCCGCGGCCGCGACCGGATAGCTCCAGCTCACCGACATCTGGTCGCCGAACCAGGCCACCGCGGCGAGGAGGAGGCGGGTCCAGGCGAACGGCAGCAGGACCGCGCGGAAGAACATCCGAACCTTCTACAACATCGTCCCCGGGGGCGTTAGAACCACGGTGGAGGCTTCATGGGACCCTCGCAGGTCTACCGCACCTCGCTCGCGCTCCTCACCGACTTCTACCAGCTCACCATGGCCGCCGCGGCGTGGAAGGGCGGGGTGGCGGGGCGCGAGGCGGTCTTCCACCTGTCCTTCCGCCGGAACCCCTTCGAGGGGGGGTATGCGGTGGCGGCCGGGCTCGAGGACGCGGTCGACCTCCTCCTTCACCACCGGTTCATGCCGGACGACCTCGCCTTCCTGGCCGGGCAGGTGGGCTCGGACGGCAAGCCCCTCTTCGAGCCCGCCTTCCTCGACTGGCTCGGGGAGATGAAGCTCGACGTCGACGTCGACGCGATGCCGGAGGGCACGGTGGTCTTCCCCCACCAGCCGTTGCTCCGGGTGACGGGGCCCATCGTCCCCTGCATGCTGCTCGAGACGCCGCTGCTCGCCATCGTGAATTTCCAGACGCTCGTCGCCACCAAGGCGGCCCGCATCGTGCTCGCGGCGAAGGGGGCGCCGGTGGTGGAGTTCGGGCTGCGCCGTGCCCAGGGGATCGACGGCGCGCTCTCCGCCTCCCGCGCCGCCTACGTGGGGGGCGTGGCGGGCACCTCCAACGTCCTCGCCGGGAAGCTGTACGGCATCCCGGTGAAGGGCACCCACGCCCACTCGTGGGTCATGCTCTTCGACGGGGAACTCGAGGCCTTCCGCACCTACGCGCGGGCCATGCCGTCGAACACCATCCTGCTCGTCGATACCTACGATTCGCTCGAGGGGGTGCGCCACGCCATCGAGGTCGGGCGCGAGCTCGCGAGGGACGGCCACCGGCTCACCGGCATCCGGCTCGACTCGGGCGACCTCGCCTGGCTCTCCCAGCAGGCGCGCCGGATGCTCGACGAGGCGGGGCTCACGGATACCGCCATCCTCGCCTCGAACGAGCTCGACGAGCAGGTGATCCACGCACTCCAGGACCAGAAGGCGGCCATCGCCATCTGGGGAGTGGGCACGCGGCTCGTCACCGGCTGGGGCGAGCCTGCGCTGGGTGGCGTCTACAAGCTGTCGGCGGTGCGCGACGGCCCGGGAAAGCCCTGGAAGCACAAGGTGAAGCTCTCCGAGCAGCTGGCCAAGACCACCGTCCCGGGCATCCAGCAGGTGCGCCGCTACCGGCACGGCGACGGCTTCCTCGCCGACGTGATCTACGACCTCGCGCTCGGGCTGCCGCCCTCGCCGGAGATGATCGATCCGCTCGACTTCACCCGCCGTCGCACCATCCCCGAGGGTACCCCCTTCGAGGACCTGCTCGTCCCGGTGCTGCGCGAGGGGCGGCCGGTCTGGACGGCGCCGCCGCTCGCCGAGGTCAGGGCCCGCGCCGCCGCGCAGCTCGGGCAGTTCCACGGCGGCGTGAAGCGGCTCGTCCATCCCCACACCTTCCCGGTGGGGCTGGAGCGAAGCCTGTACGACCTGCGCACCCGCCTCGTCCTCGAGGCGCGCGAATCCGCCACCCGGAGGTCCCGGTGAAGTTCCGCGAGCTGCCGCTCCCCCCATTCCACGACCCCGAGAACGCGGCCAGCTGGGCGTACCGGCCCGACGCCCAGGCGCTCTTCGAGGCCGCACCGGCCTGGCGCGACGAGCACGGCATCGCCCTCGCCGGCGGCGACCATCTGGACCTCCAACTCGTCCTGGTCGACGAGCAGCGCGACTTCTGCCTGCCCGGCGGAGCCCTCTACGTGGGTGGCCGGAGCGGCCAGGGAGCCGTCGACGACACGCGCCGCCTCGCCGCCTGGACCTACCGGAACCTGGGCTCCATCACGCGCCTCACCGCGACCATGGACACCCACCTCGCCTTCCAGATCTTCTTCGCCACCTTCTGGATCGATCGCGGCGGCCGCCCGCTCCAGCCGTACCGGGTGGTCACGGCGAGCCAGGTCCGCTCTGGCGAGGTCGGCCCCAACCCCGCCGTCGCCCCGTGGGTCGCCGGTGGCGACTACGAGTGGCTGCGCGCCGAGGCGCTCTACTACTGCGAGGAGCTGGAGCGGGAGGGGAAGTGCCAGCTCTACCTCTGGCCGCCCCATTGCCTCGTCGGCGGCGATGGGCACGCGCTCGTCGGGCTCCTCCAGGAGGTGCGCCTCTTCCACTCCTACGTCCGTGCCGCCGAATCCTGGATCGAGTTCAAGGGGACGAACCCGCTCACCGAGCACTACTCGGCCCTCGGGCCGGAGGTGGTCCGGACCCACGACGGCAAGGCGCACGGCGGGCGCAACCCGGCGCTGGTGGAGGCGCTGCTCTCCTCCGACGCCCTCGTCGTCGCCGGTCAGGCCTCGAGCCACTGCGTGAAGGCCACCGTGGAGGACCTGCTCCGGGAAATCCACGCCCGCGACCCACGTCTCGCGGGGCGGGTCTACCTGCTCGAGGACTGCATGTCGCCGGTGGCCGTCCCGGACGGAGCCGGCGGATTCCTTGCCGATTTCACGCCCGACGCTGACGCGGCACTGGCCCGCTTCGCCGAGGCCGGCATGCATGTGGTGAAGAGCACGACCCCGATGGGGGAGTGGCCCGGGCTCGGGTCGAAATAGGAGCCTCCCCCCGACGTAGGGAGAGGCTGGAGGAGAGACACATGGTCACCTGCCCCTATTGCCGCACCGAGAACGAGCCCGGCGCCGTCCGCTGCCGCCACTGCACGAGCTGGATGGACCAGCGTCCGCTCCAGCGCGAGTGGTACCGGGCTCGGGACGGGAAGATGATCGCCGGTGTGTGCCGGGGGCTCGCCGACCGGTTCTCGCTTCCGCTGGCGCTGGTGCGCGTCCTCTTCATCCTGTCGATCTTCGCGGGCGGCTGGGGGATCATCCTGTACGTGGCGCTCTGGATCGCCATGCCGCTGCCGCCGCTCCCGTTGGCCATCGCGCCGCCGATCGTCGCGCCGCCATCGATGCCCGGACCGCTCGTCACCCCGCCGCCGACGTCGTAGGGAGCGACGGGCTCGCGAGCGACGCTGGTCCGCGGGACGAAGAGGTCCATCTTCTCGTCCCCGTAGGCCTCCCGCGCCGCCTCGAGATTGTGCGCCTGGCAGAGGATCCTGCAGTTCTCCACCGTCGACGCGCCCCCCTTCGCGCGCGGCACGACGTGGTCCACCTGCAGCCGGATGGTGGACCCGCACGTGCCACCACCGGCGAGTGGCCAGGTGCACCGCGCCCCGTCGCGCTTCATCACCTCCCGCTTCACCTTCGGCGGCACCGCCGCGCGCCGCCCCTCCTGCTGCGCGAGCAGGAGGTCGAGCGCCGCCTCGATCACCTGCTCGTCGGTGGCGCCGGGCTGGACGTGGGACTGCCCGTCGCGCGCCTTGCGCAGCTTCCCGAGCAGCCTCCGCGAGACCGTGAGGTGGATCCGGCTCTGCGTCGCCGTGAGGGGCTCGACGACCACGCCCGGCGTCTCCAGCCGGCAGACACGCAGTTCACCCAGTCCACCCAGTTCATCCGTATGAACTGGCGAAGTAGCTGAAGTCACTGGAACCGATACCCAGGCCGGCTTCGCCGGGGTGGTCACGACCGTCCGTCGCGGCACGACCAGCGCCGGAGCGATCTCGGCAGCCACCGCCTTCGCCTCCTCGCTGGAGCAGTGAAAGAACCGGGGGATGACCTGCTCCTTGTTCGCGTCGGTGATCACCCTCGCGAGCGAGATGATCGAGGAGAGGCAAAGCCGCCCATCCCGGAGGGGCTCGGTCACCTCCGGGAAGCGGGCGATGACTCGGGCCGCCACCTTGCGGTAGTGCGCTGCGCCGCGGGAGACACGGAGTTCCCGCATGAGGTAGTCGAACAGCGTCGCGTAGCCGAGGGGCCGGAACCCCTCCGCCCGGTCGAACGCGGAGAGGGCGACGAGGAAGTCGGCGAGCGCGACGTGCTCGCGACGGAGCAGTTCGGCGAGACGGAGCGATTCGAGACGGGCCTCTTCGAGCGTGGTGGCGTTCATGGTGCCACCGATCATGCGAATTCCGGGCCCACGGCAACGCGCGAGGCCTCACGGCCCGACCCGACGGCAGGTCCGCGCCGCGGCCCTACCGATCCACGCACGCGCCCCGGACGCAGATCCGCTCGCCCTTGCAGTCGGTGTCCTTGCCGCAGCCGGGGACGCCACCCGCCGGCGCGGTCCCCTGCTTCTCCTCCCGCACCGACTGGGCGCACTGCATCTGCATTTGCTGCAGCACCTGCACCCGGTAGGTGTGCTCGCTGCGGAGCGCCCGGGCCACGGGTGAGTTGCCGGCCAACTCCATCGCGACCACCTGCTGGTTCTCGAACGCGAGCTTCTGGATCGCCTCGGCGACCTCCGCCTCGCAGGGGTGCGCGCGGGCTGCTCCCGGCACCGACAGGACGAGCGACACGAGGACGACGGCCGCGGACGATCGGGGAAGTGTGCGCACGACCCGATGATAGGCGCCTGCCGGAGCCCCCTTCCGGCCCACGCGGGGCGGGACCCTACCGAGGCTCGACGATCCCCGTCCCCGCGAGCCGCAACGAGTCCCCCTCGATCCGCCCGAGCAACCGCAGCACCCCGTCGATGAAGGTGATCGGATGCGGCGGACACCCCGCCACCCACAGGTCCACCGGGATCTCCGGCACGCCCGGCATCCCGTTCGACTGCACCGGGCTGTCCCGGAAGATCCCGCCCGAGCAGGCGCAGGCCCCCACCGCGATGACGAGGCGCGGGGCGGGCAGGGCCTCCCAGGTCTTGAGGAGCGCCTCCCGCATGTTCTCCGACACCGGTCCGGTCACCACGAGCCCGTCGGCGTGGCGCGGAGACGCCACGAAGGCCACGCCGAACCGGGACATGTCGAACTGCACGTTCCCCGAAGCGTTCAGCTCCGCCTCGCAGCCGTTGCACCCCCCCGCCGACACCTGCCGCAGCCGCAGCGACCGCCCGAAGAGCTTCCGCGCCTTCTCGTCGAGCGCCGCGGCGAGCAGCGGCGCCGCCCCGTTCACCTGGAGCGAATCGCGCGTCCGTCCCGAGATCCGGTAGTCCCGCGTGAAGCGGATGGCGCCGGGGCTCGCCTCCTCGCACAGCCCGCAGAAGGTACAGCGCCCCAGGTCGATCGCCATTCCCGGCGTGCCCGCATCCCGCACCGCCTCGGTGGGGCAGACCGCGGCGCCGGCCCGTCCGCCGTCGCCGGCCCTCGGGTCCACGACGGGAAGCCCCCGGAAGCGCTCGGGGAAGCGCGCCGGCCCCTCGGGGTAGGCCACGGTCTGTCGCCCGAAGCGGGCGCGGAACTGCAGAATGCCGGGGATGCCGTCCATCAGAGGTCGTGTCCGCAGTAGGAGAGGTTGAAGCTCTTGTTGCACAGCGGGAAGTCGGAGATCTGCTCGCCGCGGAGCGCCATCGCGAGCCCCATCCAGTTGTGGAAGGACGGGTCGACGAGCTTGTAGCGGAGGAAGCTCCCGTCGCCGTCGGTCTCCACCACGTGGCAGAGCTCGCCGCGCCAGCCCTCGGTGAGGGAGACCACGAGCCGGTCGGGGCGGGGGAGCGGGCAGGGGGTGCGCACCGGCCCGCCGGGGAGCGCCCGGAGCTGCCGGACCACGAACTCGGCGCTGCGCTCGGCCTCGAGCCGCCGCACCCAGGCCCGGGCGAAGACGTCGCCGGTCTCGCCGGTCACCGTCGGCACGTGGAGGAAGCGGAAGACGCCGGTGGCGTGGTCGCGCCGCACGTCGCGGGAAACGCCGCAGGCCCGCGCGGCGGGCCCGACGAGCCCGAGCTCGGTGCAGGTATCGCGGCTCACCACGCCGGTCCCGTCGAAGCGGTTGCGTACCGAGGGCGACTCGAACAGGAGGCGCGTCGCGCCGTCGACCTGCTCCCACGCCTTCGCGACCTTCTCGGCGAGCCGCGCCGTCGCGCCGGCATCGAGGTCGAAGCGCACGCCCCCGGGGACGACGAGGCCGCGCCCGAAGCGGTTCCCGCAGATCTCGGCGAGCGCGTTCAGGAAGTCGGCCCGCAGCGCCCCGCAGTAGCTCGCCGTGGGCAGGAAGCCCACGTCGCCGGCGAGCATCCCCAGGTCGCCCACGTGGTTCGCGAGCCGCTCCAGTTCGAGCGCCACGCCGCGCAGCACCGACGCCCGCGCCGGGATCTGGAAGTCGGCGAGCGCCTCCACGGCGTTCGCGTGGGTGATGGCGTTCCCCACCACGGTGTCGCCGGCCACCGACTCGACGAGCGCCACCGTCCGCCGGTCCGGCCCGCCGACGAGCATCGGCTCGACGCCGCGGTGCTGGTAGCCGAGCACGATCTCGAGCGTGAAGACGTGCTCGCCGTGGCACTGGAAGCGGAAGTGTCCGGGCTCGATGACGCCGGCGTGGACCGGCCCCACCGCCACCTCGTGGACCTCCTCCCCCTCGACGCGGAAGAAGGGGTAGTCGCCCGGGATGGTGGACGGCTTCGCGATCCGCCCCCACGGGTCGACGCCCGCCACGAGCGGCGGCTCGAAGCGCAGCGGCTTGAGCCACGGATGCCCCTCCGGCTTCACGCCGAACTGCTCGAAGATCTCCCGCTCGAAGGCCTGGATGGACGGGCACTCGCTGGTGAGCGACGGCCACGCCGCCCCCACCCGGCAGGACAGCACCCCGAGCCGCCCCTGCGCGTCGTCGGCGAGCACCGCCGTGACCCGGGTTCGCTCGTCGTCCCTGCGCCCCGCGTAGCTCGAGACGCGCGCGCCGGCGGTGACGGCGTCGGCGACGATCTGCTGGAACTCGTCGACGGGGAGGACGGGGATGTCGCCCACCTCGATCGCCTCGCCGTTCCAGGCCTGGAGGACGCGGGTGGTCATGTCGCGCTCCCGGTGGCGAGCCGCGCCGCGGCCTGGAACAGGGAGAGGAGCGGAGCGGGGAGCCACAGGCCGAGGGCCAGCACCGCGAGCAGCAGCACGAGCGGCGGCGCCGCCGTGAGCCAGCCGTCCTTGAATCCGGGGCGGGAGGGAGCCCCCTCGTCGCTCCCCTGGACCACCTGGAGGACCGTCGCCCCCATGCCGATGAAGATCACGGCGAGGAAGAGCAGGAAGAGCCCCGCCACCCAGTAGCGTCCCGTCCCGATGGCGCCGTTCAGGATCATGAACTCGCTCCAGAACGGGCTGAAGGGGGGCGTGCCGGTCACGGCCAGGAAGCCGGCCAGGAAGAGCGGTCCGGAGATGGGCAGCCGCCGCGCCGCGCCCCGCACCTCGTCGGTGCGCTTCGACCCGTACGCGCGGTGGATGTTGCCGGCGGCCAGGAAGAGCACCCCCTTGGCGAGCCCGTTGTTGAGCACGTGGTAGAAGGCGCCGGTCACCGCGGCGCCGCCGAGCCCGAGCGCCACCGCCAGGATGCCCATGTGCTCGACGCTGGAGTAGGCGAGCATGCGCTTGAAGTCGCGCTGGCCGGCCATGAAGACCGCGGCGAGCGCCATGGAGAGGAGCCCCAGCCCGAGCAGCGCGTCGCGCGCGAAGGCCCCCTCGCCGGCCGCGTTGGTCACCTGGTAGACGCGCACCACCGAGAGGAAGGCGAAGTTGGTGATGCCGCCGGCGAGCAGCGCGCCGAGGAGTCCCGGGGCCTCGCCGTAGGCGTCCGGCTTCCAGGAGTGGAGCGGCGCGAGCCCCATCTTCGTGCCGTACCCGACGAGCAGGAAGACGAATGCCGCCCGCACCCAAGGGTGGGAAAGCGCCGGTCCCGCCGCGATGAGGTCGGAGAGGAGCAGCGACCGGGGACCGTCGGGGGCGGCGCCGGAGAGGGCGAGGAAGAAGGTGCCGAGGAGCGCCAGCGCGATGCCCAGCGAGGAGACGAGCAGGTACTTCCAGGCCGCCTCGAGCGAGCGGGCGTTGTGGTTGAAGTAGATGAGCGGCGCGGTGGCGAGCGTCGTCACCTCGATGGCCACCCAGAGGACGCCGAGGTGCTGCGCCATGCCCACCGTGGTCATGGCACCGAGCAGCACGAGCAGACCGCCCACGAAGACCCGGTTGTCCCGGTCGTCGCGGCTGCGCAGGTACCCCTGCGCGTAGATGGCGCTCGCCAGGAAGAGCAGCGAGGAGGTGGTGAGCACCACCTTCCCGGCCGCGTCGAGGAAGAGGTAGCCGTTCAGCACCGGCGGCTCGGGGTGGATCCAGAGCGAGACGATGCCGAGGACGTGGAGCGCCGAGCCGACGACGAGCAGCGTGGGGCGCGTGCGATTGTCCGGCCAGGAGAAGGCCACGGCGCCGAGGACGAGCGGGACGAGGATGACGAACAGGATCATCTTTGTCCTAGTCCTTGAGCGACGACAGCGCGTCGGTGTCGAGGGAGGCGAACTCCCGGTTGATCTGGAACATCACGATGCCCATCACGAAGACCGCGGCGAGCAGGTCGAGCAGCACGCCCGCCTCCACCATCACCGGCATGAAGTCGGTGAGGAGGAGCCCGAAGACGAAGACCCCGTTCTCGAGCACCAGGAATCCGAGCACCTGGGTGACGGCCTTGCGCCGGCTCACCACGAGCAGCAGCCCCGTCCAGACGGTGGAGAGCGCGGTCGGCACCAGGAAGGGGTGCATCTCGTTGGTGGGGAGCGGCAGGCCGCGGGAGAAGGCGAAGGAGAGCACCACCCCGAGCCCGCCCAGGATGATGGAGGGCACGTAGCCCATGAGCGGCTCCATCTCGCGCCGGATGGCCATCTCGCGGATGGCCCGGAACATGAGCCAGGGGATGAGGACGGCCTTGATGAGGAAGGCGCCGCCGGCGACGACGAGCATGTGCCCGACGTCGTGGCCGGAGCCGGTGAGGAGCAGCGCGAGCAGCGAGAGCAGCGCCCCCTGCAGGGCCACCGCGCGGATGGCCGCCCCGAGCCGGCTCGAGGCGAGCAGGAAGAGGTCGAGGACGACCACCAGGATGAAGGCCATGTCGGTCCAGGCGCCCACGTTCACCTCAGGAGAAGGACCAGCGCGAAGACGGAGAGGACCGAGGCGCCCACCAGCATCTGCGGCACCCGGGTGAGCCGGAGCCGCGCCATCGCCGACTCCACCAGACCGACCAGGATCGAGAAGCCGAGCAGCTCGACCACGAAGGCCCCCTCGGCGGCCCAGAATCCGGTCATGCGCACGTCGGCCACGAGCCGCACCAGCAGCGCCCCGAAGAGGAAGAACTTGAGCGAGGCGCCGTAGAGGATGAAGGCGAGGTCGGGGCCGGAGTGGTCGAGCACCATCACCTCGTGGATCATCGTCAGCTCGAGGTGGGTGTTGGGATCGTCGACCGGGATGCGGGAGTTCTCGGCCAGCGCCACCACGAAGAGCGCGATGGCCGAGAGCAGGAGCGCCGGGGCGGCGGCGCGCCAGGCCGCGGCCAGGCCGGGCCCGAGCATGCCGGAGAGGGAGAGGGAGCCGGTGGCCCGCGCCATCACCACGAGCACCAGGAAGAGAGCCGGCTCGGCCATGCTGGCGAAGGAGACCTCGCGGGCCGCCCCCATGCCCTCGAACGACGAGCCGGTGTCGAGCGCCGCGAGCGCGGTGGCGAAGCGGGCCAGGGCGAGCAGGTAGGCGAAGAGGACGAAGTCGCCGGCGAAGGAGACGATGGCCGGCTGCCCCGCCACCGGGAGCATCGTCCCGGCCGTGACGATGGCGGCGAGCCCCACCGCCGGTCCCGCCCGGAAGACCCAGGTGGTCGTGCGGCTGTAGACCGCCCCCTTGCGCAGCAGCTTCGCGAGGTCGAAGTAGAGCTGCAGGATCGGCGGCCCCTTGCGGCCGGCGGCGATGGCCTTCACCCGGTTCACCACCCCGAGGAGGAGCGGCGGCAGGAGGAGGAGCAGCCCGATCTGGAAGAGCGCGCGCAGGATCATGTCACCACCAGAGGAGCCTCCAGGCGAGCATCGCGATGAGCGTGGCCAGGACGAGGAGCGCCTGGAGGTGGAGCCTCCCGGCGATG
>CAIVAR010000183.1 GCA_903904005.1 uncultured Anaeromyxobacter sp.
AGCACCGCCTCCATTTCGGCCACGCGGGCCTCTGCCCTCTCGGCTCGCTTTACGGCGGCGACGACGCAGTCACCCACGCCCTTCGCCCACTCTCGCTCGGCGTCCCTCTCCCGCTCCAGTTCATGCAGGCGGGCGCGGAGAGCGGCGTTCTCGGAACTCGCGAACGTCACTTGCCGCCCTCCCTCTCGCCGTCGTCCGGGCGGGGCGAGAGCGCCAGCGCCAGACGGCACCCGTCCGTATGCCCATCCGTCTTCACCGACTCGCACACCGGGCACTCCAGCCATACCTCCACCGGACCACCCGGCATCGTGTGCCCGACCCACTCGACCTCGCCCAGGAGCGCGCGCAGCTGCTCCATCTCCTGGGTCGCGACGTGCGCTCGAATCAGCGCCGCATCCCGCTCCCTCTTCAACGCCAGAAGCTCGCAGATCGGATTCCCCACCGCTGGCTCCATGTGGTACACGCCGTCTGTCATCGGCGGGATGTCCTCCGGGTACGCTGCGAACCGGCCGCACGCGCACGGCCCCTCCATTTTCGTGATGACCGGCTCGCTCATGTCGTTCCCTTCCACCACGTTCGGGCGAGTCGCTGAACCTGTCCCCACGCCCGGTTGAACTCCTGATCCGTATCGGCCTCGACGTATCTCCAGACCGCGCGCGGCAGGGGCCGCACCGACCCGCTCGGCGTCTCGCCCCGGAGCTTGCCCATCGCATCGGACTTCACCCACGCCTGCGCCGCCCCCAGGAGCTTGACCAGGGCGGCCCGGTCCCCGGCGTCGGCCCACGCCAGCATCGCCTCCGCGAACTCCTCCGTGCGCCGAACCGCCATCCCCTCCGGGTGGCCCGTCCGGTAGAAGTTGCGCGAGTGCCGCACGCAGTACCCAGCGCCCTCGTCACCGACCAGTTCGCAGCCGCGCGCTCGACAGTCGGGGATGACGTACTCCCGACGCTTCCCTCTGCCGCCGGTCCAGTTCTGCTCCCCGGAGACCAAGAGGTCCGACCACGGCACCTGTCGCATCATGTCGTCCACCATTCTGGGATGCCCAGAGCGGCGCGCTGCCGCGCCCTGCGAGACCGGTCGCGGTCCCGCTCCTCCGGGGTTAGGGGTCTGTGCGCCCGCTGGAGCTTCGGCCTGTGGTGGGAGCAGTAACGGTACGGCCCGCCCGCGACGACCCTGGCGTTACAGCACTCGATCTCGCACTTCCGCCATGCGTAGCTCACGCTGCTCTCTCCACCGCCCGGGTCCGCTCCAGAACTGCGGTGCGCCACAAGAGGACCGCGTGGACAGCTTCCGCACGCGCGTCGTCTGTCGCCTTCGCCATCGCCTGCCCGTCCGGTGCCATCGACTGAACCGCTGTCGCGAGCGCCTCGACCTGGGCGAGGAACAGCAGCGCCCTGGTCGCCTCTTCACGTCGAGCCCAGACCGAACCGTCGAGGCCGTGGACCGTCACCGCAGTGCCAGGGTTCATTCGTCCTCCAGCGCGCGCCGTGCCGAAGCAGACTCGATCCTGTGGACGGCTTCCTCGATGGACCGGCCCGCCCACCACGTTAGACGCCCCGCCCGGGTGACGCCGAGCATCAGCGGAGACCCAGGAACGAGACGGCACTCCTCCACCCCGAGTCGGCGCAGACGATTCCACACCGACTCGGGGAGAGGAGAGGAAGCCGGGATGCCCGTTGTTTTCATCTCGGCTCCCTTGGGGACCTAGAACGGGATGTCGTCGGTGGAGTGCTCGCCCTCCTGGGCGTCGAGCACCTCCTGGGGGACCTCCACCGCCTTGACCGGCCGCTTCGCGGGCGCGGTCTTCGCCGGCTGCGCGGGCGCTCCCGTCGCACGGTCGAACGCGACGACCTTGCCCTTCATGCGCGCCGCAAACGCCTTCGCCTTGTCCGGGGGGAGGGTGGCCTTGAGCCCCACTCCGTTCGTCCCGTTGACCCAGCGGATGCGCGCCCTGACAGCCCCCTGCTGGTCGGCCTCATGCTCGACGACGACGACGACCTCCGGGGCGTCTTCCTTCGACAGGTCGGACAGGTCCGACAGGTCGCTGCCCTTCCAGCCCGCCGTCCGCAGCGATCGGAACGTGCCCTCGGTCGTCTTCTCCGTGAAGAAGCCGTACCAGTTCATGTTCTGGCCCGGGAAGTCGAGCAGCGTGAAGGCGACGACGACCTGCTCCTTGCCGCCCTTGGTCTCCCCTAGGACGCCGTTGGTCGCCCGAGCGCGGTACTGCCCTGCCTCGATGAGTGCCATGTCTACGCCTCCCCGCCCGCTTGGGCGTTCATCCAGTTGTTGAGTTGCGCGAGCTTCTCGGCGTTCCCGCCAGCCCGCGTGATCGCTGCCTCGACCTTCTTCTTCACGTCCTCGGTCAGCGGCGCGGCCTTCGCGCGAATCGCCGTGACGAACGCCTCCGGGGATGCGACCTGCTGGGTCCGCATCGCCGCCGCGAACGCCTCGTAGTCGAGCGGCAACTGGTCGGGGAGCGAGTGACGGTTCTTGGCGTCCCAGGCCGCGCTGTGCGTCGTGTGGACGATGCGCGCGCCCGTCGAGATGCCCTTCACCCGCTTGGTCTTCGTGTCCTGCTCCGCGAACGTCTCGTAGGTGGCGAACAGCACCGAGTCCACCCACTCCTTGAGCAGCCCGCCCGCCTTGGGGTGGAGTTTGAGCTCGAATCGGTCGTAGTCGTTCCCGGCCGGATTCTTGAAGCTCTTGATCCACGCGTGCGCCAGGAGGATGACGTGCATCCCTCGGGCGCGGGCTCGCTCCAGTTGGGCGAGGAAGACGCGCCACTCGTCGAGCGCGGCCTGATAGCCCTTCCCGTAGCCGTATGCCTCGATGTTCGGCTGGCTGTCTCGCTTGCAGAGGTGAGCCCAGAGCAGCGGCTCGGCCCAGTCGAGCGTGTCGATGACGAGCGTCTTGTAGGGGTGCTCCTCCTGGGTCAGCACCCGGACGGCCTCCTTCACGTCGTCCCAGGTCTCCGGGGCGGGGAACCGCTCCACGTCGAGGTGCGCCGTCCCGTCCTCGACCCCGATGAAGATGGGGCGAGGCGCCGCAGCGGCCCAGGAGGACTTCCCGATCCCCTCCGTGCCGAACAGGAGGGTTCGGATCGGCATGTCCTGCTTGCCCCGGATGACCGCGCCGAGTGTCATCTTCGACACCTTGGGCGTTGTCACTACTGGTTGTGGCTTCACGATGTTCATGCGGTCCTCTCGTTCGACCGTTCTGCGGGTTATCCCGCCGCCAGGATGGCGGGGGAGGGGTTCAAGGTTGCGAGCGCGGCGTCCAGGCGCTGACTCTGCGGCGCGAGCCACCACGCCTCCAGCGCGAGATGAATCAGGCTCCCGAAGCGCAGCGCGTCGGCGTCCTCGGCGGGCCGGTACCCCTCGATGTACGTCAGCCGGTGGAGCCGCTGGCACGCGCGAGCGGACGACAGCCGGGACGAGGACAGGAGCCGATCGTCGGCGTTCGTGTTCAACTCCGGGTGGAGTACCTCGCTGCGCCGGTACAGGGTCGCGTCTTCCAGGGACGCCTCGCCTGTGCAGACCGGGAAAAAGGGGCAGGTCGAGCCGTAGCGGACACAGGCGTCGGGGTTCCTGGGGTGTCTCCCCGTGGACTCGGCCTCGCGCAGCGTCTGGCCCCAGGCCCATACGTCGGCCAGCCCGTCCTTGACCTCGGTCTCCAAGCGCACTACCTCGGCGCGGACGAAGTGTTCGTTGGGCGCTTCGCTGACGGCTTCGATGAGCCGGTCCCGGTATTCCTCCGGGGACTCGTCCACCTCCCGCTGGTTCGCGTACAGCCGGCCGTCCTTGGTGAACTTCCGGGCCTCGGGCGGGGTGGCGCGCAGGGGACGGCGCGACGGCTTGATGAGTACGTCGTAGATCACGCCGTCTAGCTGGTGCCCCAGCGCAGCGGCCCCGGCGTAGTAGATCGAGACTTGCCCGTCGAGCCGCAGGCGCTTGAGGTAGTCGGACCCGGGGCCAACGTCGGCGCTGGAGGTCTTGTGTTCGATGAGGAGGGTACGCTTCTCGCCGCCCCGCTCGCGCAGGATGCCGTCGAGCTTGCCGGCAAGCGTCCACGTCCGAGAGGAAGCGCCCGTGTCGGGGTTGGTCAGCTTCGACCGGAACTCGGCCTCGATGGCGACAACGTCGTACTGCTCGGCGTCGTCGGCCCAGCGAGCGTCGTATCCCCGAATCATAACTTCGGCGCGCACCAAGTCGTAAGCGTTCACAGGTTCACCCGGAGGAACGAGAGGATGGTGAAGACGGCCAGGAGGAAGACAGCGGCTTCGATGGTCGCAACGACGACTTCGCGGGGCGTCACGGCTCGTCACCCGCGCGTTCGATCTCGACCAACTGGTCTGCGGTCAGGATGACGACAACGCCGTCAGCGTAGAGGTAGACGAGGCCCGACTCGGGCTCTCGGATGGACGCCTCGACGCGAAGTCCGTTGGCGAGAGGCTGCTGCTCGGTCCAGAGGAGCATGTCGTTCGGGCGAACGTGGGTGGCGCGTACCGTGTCGATGTTTTCAAGCATCCGTTGGCCTCCTGATAGCAATATGCCAAACCGGTAGACGGTTGTCAACCCCGCGCCGCGAGAATAATCTCCGGGTCCGACAACAGGGGCGTGCGGGATGCCTGGGGCGCTACTGCGCGACGGCGCGCTGGGGAGCCCCAGCAGCTGTTTCGACGGCGGCGTAGGCATCGCCCGCCGTGATGAAGCATTCGACCATACTGGCGGCGCTTGCCTCGGCGGCGTCAGGGCCGCTCAGCGCCTGCTCTATCAAGTCGAGATGGAAGCGGCGCTCCCGGACGAAAACGAGCACGGCTTCGCGGTATGCGTCGGGGCCGGGGACGGAGCGCCCCCCTGCTACCGCCTGCAGAGCAGGGAGTATCCGCAAGGCGTGGTCTTCGAAGCTCCGGGACGAAATCTGCTCGGCGGTTCCAGCCATATGTGCAGATACCACCCCGCACCGACAGCTTCAACGGACCTCACGGGATGGACGAAAGATGGCCTTTGACGGTCGGTAATGGCTTTTCTCTAAGGGTACGCTCCAGCAACCGGGCCTGCTCTTCCGAGATGAACGGCCATCCCGGGAGGACTTCCTTGGCGATGAGCGCAAGATGGTCTGCCATCAAACCGAGCTCGGTCGTGGAAAACTGGTTTCGGACTAGCCCGGTCTTGTGCGTGTACTGACTTGGGTCCGTGCCGGCGGAAGCGGCGAGCGCCATCCGGGTTACCCCGAGGTCGATCCGGCGTCGCTCCAGGCGGGCGACAAGCTCATAAGGGTCGTATCGGCCGCCTCCGCGAATCGACGGGCCCCTGCCTCTACGCTTTTCTACCATGGCCTTCTCCCGGGTCTTTCGTAGCACCGGGCTGAACCGCGAACAAGGCCGGGGTTAACGCAGCGAGTGCCGCCGTTTATGGACGCGGGTTGACGTGGCGTGGGTCGTTTGATAACTTGCCAACGTCATGCCCCGAGGACTTGCATACGTCGACCCTGTTGCCGAGGCGCGGGAGAACGCGGAGATGGGGCGCCGGCTCCGCGCGTTCCGTCTGGCGCGAGGGATGTCGCAGAAGGAGCTAGCCGACAAGGCCAGCATCGTCCACTCCGAGATCTCCCGCGCCGAAAACGGCCTACGCCCGCTGGCCGTTCGCCAGATCCGCTCCCTCGCCAAGGCGCTCCGTATCCACCCAGGAGACTTCCTGTGAGGCGCGCTGCCCGGAAAGACGGCAACCACGCCCAGGTGGTCGCCATCTTCCGAGCGCATGGAGCGTCTGTCGAGGTTCTTGAACCCCGCGACCGGGGACGCATCACGGGCGGGCTACCAGACCTTCTAGTCGGGTACGAGGGCGTCAACGAGCTGGTCGAAGTGAAGACCCCAGGGGAGTCGCTGAACGAGCGCCAGAAGCAGTGGCACCGCACCTGGGTCGGAGCGCGGCCCGTAGTCGTCTGCCATGCGGAGGAGTGCATCGAAGTCCTCCGCGCCATGAGGGAAGCGGGGAATCCATGAACTGCGAAGCGTGCGGCTATCGCGTGGCCCACGACCCGACATGCCTCGTCGGTTGGGGCCAGCGTAACAAGGCCAAGGACATCGACCGGGCGCGAGAGGAACGGGACCAGGGCATCGACCGCGCCGAGAACAACGCCGACCTGACGTGGCTCGCCAGGGCCGAGGCGGCTGTCATCGGTCTCGCCCAGGTGCGGGAGTTCCTCACCGCCGACCTCGTCTGGCCCGTCTGTGGGCCGACCAAGGAGCCGCGCGCACTCGCAGGAGTCCTTCGACGCCTCCAGGGCAAGGTCATCGAGCCGACCGGGACCTACGCCCAGAGCACACGTCGTCACGCCTCCCCGGTGCAGGTCTGGCGGTCCCTCGTCTACCGCGCCGCCACCGGGACCGGGTCATGACCGAGGAGGAGCTCAACGGCCATCTCCAGCGGTTCTGGGGGGATCTTGGACGGGGGGGGGCGCCCACCGTCCACGACTTGTGGATGGAACAAGAGCGGGTAGCCGAAGCCGATGGTGGAGTGCTGCCGACCAAGCGGGACGTCGTCGACCACTTCGCGTGGTTCTTCGCGGGGGGCGAATGAGTAAGGCTCCCGAGGGGACGATGCCTTGGCGGAAGTCGTGGCGGAAGAAGTGGCGCGAGGGGTCCAGTTACCGGTCTCTGACGAGTCTCCAAAAGGTCGTCTTGGCATGGGTCGAGGAGAACGCCGACGATGAAGGTCGGACTGGCCCCACCACCGAGCGGTGGCTTGCTGGGCTGCTGTCCAGCCCACGGGAGAAAATCTCCCGGGACGCCGTCCATCGGGCCATGTCGGCGCTCATCAGGGCAGGGTTAGTGTCGAAACACCCGCACCAAGAGCCGCACCAAGGGCCGCACCTAGCGCCGACGGTCTATGTGCGCGGTAACTGGAGGGAATACCAGGGCGCCGCCGGCGACCCGCACCAAGAGCCGCACCGGCTGGTCGATGGGACCCGCACCTATCTAGCAGAATTAAGCAGAAAGCAGTCTCTTCCTACGGAAGAGACGGGCTGCGCCCGCACCTCTGCGCCGGCCCCCAAGGCCTCCCCCTTCCCCCCGGCCTTCTGGCGCCTCCTCAAGCACTACTCCGTCCCCCCCCTCGACAAGGCCGACAAGGGCCAACTCCTCCAGCGCCTCAAGGCCGGGGAGTCCCTCGAAGACCTCGCCGTCAAGCTCGTCACTGGATTCTCCTACGGCGCCAAGACCGGTCGCGGCGCCCTCGGCTTCATCCGCCAGTTCAACGACCCGATCACCCGATTGGAGATGGACGATGTCCACGCTGCCTACCGACGCCTCGCCGCCGAGGAACACCGACTTGGAGACGGCCCTGGACGACGAACTGGTCATCCAGCAACGAAGCCACCCGCTCAACTTGGGCTTCCCGAAGTGGGAGAAGCTGACGCGTCCAAGCTCGGGGCTCTTCATGGTCCTGGGGGGCAGACCGGGCCAGTTCAAGACGACCTGGGCGTGGACGATGGCGGTGAACCTCGCGCTAGCTGGGAAGCGAATCTGCTGGATCGGGTTGGAGATGCGGCCCGGGCAGATGGCCGCGATGCTGGTCTCGCGGTTGGCCCATATCCCACGCAAGAGGCTGGAGGACGCCTGGAGACCGGGAGGGGCTTTGACCTCCGCTGAGACCAACGCCATCGACGACGTTCGGGTCCAGATGTCGGCCATGAGAATCGTCTTCCACGACCCCTCACGAAACTCGACCATCGACGTCATCGAGTCCGCTCGCAAGGTCCGATACGACGCCGTCTTTGTCGACCACTTGGGGCTCGTTGGTGCCGGCCGGGGCGACGAATTCGAGAAACTCAACGACACCATCACCGCCCTGCGCCGCCTCGCCCACGGCGAACTCGCCCCAGGCTACTACCCGCTCGTCATCGCGCTCTCCCAGCTAAACCGGGAGATCGAGAAGACCGACCCCAAGAAGCCCGCGTCCCGATATCCGCGCATGTCCGACCTGCGCGGGTCCGGGCGCCTGGAGGCTGACGCCGACGCCATCACGATCCTCCACCGCCCAGGCTCCCTCGACCCCGAGAATCAGTCGCTCGACCTGCGCGCCGTCATCGTGAAGAACCGACAAGGCCCGTTCCCCGTAGCCCTGCAACTCGACCCGAAGCCCGACTTCTGTCTGGTCGAGGAGGCGTCCGACGCGCTCGCCCCCCCGGCTCGCCACTACTCCGACCCGGAGGCCGCATGACCGCACCCCTTGTTGCGCTCGCCTTCTTCGCCTCGGCGCTCCCCGCCTACCTCTTCGGCGTCCTCGTCGGCCAGCGCCTGGAGCGACGTAGCCGCACCGCCCAGGTCGACGAACTCGCCATCCACGTCCTCGATCTCACCAGCCTCAAGCACACCGGCCCGCGCTTCGACAAGCGTCGGCCCCCCACGCAGATGCGGAACTGACGGAGGCTGTCCATCGGGCGGGGAAGGGAGGCGGCGGGATGACGGTCTTCTGTCAGGTCAACGAGTGCAACCGGATTGCCCAGCGCAACGGTCTCTGCTGGGCGCACGTCCGGCGTCGTTCGCGTGGCTCGTCCCTCTCGGCGCCGATACGCAGGGTCACCTCGCCCTGGTCAACCGTCGTCGATGCAGCGATCGACCTTGCCGACTCGGACTCCCAGGACGACACGAACTATCGGCGTCGCCAGTGGCGGCTGCGGAAGGCAACGCTCCGATATGCGCGCTCTCTCGGCTACCAGCGAAAGGTCGCGCGATGAGTCACCATCGAATAGCGAGACCACCATGACCGATGACGAGATCAAGGCGTTCATAGCTCGGGAGCGCTGGACCTTCGCCAAGTCGATGCCGACGAACCCTCATGAGTACGTCGTCCGCAAGCAGGTCGCCGTCGAGGCCGACTTCGTCCGCTTCGCCCTGCACATCCGCGAGCACGGCTACCGGATGAAGTTCAAGGGCTGGCTCTACACCTGCTTCGATGTCGACGGCTTCCGCTACTGGACGATGGGGAACCCAATCGAGATCACGACGATCATCAACCGAGCGAGGAACGAAACGTGACGACTATCGGGCAACACCGGGTGACTCACGGGAACGTCGACGACGCCCAAGTCGACCAGATGCTCGCAGGGGAGCGCGTCTGGACTCTCTATTCAGACCCGCCCTGGGGCGACGGGAACATGGAGTACTGGCGCACCATGAACCGCAAGATGACCGGCGAGGACGTCCCCCAGATCTCGCACGACCGGATGTTGTGGCGCTTCCGAGACCTCATCACGAAGTACGTCGACGGATACGCCTTCATCGAGACGGGCCTGCGATGGCAGCAGCCTTGGGTCGAAAATCTCAAGGCCTCGGGATTGGTGAACCTCCAGACCGTCCGGGTGTTCTACGGCTCCAGTTCCAAGCTCTACGAGAACGTCTTGATCTGCGGGAGTCGCCCCGGCGTTCCGGCCCCGCTACTGGACGGCGCGGAGAAGCTTCGCGGGCTCCCGCTACCCACCAAGTGCCTCGGAGCCGTTGCGCGTCCGAGAGCCATCGTCCTCGACCCTTGCTGTGGCATGGGCTACACCGCCCGCGCCGCCGTTGCCAACGGGATGATCTTCCGGGGGAACGAACTCAACGCCTCGCGTCTCGCCAAGACGGTCGCGCATCTCCAGGGGACGGTCGCATGACGGTTGAGATCCGCGCAGCCCGCCCCGGCGAGGTCGACGGCCTTCGGAAGATCGCGTCCGCTACCAAGGCCTATCTGCTCTTCGCCGGCACTCCCGAGTTCATCGTCGCCGTTCTCGACGGGAGACTGGTCGGCATGAGCGGGCTCGTCCGGCACGGCGAATCGGCGCGCATCAAGAACCTGTTCGTTGTCCCCGAGGTGCGTGGGAAAGGTGTGGGCTCCATGCTTCTGCAAGCCCAGCTGGCGCACCTCAAACGGGTCGGCGTCAAGCGCGTCGAGGCTGCTGCTACCGACATGAGCCTTCGCATCTTCCTCGCCGCCGGCTTCACCAAGACCCGGTCCTACTCCACCTCGACCGGCGTCCGGCTTGAGATGACCCCGTGAAGTTCTACGGCAAGGAGAATGTCTTCGATGCGGCCCTCAACCGCATCCGCTACCTGTTCGACGAGTTCCCAAACGTCATCGTCTCCGTCAGCGGCGGCAAAGACTCCACCGTCATCTTCCACCTCGCCCTCCAAGTCGCCCGGGAGAAAAACCGCCTCCCCCTGCGCGTCATGTTCCTCGACCAAGAAGCCGAGTGGCAGGCCACCATCGACCAGATCCGCTCCATCATGCAGCACCCCGACGTTGAGCCGTTCTGGTACCAGATCCCTCTCAGGCTCTTCAACGCCACTTCGACCGTCGAGCACTGGCTCATGTGCTGGGACCCCGCCGAGGAAGCGCGCTGGATGCGCCCCAAGGAGTCCTACTCCATCAAGGCCAACACCTACGGCACCGACCGCTTCGGAGAGCTCTTCAACGCCGTCATCGCCAAGGACCAGCAGGGCCCTACCGCCAACATCGGCGGCGTCCGTACCGAAGAATCACCCGCCCGCTTCGTGGGCCTCACCACCCAAGCCACCCACAAGTGGATCACTTGGGGGAAAGTCCTGACGAAGCGCCTGGATCACTACACGTTCTACCCGATCTACGACTGGTCCTACTCCGACATCTGGAAGGCCATCCACTCCAACGGCTGGCCCTACAACGCCGTCTACGACGCCATGTACAGCTACGGAGTCCCCGTGCTCGACATGCGCGTCTCCAACGTCCACCACGAAACCGCCGTCCAACACCTCTTCCGCATGCAGGAGATCGAGCCCGACACCTACGAGCGGCTGACCCAACGCATCGCCGGGATCGACATGGCCGGCAAAATGGGGGAGGCCGACTACTTCGTCAAGGATCTCCCCTTCATGTTCCAGTCCTGGCGCGAGTACCGGGACTTCCTCCTCGACAAGCTCATCACCAACCCCGACTGGCACGCCGGCTTCCGGCGCATCTTCAAGCGCCATGAAGACCTCTTCCTCGATGTCATCGGGGACCGCCTGTTCAAGGTCCACATCAGTTCCATTCTCACCAACGACTGGGAGCATGTGAAGCTCCGCAACTTCGAAGGCCGGCGCGACATCAACGATATCCGACGCGCCAAGAAGGCACTCGCATGAACCTCCTCGACCAGATTCGCAAGGCCCACACCGCTGCGCCCGACAAGGCCGCCTTCCTCAACGATGTCCGCGCCCTGCTCCACGACCTATCACCCAACAAGCACAACCCCGTCGACCTCGTCCGCTGGGTGCCCATCGACCAAGTCCAGGCCAACGACTACAACCCCAACGCCGTCGCCAAGAACGAGATGCGCCTGCTCTACGTTTCCATCGCCCACGACGGTCTTACCCAGCCGGTCGTCACGGTCTGGGACCCCGCACTCCATAAGTACGTCATCGTAGACGGCTTCCACCGCTACTCGACCTTGCGTCTGAACGCCGACCTGCTTGCCAAGAACGCTGGCCTCATCCCCGTCGTCGTTCTCGACAAGCCCATCAACGACCGCATGGCGTCCACCGTCCGACACAACCGCGCTCGCGGGAAGCACTCCGTCGCCGGCATGGCCAGCATGGTCTTCCAGATGCTCGATAACGGGTGGACTGACGAAGCCATCTGCCAGGAGATCGGCGTCGAGGCTGACGAACTCATCCGGCTCAAGCATGTCACCGGCTTCTCAAAGCTCTTCGAGAACGTCGACTACCGGCGATCTTGGGAGACCAAGCAGCAGATCAAGCTACGCAGAGAGCACCAGCGCACCGCCTAACCCGAGGGCTCACATGAACGTCATCGAACTCCCGCTCACCGATGTCCGACCCTACTGGCGTAACCCGCGCCTCAACGACAAGGCAGTCGACGCGGTGAAGGAATCCATCTCCCGCTTCGGCTTCAACTCCCCCCTCATCGTCGACGCCGAGAACGTCATCATCGCCGGCCACACGCGCTACAAGGCGCTCACGCAGATGGGGTTCAAGACCGCCCCTTGCGTCGTCGTCGACCTCCCGCCCGATAAGGCCAAGGCCTACCGGGTCGCTGACAACAAGACCTCCGAGCTTGCCGAATGGAACATGGCGAACCTCCTGCCAGAGCTCCGAGAGATCGCCGATGTCGCCTCCATGCAGGTCTTCTTTGGCGATGACGACCTCGCCGCTCTACTCAAGGCAAGCGTCGGCGCTGTCGACTTCATGCCCGTCACCCAAGAGGAGATCGACAACGTCGCCGCCGAACACTCCGCGCGCTACGAGGACCAGAACACCGCTCTCAAGTCCGACTTCGTCGACGTCACATGCCCTCATTGCGGCGAGTCCTACGCCATCCGCCGCTCCGAAGTTCAGAGCGCCAAGGATGCCATCGCAATCGACCAGCCGGTGTAGCCGGTGCTCGCACTCGGGGAGGGTAGGGGCGTGGACGACGACCGCACACGCATAGACGGTATAAAGCCGCCCGCCTCCGGAGCGCGTCGGACGTACCCCGGGCGCGGCAGGAAGGCGAGCCCCAAGCGCATCGCTCAACGCGATCGGATGCGCCAAGTGCTCGACATGCGCCGTGCCGGCGCGACTCTGCAAGTCATCGCGGACAAGCTTGGGTATGCCAACCCGTCCGGCCCCAAGAAGGTCATCGAGATCGCGCTCAAGGAGGTGCTCAAGGAGCCTACCGAGGAGATCCGCAAGATCGAGTTCGAACGGCTTGAAGCCATGACGCTCGTCTTGTGGCCCAGGGTGTTCCGGCGAGATGGCAACCCTCCCGACATGGCCTCCATCAACGCCATGCTTCGCGTCATGGAGCGCCGCGCTGGACTGCTCGGGCTCGATGCTCCCAAGAAGGTCTCGCTCCAGGGCGAAGACGGGGCGCCTCCCGTCCGCATCGCCCACGGCATGGACCTCGCCCGCCTTTCCACCGACCAGCTTCGCCAACTCGACGATCTGCTCGCCGCCGCAAGTCCTACCGCCAAGGCAGCGGCCCAGACCGTCGACCTTCCGCCGCTCCCGCCGACTGAGTAGTCCATGGACCTTCCGACCCGGATCGAGATTCAACGCGAACTGGCTCGGAGGTCGCTCCTGGACTTCACGCGCTACACCTATCCGGCCTACCACGCTGGGTGGTTCCACGCCGAAGTGGCGATGAAGCTGGACGCCTTCCTAGACGATGTCGACGCTGGCCGCTCGCCCCGGCTCATGCTCTTCGCGCCACCACGGCACGGCAAGTCGGAGCTCGTCTCCCGCCGCTTCCCAGCCTTCGCTCTCGGGCGCAACCCCGACCTTTCCATCATCGCCACTTCCTACTCGGGAGACCTCTCCAGCAGGAACAACCGGGATGTCCAGCGCGTCATGGACGACTCGGTCTACCAAGAGATCTTCCCGACAACGAGGCTCTACTCCTCGCACGTCCGGTCGAGTTCACAAGGGAGCTATCTCCGCAACTCGGACGTGTTCGAGGTCGTAGGCCGGCGAGGCGTCTACCGGTCGGCCGGCGTCTGTGGCGGCATCACCGGCATGGGCGGGCAGATCCTCATCATCGACGACCCGGTCAAGGACGCCCTGGAAGCCGAATCGTCGACGTACCGGGAGCGCGTCTGGGAGTGGTATCGCTCCACGTTCTACACGCGCCTCGCCCCCGGTGGCGGCCTGCTCCTGATCATGACTCGCTGGCACGAAGACGACTTGGCCGGCCGGCTTCTCAGCGCGGAGAAGAGCGGAGGCGACAAGTGGAACGTCGTGAAGTTCCCCGCCGTCGCGGAGGGCGACGAGCTGCACCGAAAAGCCGGCGAGCCCTTGCACGCGGAACGCTACCCGCTCTCTGCTCTCAAGAGCATCAAGACGGCAGTAGGATCCCGGGTCTGGTCGAGTCTCTACCAGCAACGCCCCACCGCAGCTGATGGCGCCATCTTCAAACGCGACCTCTGGCGCTACTACCGGGCGCCGTCCACCGACCCCGCCGAGATCGTGCGCCTACTCGGCATCACCAGGGTCATCCAATCCTGGGACACGGCGTTCAAGGCGAAGGAGGGGAACGACTACAACGCGGGCCTCACGTTCGGGGAAGCCAAGTCGGGCTACTACCTACTCGACTGCGTGAAGCGGCAGATGGAGTACCCGGAGCTCAAGTCGGTCGCGCAATCTTACGCCGCCAAGTGGTGCCCCCATTCGGTGCTGGTCGAGGACACCGCCGCCGGCCAAAGCCTCATCCAAGAGCTCAAGCGCGACACGCGCCTGCCCATCGTCCCGATATCTGTCGACCGAGACAAGGTCTCCCGCGCGCATGCCGTGACCCCCCTCTTGGAGGCGGGCCGGTTCATGCTCCCCGAGGGAGAGGCGTGGACGTCCGACTTCGTCGACTCGCTGGCGTCGTTCCCGAACGGGCTGCACGACGACGACGTGGACGCCTTCACCCAGGGCGCCAACTACCTCGTCCGAGGCGGTGGCGGTCTCGGCCTCTGGGAGTTCTACCGGGAGCAGGCCGAGGCTGCGAAGGCCAAGCGGGCAGGGGAACCTGTCCCCGCCCAGGCATAGGCTACCGCCCGATGGCGTCCCCGAACCCGAACGGCGCGAAGGCCACCTCCCTCGCAGAGCGCATCAAGAACGGTCTCCGCTACGCCTTAACGGGCGAGCAGCCGGATGGCTGGTTCGGCCCGGGACAGCAGCTGCCTCCCGTCGCCCCCGAGGAAGTCGCTGGCCGGCAGTACGACTATCCCTTCGCCTACAACGTCTCGCCCCGTCCCAGGTCGGAGACCGGCGAGAACTCGATCACGTTCGACACCCTGCGCCGTCTGGCCGACCCGACGCTGGGCGGCTTCGACCTCCTGCGGCTCGTCATCGAGACCCGCAAGGACCAGATGGCGGCGCAGAAGTGGGACATTCAGCCGCGCGAGCACATCCTCAAGGCGGCGAAGAAGAAGGCTGCTGCGAAGATCCAGGCCGACGCCAAGGCGAAGGCGAAGGCCAAGCCCAACCCGTTCGGCAAGCCCCAGGAGCCGTCTGAGGACGAGCCCGAGGCCGAGCCGGTAGCGGCGAAGCGGTTCAAGCCTGCGGCGCCTCCGGTGGAGTCAGAGGGCGAGGACGGCGGGGAGGCCCCGCAGGACCCCGAGGCGCTCGACCCCGAGGAGCAGGACCCCAACGCCGAGCCCCAGGAGCAGACCTCCGAACTCGATGCCTGGGACGCCAAGGCGCAGAAGATTCGCGACCGCTTGCGCCGTCCCGATGGGCACAACACCTTCCGCTCCTGGCAGCGGATGCTCATCGAAGACCTGCTCGTCATCGACGCGCCGACGCTCTACATCCGGCCCACGGGCGGGGACGCCCTGGTCGAAGTCATCGACGGCGCGACGATCAAGCCGCTGCTCGCCGCCGATGGCCGCCCGCCACTCGAAGGCCCGACCTACAGCCAGAACCTCAAGGGCCTCCCAGCGGTCGAGTACACGGCGCAGGAGCTTCTCTACCTCCCGCGCAACCGCCGCTCGAATCGTGTCTACGGGATGAGCCCGGTCGAGCAGATCGTCTCGACGATCAACATCGCGCTTCGCCGGCAGCTGTCGCAGCTGGAATACTACACGGCCGGTTCTGTGCCCGACATGATTCTGGGCGTCCCCGAGACGTGGACCCCCGACCAGATCAAGTCGTTCCAGTCGTGGTGGGATGCGATGCTCTCGGGCGACACCGCCGAGCGCCGACGCGCCAAGTTCGTTCCCGGCGGGACCGTTCCGTACCCGACGAAGGAAGCGCAGATCAAGGACGAGTGGGACGAGTGGCTCGCCAAGCTCGTCTGCTTCGCCTTCTCCATCTCGCCCCAGGCGCTCGCCCAGCAGATGAACCGCGCGACCGCAGAGACGGCGAAGGAAGACGCGGCCGAGACCGGGCTGGAGCCCGTCAAGCTCTGGTGGAAAGACGTGATGGACGATGTCCTCTCGACAGCGTTCAGCGAGCCGGACTTGGAGTTCGTCTACAGGGACGAAGAGATTGTCGATGCGAGAACGAAGGCCGAGGTCTGGGCAATCGCGACGGCTGGTCAGGCGTGGGCGCTCCCGTCCGAGGCGCGTGAGGACTACGGGATGCCGCCGCAGCCTCAACTCGACGAGGCAGCGTTGGCGCCGCCGCCTCCCCCGATGATGCCGTTCGGTGGAGGCAAGCCGTTCGGTGGCAAGCCGGGTGAGAAGCAGGACGAGAAGGCACCACCGCAAGCCGGGAAGGAGGGCGCGGAGGCAGACCAGGGCGCGGAGCAGTTCGCCGCCAAGGTCGCTTCTGCGCTGCTTCGACATCCGAAAGCGTCGGCGCCCGCGACGAAACGCGCGAAGGATCGATCTCGCTGAGAAGCGGCTACAGGCGATCGTCCTCCCCGAGCTTCGCAAGGCTGCGAAGAAGGTCGCCGCGAAGGCTCGCGGTCTCGCGCGCAAGGTTACCAAGGCGTCTCTATCCGAAGCTGAGATTGACGCCCTGGTCGCGTCGGTCCCGGCGCTGACGAAGGCTGCCGAGAAGGCGCTGCGTGACCAGCTGCGGGGCATCGCCTACCAGGGCGCGCAGGAGGCGATGGACATCCTCCCGCTCTCCGATGCCGACTATGACCGCATTCTAAACGTCGTTCACGAACGGGCAGCAGCGTGGGCCGAGGAGCACGGCGCAGGGCTAATCCGAGGCGTGAACGAGACGACCCGTGAGGGTGTGCGGGAAGCGACAGCGTCGGCCATTCGAGAAGGCATCACGATGGACGACCTAGCCGACCGGCTCGACGAAGCGTGGGTGTTCGGTGAGGACCGCGCGCTGATGATTGCCAGGACCGAGACGTGTTTCGCCCAGGTTGCAGGGACGATCCAGAGCTACGAGGAAGCGGGGATTCAGCAGAAGGAGTGGCTGATGGCCGACTCCTTGCCCTGTACGGATTGTGAGGAACTGAACGGCGAGATCGTGGGCATCGACGAGCAGTTCAGCAACGGCCTGGACGGCCCCCCCGACCACCCGAATTGCCGATGCGACGTTCTGCCCGTCATCCCCGAACCCGACGCGCAAGAGTAGCTCGCGGGGAACATGTCCACGGACGGGCCTACCGTCTGCCCCGTGACCAAGATTCGCCTCTACGGCCAGATCGAGAAGGTCGAGGAGCAGAGCGACGGGACGCTTGTCGTCCACGGAATCGCCTCCACCGAATCCCGCGATGCAGACGGGGAGATCGTGCGAGCCAGCGCGATGCGTGCCGCGCTCCCCGACTATCTCAAGTTCGGCGCCATCCGCGAGATGCACCAGCCGATGGCGGCAGGCACCGCGCTCGGCGCCGAAGTCGGCGTCGATGGCGTGACCCGCCTCCAGGCCCACGTCGTCGATCCCGTGGCGTGCCTCAAGGTCAAGACGGGCACCTACAAGGGATTCAGCATCGGTGGGCGCGTGCTCCCGAGCGGCAGGAACAAGTCCGACCCGAAGGTCATCGAGATCATCTCGCTCACCGAGATCAGCTTGGTGGACCGCCCCGCAAACCCAGACGCCGTCTTCCAGCTGGTGAAGCTGGAGCAGGAGGAACCCGAGATGATGACCGTGACCGAAGCGCCCGTGCAGGGCGAGTACACCGCAACCGTCCCCGCCCAGGTGACCGAGGCTCCCGTCCAGGTGCAGGCCGAGCCGGTCGAGAAGGCTGGCCGTCGGTTCTCGGGAGCGACGAAGGCGATGCTCAAGGCCGCGCACGAAGCGGTTCGCGTCTGCGAGAAGGCGCTCTCCGACCTGGGTTACGACGCCGAGGAGGAGGAGCCCGAGGGAGACGAGGGCAAGGACCCGGCCGTCAAGCCCGATGGCGACGGCGACGAGCAGCAGGTGAAGATGGCCGATCAGCCCAAGGGCGAGGACGCCGTGCTCAAGGCTCACAACGCGCAGGTCGCCGCAGAGTCCCTTCTCTCCAAGGCGGAAGGACTCCTCAAGGCGCTGACCGTCGAGCGGGACGCCCTGGCGAAGAAGCTCAAGGACGCCGAGTCGCGTCTGGCCGTGAAGGGCGCGCTCCGGGCGATGCCGGTCGAGAAGGCCCAGGACGCGGGAGTCCCGGAGGTTGTCGAGCCCGAGCCCAAGACCGCACTGGACGAGATTCGCAAGTCACACCGCAACCCCATCCGAGTCCTCTCCCGAGGCTAGCCGCCCGGGTTCACGCAGCGCACACGAAGGAGAAAGCACCATGTCGAACGTCAACGAGACGCTGGACCTCGTCAGGGCGGCTCAGTCGCAGCCCATCACGCCCCCGGACTCCATCACCAAGTCGTTCTCGCAGTCCACCGGGCTGGTGGCCTACGACCTCGCGGCCCCGGCGATGAAGCTCGTCCCGGTCATCACCCCGCTCCGCAACATGACGCCCCGGGTCATCTCCACGGCTGGCGACACCGCCACCCGCTGGAAGATCATCACCGCGCTGAACAGCACGAACATCCACGCGGGCGTCAGCGAAGGCAACCGAGGCGCCGCGATCACCGACGTGGTGGCGAGCAAGTCGGCCACCTACGCCGGAATCGGCCTGGAGAACTTCGTCACGTTCGAGGCCGACTACGCCGCTTCGTCGTTCGACGACGCCAAGGCCCGCGCGGTCGAGTCCCTCCTGTTCGCCGGCATCCTCAAGGAGGAGGAGTACCTGTACGGCGGCAACAGCAGCCTCGCGCTCGGCACCACGCCGACCCCGACCGTTGCCAAGGTGGCCGGTGGCGCCATCAGCGCAGCGACCTACAAGGTCATCTGCGTGGCGCTCTCCTACGATGCCTACAAGCGCGCGTCCGTCAGCGCGACCGGTGTCGTCGCCTCGATCAGCCGGACCAACACCGACTCGTCCAGTGACACCATCCCGGGTGGCGCGGCCAAGCAGTCGGCTGCCTCGGCCGACGTGACGACCGAGACGACCAACCTCGCCATCAGCGGCTACGTCACCGCCGTTCGCGGCGCGGTCGCCTACGCGTGGTACCTCGGTGTGGCCGGCGGCGAGAAACTCGCAGCCATCACCACCACCAACTCGGTGCTCCTCCTCGCGCTTCCTGCCGCTGGCAATCAGGCGGCGTCGGCTCTCCCCGATGCGGACAACTCCGCGCAGGGTGCCTACGCCTTCGACGGCTTCCTGACCGGCGCCCTGACGGCGGCGAACGGCGGGTACTACGCCGCGATGGCGAACGGGACGCTCGGCACCGGCACCGGTCTCAGCGCCTCGACCAAGGGCGGCATCACCGAGATCGACACCGCGCTCGCGTGGTACTGGGACACCCTCAAGCTCCAGCCGACGCACATCGTGATGCACCGCCAGGAGCTCAACAACATCAGCAACAAGATCCTGGCGACCTCGCCCAACTCGTTCCGGTTCAACGCCCCTGCGGGCGCGGCCGGGCAGACGAGCGTGGTCGGCGGCGCGCGAGTGTCCTCCTACGCCTCGCACGTCGATGGCTCGGAGATCCCCTTCGTCCTCCACCCGAACGCGGTCCCCGGGGTCATCATGTTCCTGACCCAGCGCGCGCCCTACGCGCTGAACAACGTCGGGAACCTCTTCCAGCTGAAGTGCCGCCGTGACTGGTACCAGCTGGAGTGGCCGCTCCGTACCCGCAAGTACGAGTTCGGCGTCTACGCCGACGAGGTCTTCCAGCACTTCTTCCCGACCTCGCTGGGCGCCATCACCAACATCGGGAACGCCTAGCACCCTGCTGGGCGGCTCGGGGTCAGCGGCTCCTTCTCCCCGCTGGCTCCGCTCCCCGAGCCGCCCCGGCAACTTGGAGCCCTCATGGACACCGTCCCTCTCTACGGAGACATCGGAGACCTCAGCCTCGAAGGCGTGCTCGTCAAGCGCGCTCTCGACGGGGCCTTCCTCGTTCCCAAGGAGAGGGCCGAGGAGGTCGCTGCCTTCTTCGCTCTGTCCACCACCCCGCCGAAGAAGCCGGGGAAGCGGGGCTAGCCCGTGGCCGCTGGTGACCTCACCGACATCGAGACCGTGCGCCGGTTCCTGGGCCTCAAGACCCTGGACGATGACGGCCTGATTCAGTCCCTCGTCACAGCGGCAAGCGGGTACGTCAACACCTACGTCAGCCGCGCCATCTCGCCCACGTCGTTCGTGGACGTGTTCAACGGCGCTCCGAACGGCAAGGTGTTCCTCGCCAACCGTCCGGTCATCTCGGTGACGTCCGTGTCGTATCTGGGCGTGACCATCCCCGTCGCGCTCCCCGGCGCAACAGATGCGGGCTATCTGCTCGATACGTCGATGGGGCTCATCCAGTTCCGGGGTCTCTCGCTCTACAAGTCCATCGGCGGGCTGGTCGTCACCTACACCGCAGGGTGGGCGTCTACCCCGACCGAGCTTGCCCAGGCCGTCGTCGAGATGGTCGCGTTTCGCATGAAGGAGCGCGGGCACTGGGGGCAGGACTCGGCATCGAACGCTGGGCAGTCGGTCTCGTTCACGCAGGAAGACATCCCGCGAGCGGCGAGGACGATGCTCGACCAGTACAAGCGGGTCGTGCCGGTATGATTACCGGGACCGTCATCGGCTCCGAGATCGTCGTCGCCAACTTCCATGGCGCGAGTGCTCGGGTGCGCGAGGCGATGAAGACCTCGGTCGGGGTAGCCGCAGCGATCGTCCGACGCAGGGCCAGAGATCATTATCTGAACGGGGCCGCGCTACATGTCCGCTCGGGCAACCTGGGTCGGTCTGTCGTCATCGACGGCCCCCAGGTATCGGGCAACGAGATCACGGCAACGGTCGGGACGAACTCGGTCTATGGGAAGTTCTGGGAGCGAGGCTTCAGCGGCGAGGTCAAGGTCCGGGGGCACATCCGCAAGGTCAAGACGAGGGACACGACCGGGATCGTCAAGATCAGGGCACTCAAGACCCGGACGAACATCAAGTGGGGCACGACCTCCGAGGGCGTTGGGTTCGTCAAGGCGCACAAGTACCAGCTGAACGTGCAGCCCAGACCGTTCCTGGCGCCCGCCCTGGCCGATAGCCGCGAGGCCGTGCGGCTGACCATCCTCCAGGGCCTGACCCGGGCGTTCGCGGGAGGGCGCTAGATGGCACTCGACCGCGAGGCCATCATGTCCGCGCTCTACGAGCGCATCGTCGGGGCGTATTCCTGGGTCACCACGGGGCGTCGGCTCCTGCTCTGGCAGGACTTGGCGGCGAGCGACCAGCCGGCCGTCTTCGTCACCGCAGGCACGCAGTCGGCTGTCTACAGCGACCGAGGCAACCCGGTCATCTGGACGCTGCGCGCGACAGTGACGGTCTACGCGCGCCATGACGAGCCCCGGGAAGCCCCCGAGGCCGAGATGAACACCCTCATCACGGCGGTCGAGTCTGCGCTGGAGAAGCGGCCCAACGAGAATGCCGCGCCGCTGGGTGCGCCTGGGGCGGGCTGGAACACGACGCTCGGCGGGCTCGTCTTCTTCGCCCGTGTCGATGGAGACGTGGAGACGGACGAAGGCTCACTCGGTGACCAAGCGGTTGCCATCATCCCCGTGGTCATGCTGGCGACGGGATAGCGAAGGAGAAAGACCATGGCTCAGTACATTTTCGGCGCTGGCGTCCTCACCCTCTACAACCCGGCAGGCTCCCCGATCCAGCCGGTGCAGGTCGGCGTGCTGAAGGAGATCAGCCTCGACTTCAAGGCGACGACCAAGGAGCTTCGCGGCGCATACCGCTTCGCTCTCGACATCGCCGCTGGCCCGATGACGATCACCGGCAAGGCGAAGTTCGCGCAGTTCGACCAGGACATCCTCTCGGCGGTCACCGGCTCGTCCTCGGCAACGGGCGTGACCCGGGTCGTCGAGTCGGCCTCGACCGTCATCCCGGCGACGCCGTTCACCGTCACGGTCTCGCCTCCGTCCTCGGGCACCTGGGCGCGTGACCTGGGCGTCATCGACCAGAGCACGATGCAGCCGATGACCCGGGTCGCGTCGGCGCCGACCGCTGGTCAGTACTCGGTCACGGCGGGAGCGTACCTCTTCGCCTCGGCCGACAACGTCTCCGCGAAGTCGGTCGTCATCCGCTACGCCTACACCATCGCGGGCGCGGTGGCGGGCTACACCTCGACCCTGACGAACAGCCTCATGGGGTCGAACACCGTCTACTCGCTGGAGTGGGGCACCACGTTCCGGTCCAAGGACGTTTACATGCGCCTCCCGGCGGTCATCATCCCGTCGCTCTCGATGGGGTTCAAGTCGGAGGACTACTTCGACGCGGACGTGGAGTTCAGCGCGTTCGTGGACCCGACCAGCGGGAAGATCATGGAGTGGGCGTCCAACGAGTAGCCACCCGCTCTGCGGGAGAAGGAGTCGATGATGTCGAAGCCAGCGGGGAACCCGATTGAGATGGGCGGCAGGCAGTTCTTTCTGCCGCCTCTCTCTGTCGGGGTCATGCGGAGAAACGCAGCGGCCTACGAGATGCTGATGAAGGCGTTCCGGCTGTTCGCCAAGGGGGAGGAAGTGGAGCCGGCGTTTGAGCTCCTAGCCGCCGTGGCGCAGCTGTTCCACGCCTGCCTGGAGAATGCGTATCCCGACGTGACGCTGGAGTGGGTGGAGGAGCATCTCGCCTTGGCCGACCTCGGGAGTCGGATGCAGCAGATTCTCCTTCCCTCGGCCGGGGCGTTTCGTCCGAAGGAGGAGGCGTTGGGGGAAGCGACGAGCCCGTAGAGTGGTCGGAGGTCTACGGGCTCATCATCACGGTGACGGGATGGACCGTTGAGGAGGTGGACGGGCTGGAAGCAACGACAGCGGCGGCGCTCCTGACGTACTGGCGCGACCGAGTCCCGCTGATGGCATTGGGTCCGACGTTCGCGACCTTCCTTGGAGCGAAGCCCGGGAAGGGTAGTGGGGCCAAGGCGACAGGTGACGCTCTCTTCGGGGAGCTAGCAGGCAACGAGGGTGCAGGGGAGGCGACGTGGCAGGTAGCAGCCAAAATCCGCTCACCGTACTTCTCGGCGTAGACCTCGGGAACCTTCCCGCCGGGATGCAGGCGGCAGCGTCTGCGGTCCAGGGCTCGACGGCCCGGATGCGGGCGGCGTTTGCCGGCGTCGGCTCCGCGATGAATGGGCTCATGGCGCCGCTCGCGGCCTTGGGCGCCATCCTCGCTGGCGGCGCCGTCTTCAAGAAGGCCATCGACTACTCGCAGGAGTGGAACCTCACCGCCGGGAAGCTCGCCAAGACGCTCGGGACGACGACCGAGCAGGCATCGGTCTACATGGTCGCGGTCGATGACCTGGGCGTCTCGCAAGAGATGTTCGGGCGCGCTGCGAACATGATGATGCGGCAGGTCGCAGGCGGTGGCGCTGGGTTCAAGAAGCTCGGCGTGGACATCAAGGACACGAACGGTCATCTCAAGCCGGTCGCCGGCCTGATGGAAGAGGCCAACGCCAAGATCCGGACCATCACGAACAGCACCGCCCAGGGCGCGGCGGGGATCGCCATCTACGGGCGCGCGTGGCCCGAGGTCCGCAAGGTCATCGAGTTGACCGGCGAGAAGATGGAGGAGGCCAAGGTCAAGGCGACGAAGCTCGGCCTAATCGTTGGCCCCGATGGCGTCGAGAATGCGAAGGCGTACAAGCTTGCGATGAAGGATGTCGGGGAAATCGGGGAGTCGATGGCGATTGCCATCGGCAACAAGCTGACTCCGGTGCTCAAGGGCATGGGCGAGTGGTTCGGGGAGAAGGGACCGACAGCCGTCGAGTATTTCGGGGAGTTCTTGAAGGGCCTCTCGGCGATCTTCTTGGTACTCAAGGCGGTCATCGAGAACGTCTGGGACCTGATGGCGTGGTTTTTCGAGGCAGGAGGGAAGGGCTTCGCGGCAGTCGCCGCTGCGGCCAACGCTGCCATCCACGGCCAGTTCGGGGAGGCGAAGCAGATCCTGTCGATGGGCTGGCAGGATGTCCTGTCCGAGAGCGGGAAGACGGCCAAGTCGATGGAGAAGACCTGGGTTGATTCCTGGGCGTCCATCGAGAAGCTCTGGGCGAAGCCGAAGAAGTCGAAGGACAAGGGTTCAGGCGATGAAGGCGGCCTGGACATGGAGAAGGACGGCGAGAAGATGAAGCGGTGGGAGCAGGAGTTGTCGGCGCGGAAGGCCAGCGCAGACAAGGTGCTCTCATGGACGCTCGGGGCCGAGAAGGCGTTCTGGGCGAGCAAGCTCGCGACGACGCAGGAGGGCTCCGACCTCAACCTCGACCTCCAGAAGCGCATCAACGACATGTCGGTGGCGCTCTACAAGGAGGGCTTCGACAAGGAGCTTACCGGGTATCGCCAGTTCCTCGCGCTCTACAAGGACGACACCGAGGTCCAGCTTGCGATCACGAAGCTCATCGCGCAGCGGACGGTGGAGGAGTACGGGGCCGGGTCGACGCAAGCCATCGCTGCGCTGAACGAACTAGAGCAGGCCGAGAAGGCGATTCGGGAGAAGACAGATAAGACGCGCGCTGACGCTCTCAAGAAGCAGGAGGAGTTCGTCCTCCGGTCCCTGGAGATCGCGGCTGAGGAGGTTCGTGGCCTCGCGGCGGCTGGGTTCATTTCCCCAGCGGAGGAGTTATCCCGGCTCGCCACCATCGAGGACGCCAAGCTCAAGGTGCGTCAGGATTCCGCCGCGCAGCAACTGCTCCTTGAGAACCTCACGAAGGACCAGCGCATAGCCATCGAGAATGAGCTCACCAAGGCTACGCAGGACGCCGAAGCGAAGTCGCTCAAGCTTACCCAGCAGGGGATGAAGGCCCGGGTCGAGGAGCTCAAGGGCTACGTCGAGCCGATGGTCAACGCCATCTCGGACGTATTCGAGGGCGTGCTCAATGGGTCCATCAAGGCGACGGACGCGGTCCAGAAGGTCTTCACGGCGATGAAGAACACGCTCATCAAGACGTTCGTGGACATCGCGTCGAACTGGGTCAAGCAGCAGCTGGTGATGCTCCTGATGAAGAAGTCGGCTGCGGCAACCGAGATCGCGACCGACGCCACCGTGACGACCGCCAAGGTCGCCGGCAACGTCTCAGAGGTCACGTCGAATGCTGCGGTGGCCGGCTCGGGCGCCGCCTCTGCCGTCGCTGAGATCCCCATCGTCGGCCCCGCGCTCGCAATCGCTGCGATGGCAGCGGTCGCAGGGGCGGTCATCGCGTCGATGGGCTCGATGGCGTCTGCGTCAGGCGGCTTCGACATCGGGAACTTCTCTCCACTCACGCAGTTGCACCCGAACGAGATGGTGCTCCCCGCCAAGCACGCCGATGTGATTCGCTCCCTCGCTGACCAGGGCGGCGTGGGTCGGGGCGAGACGACGAACATCTCCATCAACGCGGTAGACGGGCAGTCGGTGCTCCGACTCTTCAAGCGGAATGACCGGGCGCTCGACCGGGTCCAGCGCAACCTCGTCCGGGCTGGGAGGCCGTAGTGTCCGACAACGTCTTCCCGGCCCTTCCGCTGCTCGACCTCGACATACAGGTCTCGCCTGCGTACAGCACGAAGATTCTGCAAGCGGTCTCGGGCAAGGAGGTCCGTGTCTCCTGGCGCACGGCCTCGCGCACGACGTACTCGCTCAAGTTCCAGGCGCTCCGCACCGGGACGTTCGGGCGCGCGGACTACACGGCTAGCACGGGGGCGTGGACCTACAACCCGGCAGGCGCGTGGACGGAGTACAGCGTCGTGCAGAGCTTCGTGGCAACCCATCGCGGGTCCTGGGACAGCTTCCTCTGGGTCGAGCCGCTCGCGGGCGCGCAGGTCCGGGTGCGCTTCTTGGAGGACAGCATCGTCTACAAGCGGATCGCCAGCGGCTACTGGGCGGTGGATTCGCTCAAGCTCATCACGGTGCTCTAGTGGCTCGGCAACTCTCTGCCCCGCTTGAGGCGCTCCTGGCGGCGAACAACGCCCTGGTGATGGCCGACCTCTACGTCTTCGACAGCCCGGTCCTGGGGATAGCGCGCTACACGTCCTGGGGCGCTGACGTGACGTACTCCGGGGATGCCTACACGGCTGGCGGGGTAGTTCTCACGCGGGACCGGGTGAGGTCGAAACTCGGGTTGAACATCGACCAGCTGGACATCGAGGTCGGGCACGGGGGCTCAGCACTCTACGGGGCGACGCCGATAACGTGGTCATCGGCTGCGCTCTCGGGCGCGTTGGATGGCGCAGGGGTGAAGTTGTACCGAGCGTTTTTCAAGCCTACCGTCGCACCGTGGGCGCCGTCCACGGCGTACTCCATCGGCGCCTCCGTGACGAATGACATGGGCCGGGTCTACATGTGCGGCGCGGCGGGGACGAGCGCGTCGAGCGGCGGGCCGACGGGCTCGACGGCGATCGTTGGCGACTCGGGGACGTGGCTCCATGACGGCTCGGTCGAGTGGTACTACTACGGCGCTGCGGGGACGCTGACGCTCGTTGATGCGGTCCTGCTGTTCGGTGGCTACGTCGGGGAGATCACGCCCAGGAGCACGGCGGTCGCTCTCACGGTCGAGAGTTTGGCGGCCAAGCTCAACCTCCAATGGCCGCACGGCCTCTTCACTCCCGGGTGCCGCTGGGACCTGTATTCAGATGGCTGCGGTCTAACGCGCCCGACGACCTGGGATGCGGAGGCGACAGCGGCGGGGTCTACGACGACGGTCATCGTCATCTCGGGGCACGGGTCAGAGGCCGGATTCGCGGGCGGCTCGCTGACGATTACGGCCCCTGACTCGTCCGTCCTAAAGGGGATGTCGAGGGCGATTGTCAAGACGAGGGCGAACAGCGGGAACCTCTTGGTGACCATCGCGCCCGCGCTCCCCTCTGCGCCTGTGGATGGCCTGACGGTCAAGTTGGTGAAGGGGTGCCTGAGGACCGCCGCAGCTTGCGAGACGACGTTCAACAATCTCGACCATTTCAGCGGCGAGCCGGTAGTCCCTCCCGACTCGGTGAGAGACCGCCGATGACAATCGCGTCTATCCCGCCGTCGAGGCCCGCCCCCTATCGGTACCCGACCCCGGCGTCTGCCTATGGCAACGTCATCCCGGTAGTCCACGGGACAGGTACCACCAAGGGAGTGCTTTGCTACGCAGGCCCGGTCACCATGGGGTACGGGCCGAGCATCGAGTTACTCGATGACGGGACGCTACAGATTCTCCACCCGACGTTTTCAGATGGCAGCTACGGGTCGCTCGACCCGCAGTCCTACGTCTGCCCCTCCATCTTCGTATTCGCCCAGGGCGCGATCTCAGGGTGGCTATGGATACAACGCGGGGACCTGACGTTTGACGCATCTGGCCGGCTGGTATTTTCAGACCTGGGCGCATGGCTTGGCGACTGGCCGGTTAGGACCCCGGTTGAGCCCGACCTCATGCTGGGGAACCCGGCAACGGCGACGGAATGGCCCTACGCCTGCGGAACGGGACCGTTCCCGTCCCTGACGGTTCTCGGCCCTGAGCATAGAGCTCCGCTTGGTCATCTCGTAGCCCTTCGACACCCGGCCCTTGTCCTACCGGAGGGGCGGTTCCCCGAGTTCCGAGCGATGCTTGAAGGGCGACTCGCGACCCACGGGATGGGCGGCGGCACGTACATGATGGCCGAGCCTGGGGCGATGATTCGGGACATCGTCGAGGACTCAGTTATCGGCTTGGGGCTCGGGTCCGACCTCGTCATCACCGATGTGGGGGCCGATGGCCTCGCAGCGTCGAGCTTTGACAGATACCAGACGCAGAACAACTGGTGGCTGTGTCGGGTCTGGGACTCGCAGTCGGCCGCTTCGACCGCCGTGAATGAGATCGCGGAGGCGTGCGACGCCGATCTGTACTGGACCGGGGAAGCGTTGAAACTCCTGCCGCGCGGGGAGTCGGTCGTCGGTACCTACAGCCCGCCGACGACGGCAATCACCTTCACAGACGACGACTTCCTCTTGAGCGATTCGGACTCGGACCCCATCGAGGCGATCCGAGTACCAGAGGCCGACATCCCCACGGTCATCCCGGTCGAGTTCGTGCCGTGGATGTCGCTCGACGGAACGACTTCGATGGTGGAGTCGCTCGACGCGGCGCGGGCGTCCCTCTTCGGAGTGCGGCGCGGGGACACGGTCACCCTCAAGTGCATCCAAGTAGATACCCACGCTCGGAGCATCAGTCAGCTGCTAGCCCAGCGCGGGATCTACAACCGGACGACGTTCAAGTGGAAGGCGTCCTGGCGTTTCATCGGGGTCGAGCCTGGGGATTGGGCCCTGCTCCAGAACACGGTCATGGGGCTGGACCAGATGGTGCGGGTTCAGTCGGTGGAAGAGACCGAGGACGGGTTGTATTTCGAGGGCGTGGAGTGGTGGGTCGGGGTCAGCGTCACAGCGGAAGGGCTTCCGCAGGGGGCTGATGGGATTGGGACGAACCCGCTGGTCCCGGTCGATACGACGGTGTTCCGTACCGGCCTCGCGGGGATCGCGAACGACTCGATCTTTTCGGTCTCGGAGCACTCCTTCGCCATCAATTGCTGGAACGATCTCCAGGGATCGAGTGACGGCCTGGTGGCCCGGGCGAGCACGGCCGGAGTGGACTCGACCGCCTGGACCACGGCTCTCGGGGATCTGGGGGACTACCTCAACGGCGGCACGACGTGGATGGCCGGGACGCCTGCGTGGCTGACGGCCACGTCCGACATCGACCTATCAGGATTCGGCGGCGCGTCGGTGTGGCAGGCGAAATGGGTGGACGCCTACAACGCCCGCACCGATCTGCAGGGCGCCATCTCGGGCGCGGCAATCGAGATCGCAGGAAAGAAGAACCGCGTCTTCTATCAGGTGAGCGAACCTGCGGACCCCACCGACGGGCTCGCCCTGCTGACGGGAGACATCTGGTTCGACACCGACGATGGGAATCAGCTTTACACCTGGACGGGAGCCGAGTGGGTTCCGGGACAGGTGGGGCCGCAAGGGATCTCGGGCCCCCAGGGCGTGCCGGGTCCGGCCGGCGCGAGCGGTCCCACCGGTCCGCAGGGCGTGCAGGGTTCGCAGGGAGTGAAGGGGGACGTTGGCCCCACGGGTCCGACGGGGCCAGTGGGGCCGAGCGGTCCGCAGGGCGTCGTGGGACCCGTGGGCGCATCGGGTCCGACGGGGCCCCAGGGCGTGGATGGCGCGCAGGGAGTCCAGGGTAGCGTTGGGCCGAGCGGTCCGACCGGTCCAGTGGGTCCGAGCGGCCCCCAGGGCGTGCAGGGGCCCGTTGGCGCGAGCGGTCCATCTGGCGCGCAGGGTGGCTCTGGCGCGCAGGGAGTCCAGGGCAGCGTGGGCCCGACGGGTCCGACGGGTCCGGTTGGTCCGTCCGGGCCGCAGGGCGTGCAGGGGAACGCGGGAGCGGTCGGAGCTACCGGCGTGCAGGGAGTCCAGGGCGCGCAGGGCTCGGCCGGTTCGAGCATGAACTGGATCGGAACATGGTCGTCGGGGCACGGGACATACAGCCCGAACGACGCCGTGATCTACAACGGCGCCAACTACGTATGCATCGACACGACCACGGGCGGCGCGGGCGCGCCGGACACGCTCCCGACGAAGTGGCTGGAACTCGCCACCGGAGCGCAGGGTCCGCAGGGTCCGCAGGGTACGCAGGGCTCGGCAGGGGCGCAGGGCTCGACGGGACCGCAGGGCGTCGCCGGGCCCCAAGGCTCACAGGGCGTAGCAGGCGCGCAGGGCCCCACCGGGCCGGGTGGCTCGACGGGTCCCCAGGGCCCGCAGGGAGGCGCAGGAGCCCAGGGCGGTACGGGTCCGACTGGCGTACAGGGCGGCCAGGGCCCCCAGGGAACGGCCGGCGCGCAGGGCGCAACCGGCCCCCAGGGATCGCCCGGGCCCCAAGGCTCCCAGGGCGTAGCGGGCCCGCAAGGCCCCACCGGTCCGGGTGGAGTGCAGGGCCCGCAGGGCGTCCAGGGAGTCGCTGGCGCGCAGGGATCCCAGGGCCCGCAGGGATCGACGGGACCCCAAGGCTCACAGGGCGTCGCCGGCTCGCAGGGGTCCACCGGGCCGAGCGGGATGCAGGGGCAGCAGGGCGTACAGGGCGTCCAGGGGCCGCAGGGGTCCCAGGGCCCCATGGGGCCGTTCGGCCTGCGTGGCGGGATGGTTCGGTGCAGCATGGGGAGTCTCTGGGTGCGCGACGGCGCCGGCAACAACATCACCGCCTATGCGCAGGTCACGCTCTCGCGCTACGCATCCGTCCTCAACGGCGTTAACGACACGCTGCGAATCACCCTCAACGGGTGGCCCGGATACCCCGCCGGAACGAACCGCAGGAACGTGGCCGGCGTGATGACCCAGGGTGTTGGTGCTGGCATGGGGTTTTACGGCACGCTCGCGCAATGGTCGCCGTACTCCGTCGGTGAAGACTACATCGACTATCAGTTGTTTTACCTGAACGGGACTACGTGGACCGGGCCGATCGATCTGGAGCCGCGCTACTCGTATTACGTCGGCGTCTTCTTCCTCGGCTGGAACCTATGGAACCAATAATGAGATTCCACGTCGTCGCGCTCCCGCACACCGTTACGAGCAAGGAATTCTGCTCCTGCGCCTACACCGGCAAGGTTCAGCGGTTCTGCGCGATGATGAAGTCGCTCGGGCATGAGGTATTCCACTACGGCGGGGAGTGGAGCGACGTTGCCGCGACCGAGCATGTGACCATCGTCACCGCCGAGCAGCGGAAGACGTGGTGGGGCTCAAACGATACCTCGCGCGAGTTCTACAAGATCGACTGGGATCCACGGGTCGACTACTGGCGGGCGGCGAACGATGCGGCGATCCGCGCCATCCGCGAGCGCATCCAGCCGAGAGACTTCCTGTGCTTCATCGGAGGCGCGTGTCAGAAGCCGATCGCTGACGCCTTCCCGGCCCACCAGGCCGTCGAGTACGGGATCGGCTACGAGGGCACGTTCGCGCCCTACCGCGTCTTCGAGAGCTACGCCCACATGCACTACCTGTACGGGAAGCAGAATCAGCAGGACGGGCGCTATTACGACGAGGTCATCGGGAACTACTACGACCCGAAGGACTTCCCGGGCCCGAGGGAGCCGGGAGACTACTTCCTCTACGTGGGCCGCCTCATCGAGCGGAAGGGGCTCCATCTAGCGGCGCAGGTCGCACGGGAGACGGGCGCTCGACTTCTCGTCGCTGGCCAGGGCGTGACGGATCACGGACCGGGCTGGGTGTCTGCGGAGTGCGGCTGGAAATTTGAGGCTCCCGGCCTGGAGTACGTCGGGACCGTGGGCGTGGAGGAGCGCGCTCGGCTGATGGGCTCGGCCCGCGCGGTCTTCGTGCCCACCCAGTACGTCGGCCCGTTCGAAGGCGTCCACGCCGAGGCACTCCTGTGCGGGACGCCGGTAATCACCACGGACTGGGGCTGCTTCGCGGAGACCGTCCTCGACGGCGTGGACGGGTTCCGCACCCGCTCGCTCGGGGAAATGATCTGGGCATCGCAGGAAGTCGCGAAGCTCGACCGGGCCATCATCCGTCAGCGCGCCATGGACCGATGGAGCGTGGACGTGGTGCGCCACCGGTATCAGGCGCTTTTCGACCGGGTCGGCTCGCTCTGGGATCCGGGCGGCGGCTGGGACTCGCTCACTTACGACCCGACGCAAAAGCGCGTCTTGGGCCGGTGGCAGTAGAGGCAAGAAAGGCCCGTCATGCCCGACTACGTCCTGCACACGCTCTGGCCCTGGTTCCCCGCCGCCGGGATCACGATCGGCCGTCACGTCTTCCTGAAGAAGGAGTTGCAGGGGAATCAGCTCCTCCTCGCGCACGAACTCGTTCACGTCGGGCAGATGGCCAAGACGGGGACGCTCTGGTTCCTGCTGCGCTACATATTCATCCTGCCGATCCTCTGGTCACCCTTCAGGGCGAGGGCCGAGGCCGAAGCGTGCGCGGTCGAGGCGCGAGCGGGCTACGCCATCGACGGCGACAAGGGCCTTGCAGCGTCGATCGCGTGCGCGGCCTACGGCTGGCCGTGCTCTCGCGCGAAGGCCGCCGCGCTCATCCGATCCTTCATGGCGGCCTGAACATGGGCGGGCTATCCAGCGACGCTGCGAGCCATCTCGTCCCCGTCGTGGAGGTTTTTATCCTCCTCGTCGGGGGCGTCATCGCGCTACTGGTCGCTGGGTGGAAAGGGTTCTCATGGCTCCGGGCCGGCTGGCGCGAGGACCTCCAGGCGACGCTCGACCGGTGGGCTGACTCGCATGAGGTCAGGCACCAAAAGCATGAGACCGACCTCTCTGAGATCCGCTCCCAGGTCGCAAGCGGGTTACGCCGATGTCATGAGCGAATCGATCTCCTCTCCGACCGGGTGCCGCCGGAATGAGCTCATACTGGGACATCATCGTGGTGCTCGCCATCGCGGCCGGGATCCTCGTCGCGCTGGACTGGAGGATCACTCGCGCATTCGTTCGCCATGAACAGGTCGAGCAGCAGGCGAATGCGCTCCTGGCGATGACCGCCGAGACAGCAGCTGGAGCCGCCCAGGTGTCGGCTACCCATATGCGCGAGTTACGCGCGGAGACGCAGGTCATCAGGGCGAAGGTATCTGACCTTTCAGAGGACGTGCGTATGCACGACAGGAGGCTCGGCGCCGTCGAGGAACGACTGATGCGAGCCGCTATGACGGTCCCCGCGAATAAGCACCCGGCTGGGGATAGCTAGCCCTCGGGAACCTGTCCACGGGGAGGCCGATACTCAGCCCCCGTGGAGCGCCTTAGCCCGCACCTGACCGTCGCGGAGTTCCTGGCGACCTCCCACCGGGAGTTCGTCACGGAACAGGAGCGCGTCTGGTACGGCTCCAGGGTGCTCCAAGCCGAGGCCCGACGCTTCGCCGCTTCGGTATTCGAGCCCATCCGCGCCCTGGTCGGCCCCATCTATGTCTCCAGCGGGTTCCGCTGCGAGGCGCTGAACAAGGCGGTCGGCGGGGCGCAGAGGAGCCATCACCGGCTGTCCCTGGCGCTCGACGGGACGCCGATGGAGATGTCCGTCCGTGAGGCGCTATTCCTCATCTCGCACGCGATGCGACGCGGTGAGCTCCCCTTCGTCGACAAGGCCATAGACGAGTTCCGGGGACGGTGGCTGCACATCCAGGCGGCCGAGGTCGGGACGAAGCCCGAGTGCGTGGCGCTCTCGACGGCTGACGGCGTGGTCTTCGCGGAGGTCGCATGACGCATCTGATGGGCTTGCGGACGTTCGTCGCCGGGATCGTCGCCATCCTGGCGCTCGTCATCGGGCTCGCGCTGCTGGACCCGGCGCATCGACACGAAGCGTTCTTTGCCTTTGCTGGCGGCGTGGTCGGCGCGCTCGGGGTCCTTGGGGCCAAGAGCATCGGGACATCTGCCGTAGCCGGGGACGGCCTGGGCGGCGGGCTCAAGAATCTCTGGACGGACAAGAAACCGGGCGAGCCTCCCGCGCCAGGAGGGGCCTGACCATGGAGTACATCGTCATCTGCGCCGCGTTGCTCGTCGGCTTCATCATCTACGCGAGGTCGGTCTACTGGGGCGACAAGTGAACTGCGCCCGCCCGTCCATCTGCATGCTGCCTTCTGTCCCCGAAGTCTTCAGCCGTAGCGAAAGGACCTGACCATGGCCGGACTGACTCTGAATGACCGACTTGACTCCGTCGAAACGAAGGCAGCGCAGGAGGGGACCGTCACGGAGGTGACCGTCACCGCGCCGCTCGCCGTCGCGACCGGGACCACGACTCCGGCGCTGTCCATCGACGCCGCCTCGACCACGGTTCCGGGGTACATGAGCGCAGCGGACAAGACCAAGCTCGACGGGATCGCGACCGGAGCCACCGCCCCCGCCGCCGTCACCACGTCCGTCAACGGCCTGATGATCGCGGCCGACAAGGTCAAGCTCGACGCGATCTCTGGAGTCCCGTCGTATGGCGGCTGCTACGAGTTCAACGAGACGGGCAGCGCCATCACGCTCTCCGCGAACAACACATGGTACCGCTGGATCACCGGCGCGGCGGGCTCGGTCAAGGGAACGGGCTACATCACCTGGGACGACACGGCAGCGCCCACCGGGAAGCGTCTCGTCGTGGGAGGCCCCGGGGCGGGGCTCTACCTCGTCACATGCGCGTACTCGGCGGTGAGCAACATCGCGACCGACATCGACGCGGCGATCTACATCAACGCCACCCGTCAGGAAAACTGCCGAGTCGATCAGGCGTTCCCGGCGTCGGCGCTCTACCAGTCGGCCACCATCACGGGGCTCATCACGCTGGCGGCCGATAACACCGTCTCGCTCTGGTTCAACGCGAGCCAGAACACGGCGACGTTGACGGTGAGGCACGTCAACCTGACGCTGGTCAGGGTCGCCTAGCGTGGAGTGGGTCCGCAAGCTCTCGCCGTGGGTGGCGCTCCTGATGGGCGTAGCGGTAGCCGTGGTGGCGGTCTACTTCGCCATGGGCTACTTGAACGCGCTCCGGTCCAGGGCCGACGCGGCAGAGCGGAAGGCCGAGGCGGCGCAGCTGACGGTGCAGGGCTTCGCGGTCGCAGCCGATGCGAGTCAGAAGAAGCTCGACCAGACGGCTGCTGCGAATCAGGTGCTACAGGCCGAGATCGAGCGGATCAAGAAGGCATCCGGTGCCCACGTTGTCGGCACGGTCTCAGGGACTACCCACGTCATAGCGCTCCCGGTTGCCCCTGTAGCGCCCGGGTCAGGCGGGACGGCTCCGGCGCTGCCCGGGGACGGGGGGACGGTGCCCGTGCGGCTGTGTGCCATCTTCGCCGACGAGCCGATAGAGATACGGCTGGACGGCGCGGCCTTGAAAACGGAGGGCGGGAATCTGGTGCTCGCAGGGGTTGCGTCCTTGTGGCTGCTCCCTCGCGGGGAGACAGAGACCCGGAAGATTCTCGACGCGCCATTGACCTTGAAGGTGCAGGCGGCGGCACCGGAGAAGGCGCTCGGTTGGGGGGCTGGACTCATGCTCGTTGGGTTCAGCGCTGCCGGCACCGGGGGCTATTGGGTCGGACCAATCGTGTCCCCGCCGAGCGTGTCGTTCCTGGGGCTCGACCTGTCGGTGCTCCTGGGCGGTGGCGCGGGCGGGAACGGGGCATGGGGCGGGATGGCTGGAGGGCTCGTCCGATGGTGACTGCGTTCCTTCTGGCTCTCGCGCTCGCGGCAGAACCTGGGGCTTTCTCCCGTGTCGAGGTCGAGGCGGTGCTCGGGGCGCCGGTCGATACGTTCGACCCGGTCGCTACGCTGGGGCTTCCATATGCCCCCGGTACGGTGGCGGTGAGCTACGTGGTCGCGGAGCGGCCGACGTTTGCCCAGGTCGCCGGGAAGGCTCCACGGGGGCTACTGACGACGGTGCTCTATTCGGCGGATGGCCGGCTCGTTGCGGCTCGGCAGCAGCGGTTAGGTGAGCTCGACGCTCCGGTTGCCGAGGTGACGGAAAGCCTGCGGACGGTTCTGAGAAGGAGACGGACATGAGCCCCGCAGCCGAGCCGCTGCTGGTAGCAACCGCAGCCGAGCCGCTGCTGGTAGCAACCGCAGCCGACGTGCGGGAGCTACCGTGGCTGCGGGATTGGATGTCCTCGCAAGAGCCGACAGACGAGAGCGTCTACTGGCGCCCCTTCGGAAGCATCGGCGCGCTCGACATCGGCCCCGCCCTGGTCGCCGGCTCGCAGCTTCTGACCGGGTGGCTATCGGCACAGTCCGACGGCGTCGAAACGATTGAGATCGCCGAGACGCACCCGGCCGCGCAGTTCATCACCATCTCGCCCCCGGCCGGCTCAACCTTCGTTCAGTTCCTCAACCCGTTCAGTCAGTTCGTGCTCGACGGCGGGTATCTGTATGAGCCGAACTTCCAGATGATGAACATCCACGATCAGGATGGAGCGGACCTGCCCGGGGTGCCCCAGACGGTCACGCACCCGGGCTACTACGATTTCGATCCAGCAACGAAGACGTTCGAGTTCTTCCCGGGCATCACGGGGGATATCGTCCTCCGGTACCAAGTGACGATCCCGGATTCCTTCGTGCTCCACGTCGGGGTGGTCGAGGCCGTCGATGCGGGGAATGATCTCGTCGGTAACTACCGCCCGCAATACACGCCCTGGGACGGCTCGACATGGGAAGTCTCCGAGGCCGCATTCTGGACGCTCGCCGGGACTTATCTCCAGGCGGCTCCGGTGACGAGCTTCGGCGGCACGGCCTGGGTGCTGGTCATGCCGAGCCGCTCGACGCTCAACGCAGCGGCGAACGGGTGGACGGTCCTGCGCCTCATCGCGACGCCCCCGGGACGCCCCCCCATCCGCATGTATTTCCTGCTCGCCGCGCCGAGTAGCTAGGAGGCCCCGTGCTGACCGTCATTCCTCGCACCCACATCCTCAGAAGTCTGCAAGTGCTCGACCCAGTGACGAACCTGCCGAGGCCGATCGCCGGCTGGTCATTCGAGGCGGCGACCTCTGCCGGGTTCGGCGTCACGCCGGCCGAGCCGACCGTGACCAACCTCGACGACACGACGTGGCTGCTCCGGGTGGACACGGTCGGGCTGAACGGCTGCACCTGCGTGACCAGGGTCTACGGGACCGACCCGCTCGCGACGGACGTCATCGCGCTCGACATCCAGTTCAACGTGAAGCTCTAGGAGGCGGGGCATGAGGCGAGGTGACCGCCTGTACCGGAGGGCGCCCTTGCCGCGAGGCGGCTGGCGGGATGCGTGTCGTCAGTGCGGGGAGCCCCCCGTGCCTGGGCGGGCGTGGTGCGCCAACTGCCTCCTGCGAATCGAGCGGAGCGGGTGCGCCGATTCTGAGGACTACCCGACGACGGAGGATGCCCGTCGCTGCGGCTCGGTAGCCCCTTCGGGGTTGTATTAGGCTCCCGGCGCTGTGCGAGGGGCGTGCGCGGGGACGGTCGGTAGCCCGGGACCGGGGTAGATCCGAGCGGGACAGGCCCGTCTGGCTGTTTGCCACGCCCGGGGTACCCCTGCATAGGGTCCAGGCCCGCGCGTGGCCTATAAGCCAAATGCGGCGTTGCGACCCATTTGGGCCTAGTCCCTGAATGGCATTCAGGAGGTCACCGGTTCGATCCCGGTCGGGTCCACCAAAACGAGACGTAGAAACGCCGCCTTGGGAAGGTCCCCGAGGCGGCGTTTCGATTGAAGCGGCCGGACTGTGCGAGGGCTGTGCGTTCTAGGCCGCTGCCTCGACCTCCACGGTCTGCTCGCTGGCGGGGTTGACGGCGAAGTCGCGGCGCATGCGGAACTCGTCGCGCATGGCCTCGATGCCGCCGATAGCGACGGCGCGGCCCTTCTCGATGATGTCGGACAACTTGGACGTGGCGACGGTCTGGGAGACGGCCATGTGATTACTCCTTCGGGGTAGGGGGCGAGAGGGCGAGACGGGCAGCGCGAGCGACGGGGAGGTACAGGTGGTCGGGAACGGTGTTGCCCTCGCCGTCGCGGGTACGAATCTCCGCGACCAGGGCGAGGACCATGACGGCGAGGCGGTTCAGTTCCTATTCGCGGGTCATGGCTAGGACTCCTCGGAGACGAGGCACACGCCGTTGCGGTTGACCGACACGGCCGCGCAGTCCTTGCCGCCGTGCGCGAGGACGTAGGCGTATGCGGCGGGGGTCATCGACGTGACGTGGAGGCGGTCGGGGTGCTCCACGTCGCCATCGGTCTGGGCGTCGAGACGCGCCGCGCTGGCGCTGGTCCCGACTCCGTAGATCGTCCCGTCGTCGTCGCGCTGCGAGATGGCTGCGAAGTAGGTCGTCATGACTAGGACTCCTTGGTCGGGTTGGTGGTCTTCATGCCCTTAGCAATATAACAAGCGTACACGCATGTAAACCCCCCTCCAGGGATGGCCTAAAACTTGCCTGATTCCAGGGGCTTTCTACCCTCGCCCCATGCGCGTCCGGTCCCGCATCTACCGCCGTCCTGAGTCTCCCCGCCTCTGGGCCGAGTGGACCGACCCCACCGGCCGAATACGTCGCGAGTCCACCGGCTCCACCGACTACGAAGCCGCACGCGCATTCCTCGCAGCCCGGGAACTGGACCGTGCCCGCGCTGCCCTCGGCGTGCGCCCCATCGAGCCGCGCTCCATCTCAGCCGCGTCCCGCGAGTACCTCAACGAACACGTCGCCCCCATCTGGTCGAAGAAGTGGCACCAGACCGTCGAGGGCTTCCTGCGCCTCCGCATCCTCCCCGCCCTCGGCGCCGATACTCCGATGACCGGTGTCAGCGAGGGGCACGCTGCTCGGTTCCGAGCCGCCCAGGTCGGCAGGGTCGTCGCGCGAATCCTCGACGACGGCTCCGAGACCAAGCTCGAGCGCAAGCCGACTTCCCCGGCCACCGTCAACCGCATCGTCTGGGCGATGGCGTCATTCTGGACGTGGGCTATCCGGCGAGGCTACGCCGTCACGAACCCGTGGGCCGGATTCGACAACTTGGCTGAAGACCAAGACCGGGTGCCCGCCGCCTCCCCGGAGGAGGTCGCCCAGCTGCTGGCATCCGTCTCTGACCGCTGGAGGCCCGCCGCCGAGTTCGCCTACCTCACCGGACTGAGGAAGGGGGAGATTGGACGGCTCGCCTGGAGGGATGTGGACCTCGTCCGGGGCGAGGCGTGGATTGTCTCGACCCACTCGCGCGGGCTGACCAAGGGGCGCAAGCGGCGCGTCGTCGTCCTGGCGAAGCGGACCCTGCTCCTGCTCAAGACGGTCCCGGTTCGGCCTGACGGGCTGGTCTTTGGCCCGCTCGGGGACGCTCGACGCTCGTTCAAGACGGCGGCGAAGTCGGCCGGCTGGGAGCGGGCGTGGTGGCACTTGTTCCGGCACCTCTCGGCGTCGAGGCTGGCCGACCTGGGCGCGGGCGCGCACGACCTCCAGGCGTGGGGCGGCTGGTCGAACTTGAAGGTGACCGAGAAATACCTGCGGTCTAGGACAGCGCGGGTCCGCGCTTTGCTCGACGGGACTCCCACCGCTCCAGCACGTCGCGTGCGACGACGGAAGGGCTCTGACCAGCCGCAGCCAGCGCCGTGAGGACGCTCTTGGGGACTCGGATGGTCAGGGGGACGAGCGGGTCACCGCGCTCGCGGATGGGTCGGATGGCGGTGCCCCGGACCCGCTGCATGTAGTGGGTGCCGCAGAGTCCGAAGGCGACGACGGGGCGGGAGCACTTGGGGCCGGTGCATGTCATCGCCACGGGTCTATCATCCCGTGTACGGGGGTCAAGGGGCGGGGCAGAGGTGCAGGCCGTCGCAGCCGGGGAGGGGGAGCCCGCCGCAGACAGAGCACCTGGGCTCCCCGGCCAGGACGGCGGCGAGTTTGCACCCCGGCGAGTGGGGCTTGCCCGGATGTCTGTCCTGGGGCGCCATGCCGCCGCATCCCGAGACCGGGCAGTAATCCCCGAAGTCGGTCTCGTCTCCGAACTCCACCGCCCGGAGCACCTCCATGGCGGCGCGGAGGTTCCCCGAGATGCGCTGGGCTGTCGTGTTCATCGCGTCCCGATGCTCGCACGCGATGGCGGCACGGGTCGCCCATTCAACGGCTTCCTTCTCGACGGCTTCGAGTCGGATGCGCTCCTCGCGCAACTGGTCGCGCAGGCTTCGGATACAGGCCCGGGGTCCGTGCTCCTCCGGGGCGCCGCAGTCATCGCACCAGCGAGTGGTCTCGTTCATCGAATCTTTCCGCAGCGCAGACAGGCCGAGAAGTTGAGGATGCGGTCGGGGACGGCGTGGACCGCCCACCGCCCGGGCGACTTCTCGTAGACCTCGCCGGTACCCCGCAGGCGCCGCCGGGTCATGGGTCGGGGTGCACCTCGACACCGAGGGCCGACGCGAGCTTGCAGTCTTCGAAGTGCCCATACCCGATGGAGCGCCCGCCCTCCGGCTGGCTCCCGCCGCAAGACGGGCACTCCCTGGGGTGGGAGACATCCGAGCCCCACTCGATCTCCCGGAGCACCTCCAGGGCGGCGTCACGCTGGTCGTAGGCCTTCCGCGCCAACTCGACGAGCTGCGTTTCGTATCGGGCAATGAGGTCGTTTCGCTCTCTGTCCGCGGCGTCGAGGTCGTCGAGCAGGGCCAGCAGGATCCGGTCCGACAGGGTGGACCCCGGCCCCACGCCGACGAGGCCGATGCGGAGCAGTTCCCGGTTGTCTCGGCTCATCGTCATGGGGATCCCTTCCAGTGAGTCCCCCGGGAAGCTACCCCGGCAGGATGTGGAGTGTCACGTTGCCGTCGGTCGTGGCCTCCTCCCGCTCCCGCCGCAGCTCGGCCAGGTCGACGCGGACGGCCCGGCCTACCCGGACGACGGGGATCTCGCCGGCCTTGATCCTGCGGCGGAGGGTGCGCACGGAGACCCCGAGCGCGGTCGCAGCCTGCGAGACCGGGAGGGGCTTGCGCTCCGTGGGCGCCCGGGCGAGCGCCTTGGCCACCGCGCGCTCGATGACCTGCTCCAACTGCTCCGGCGAGAGGACGGCGAAGGCGGTCATGGCGAGCCTCCCATCTTCTTAGCGACCTTGCGCCAGACCTCGCGGTCGCAGTCGTCGCCGGCCCACCCCGCAGCCATGGCCTGATCGATGTCTCGGACGATGCTCTGCCGCTGAGGAGTAGACAGGACCGAGCCGTACCGGGCCAGGAGGTCGGCCACGGTGGACGGCGCGGTCGAGCGGCGGCCGAGCGCGTAGCGGAACGCGAACAGGAGAAGGGGAGCGAGGTCGACGTGTTCGACGCGGGTACTCCACGCGCTGGGCTGGGAGGCGGTCACGTCGCGTCCCTCTCGTCTCGTCCGGTCCCGTCGCAGCCCGCGCACACCCCGAGGCCGGCGCAGGCCGGGCAGAG
>CAIVAR010000184.1 GCA_903904005.1 uncultured Anaeromyxobacter sp.
GCCCGCGACGTGATGCCGCTCGTCGCGTCGGGCAAGGTGAAGCCGGTCCTCGACCGGGCCTGGCCGGCCGCCGAGGTGCAGGCCGCCCACGAGCAGCTCGAGCGCAACGACTCGTTCGGCAAGGTCGTGCTCGAGTTCTGACGGTTTTCCTGGATGGAGTCCGCATGACACGCAATGCCTTCCTCGCGGGTGGAGCCATCGTGGCCCTGGGGGTCGGAGCCGTCCTCTTCATCGAGAGCCTGGGCGAAAGTGGTCCGGCTCCGTCCACGGCCGCGGCAGAGGCTCCGGTCGCGCCTCCCCTCCCCCGCCCGGCTCCGCCCGCCGACGTCCGGGCGACCCGCGCCGCAATGGCTCAGCTGAACGCGCCGGTGCAGGGGACGCCCGAGCCGGTCGAGCCGCCGCCGCCGCTGCCTCCCGCTCCGCCGCCGGCCACCTGGGCCAGCGTGGAGATCGCGAACCCGCACGGGGCCGGATCGCTCGGCCCGGCCATCACCGCCGCGCTCGGCAAGCTGAAGCCGCAACTCGCCGAGTGCTTCACCCGGCCAGGCCAGGCCCGCTACGCCCAGCTCGGCTCGGCCGCGAGCAAGATGCCCGGTGGAAACGCCCCGCGCCACGTGGGGCCGGCCATCGTACTGCTCTCGCTGGAGGGGGACGGGCACCAGTTGACCGTCGTCGACGCGCCGGTCGAGTCGCGCGGCGCCGCGACCGACGGCACGCTCAACTGCGCCCAGGCGAAGCTGCGGGGTGCGAAGCTCGGCGTGGAGACGCAGAGCGCGGTCCGCATGCGCTTCCGCTACATCCTGCGCCCCTGAACGGGGCCGCCGAAAAGGCGACGGGCCGCCGGCTCTGAAGCCGGCAGCCCGTCGGTACGTCGGTTACGGCGGTACGTCGATCCGCTACGGTGTCGTGATGCGGTTCGAGGTGGTGTTGGCCGTGGTCACGCCCCCGGGGCCGATGGCCCGGATGCGGACCTCGACCTGCCGGTTGCGCTGCACGCCGGTGATGGCCAAGGGGCTGGCCGTGCCCGTCACGTTGGTCCAGTTGCCCCAGTTGCCGCCGTTGCCGGTGCGAGACCGCCACTGGATCGTGAAGGACGTCGCCGCGGGGGCGTTGTTCGTCCAGGTGACGGTCACCGTATCGGTGGCGCCGGCGCGCGTGGCCGCGATGACGACTGCGCCGGGCGCGCTCGTCGCGGGCACCTGGGCGACGGTGACGTTACCGGTGGTGACCCAGGCCGACACACCCGCCGAGTTGACCGCGCGGATCCGGTAGCGGGTCGTGCTACCCGGCTGGAGGCCGGTCACCACGTAGGGCGTCGCCGACGTCACGGTGGCGAGGGGGTCCCAGTTGCCGTTGGCCTGGCGCTGGAGGACGTAGCTCGTCGCTCCGGCGGAGGCGTTCCAGGTCAACGTCACCACCGGGAAGCCGCTGGTGGGCGGGACGCTGGAGAGGCCGGCAAAGCCCGTGGGCGCCGCCGGCGCCACGAGCAGCGTGGTGAAGGTCACCGTGTTCGACGTGGTCGTCCCGCCGGCGTTGGTCGCGTCCACCACGAAGGAGTAGGACGTGCCGGGGGTGAGGCCGGTGAGCGCCCGAGTGAGGACGGCGCCGACGGGAATCGGCGGGGCCCCGGCCGGGACGGTCTGGCGGACGGTGTAGCTGGTCGCTCCCACATTGCTCCAGGCGAGGGTCGCCGTCGTCCCGGTGATCGCCGACGCAGAGAGCAACGGGGCGACCGGTGGCGCGCCCTGGGTGGTGGCCGACGCGGTCGCTGCCGGAGACGAGCCACCGGTGTTCTCCGCGAACACGGAGAAGCTGTACAGCGTGGCCGGGGTCAGGCCGGTGACGTTCAGCGTGGTGACGTTCGCCGCGAGCGGCACGGTGGCGACACCGTAGACGACACGGTACCCCGTGACCGGAACCGCCGGGACCTGGGCTGCCGGAGCACCCCAGGAGAGCGCGACGGTCGTCGTGCCGGTGGCGGTGGCGGTGAAGGCCGACGGAGCGCGCGGCGCGGCGGGGAGCGGGGTCGCCGAGGCAGGAGCCGACGCCGGCGACGTGAGGGTGCCGTACACCGCCGAGACGACGAAGGTGTAGCTCACGCCCGCGGTCAGGCCCGTGACGTCGAGGGCTGTCTGCGTGGCGGCCACCGGAATCTGGGTGGCGCCGGGCTGGACGTCGACGACGTAGCCGGTCAGCGTGGCCGTGCTCACCGTCGCCGGCGAGGCGGCCCAAGCCAGGTGAATGGTGTTGGCCGCGGCCGGGGCCGCCGTGAGCCCCGTCGGAGCGGGCAGCACGATGGTGGCCTTGGTGGTGCAGATCGGGTTGATCGGGGCGTTGGTATTGGGCCCCGAGCGCCCGGTCGCATTCACGGCCTGCACCTGGAACAGGTAGCAGGTCTCCGGCTGCAGGCCGGTCACCGTCTGCATGTTGCCGCCGAAGGCCATGAGCTGGCCCGGGCCGCCGCAACCTGCCGTCGCCGGGTCACACCCGGTCTGGGTGGCGAACGTCTTCGTGAAGTTGAAGGGCCCGACCAGGTTCCCGGTGATCACCGCCGCCTCGACAAGGAAGGCGGCCTCGTTGTCCGCCGTGTCCATCCAGGAGAGGGTCACGGTGGTGTCGTTGGCAGCGCCGACCTGCTGGAGCATGTCGGGCGGCAGCGGGAAGTCCCAGGGCTGCTTGAACGTGACCGCGCTGGAGAACGGACCGAAGCCGGCGGCGTTGAAGGCCCGGACGGCGTAAGCGTAGGTCTTGCCGACGTTCACGCCGACGTTCTTGAGGGAGGTCTCGGTGGCAGGAACCACGGCGAGGCGATCCCAGGAGGCGGTGGAACCGGCAACGTCCGGGCCGCCGGGCGAGTTCCTGATGTCGAGGCCGAAGCGGATCCAGACCTCGTATCCCTCCACCGGACCGGCAGTGGGAGCCGCCCACGAGATCAGCGTCTCGAAGGCGGAGGTCGTGAGGTTCACCGGGTCGGGAACCGTCGGGGTGGCGGCGGAGACGCCCGTCACCTGGCCCGGAACGGCGGCCACCGAGGTGTCCGCGGCGACGACGACGTAGGGCGCACCCTTGCCGGTGAGCGCCCACGCGGCGTAGGCCACGCCGCCCCAGTTGTCTTTCAGCTCAACGCCGAACTTGTCGGTGGTGAACTGGGCCCACGTCATGGTGGGGTGCGGGCCGCTGAACCAGGGCAGCTTCAGGTCCTGGTTGATGACCACGTCGGACAGGTAGGACGGCGTGAGCGGGTAGCCGGGCATGAAGGCGTTCACCGGGCCCTCCGGGCGGACCGTTGAGGAATCCTGTACGCGCAGGTGCTCCATGAACTCCTTCGAGTGAGTCTGCCAGTAGGCGGTGGCGCGCGCCTGGAGCGCCTGGCCCGCCGGAGCGGTGAACCGGTAGGTCACGAGGTCGAAGCCCTGGCCAGCCGGGTAGCGGGTCGCGTCCTCGCGGTAGGCGAGCGTCACCGGGTCGTAGACCCAGAAGCCCGCCCCGCCGGTCTGGTACTTGGCGTAGTCGAAGCCCGTCGGGGGAATCCGGTTGTCGAAGGCGATGGCGTTGTTCAGGAGGTTCGGCCCCATGACATTGCCGAACTCATCAGGCTGGCACCGGCCCTGCGTCGTCTGGTTCAGCAGGCCGAGCAGGCCGTCCCAGCAGGTGACGCGCTCGTACACCATGACCGCGTTCCCGCCGGCCACGGTGGCGTCGATCGTGGGCTGCAACGCCCGCTTGAAGGCAAGCCCGGGAGCGGTGAGCAGGTCGGCGTTGGCGGCGTCGTAGTAGCCGGAGGTGTATACCGGCGTGCCCGTGGCGGAATCCTTCACCTCGAGGCCGATCCAGAACCGCCGCCCGTCCGGGTAGCCGCTCGGGATCTTGTGGCCGGTCTTGTTCACGACCTTGACCTGGACCTCGTACACGCCGGCACCCGTCTCGGTGACAGCGAGGATCTCCACGCCCACGCCGTCGCGCAGCGACAGCTCGGTGTTGCGCTGGGAGCGCTGGAGCAGCGGGTCACGGGTCGAGAGCATGCCCGGGAAGATCCGGGTGTCGTTGCCGGTCTGGGCGCCGATCACCTCGAGGTCGGGCTCGGGGTAGAGGAGCTTCATGTAGTCGGGCAGGTCGCGGTTCGCGCCTGCGTGCTTGTGGCTCGAGGTGCCGCCGGTGTCGTTCCGGTCCTTGCCGTAGGGGAAAAAGCCCACCATCACCGGGTCGGCGTTGAGCGAGACCGGCGAGATGTCGTCGTATTCGTGCTTGACCTTGGGCATGTGACAGTCCTGGCAGCGGATCTCACCCGCCAGACTGTTGTAGGTCTTGGTGGCACCGGCGGGCAGCGCGGGCTTGGATGGGATGGTCGGATCCTGGAACGCGTTGGCCTTCGAGTAGGCGGAGTATTTCCACTCGGTGAAGGTCCGCTGCTCGGGCATTCCGTGGCTCGCCACCGGCACGGTCAGTTCGTGGCAGGAGGCGCACATCTCCGAGGTCTTCAGGAACTTGTTCTCGAAGGTGGGGTGCTCGACCGAGATGGACTGGGCCTGGTAGTCGTAGACGATGATCGGAGGGTTCACGTTGAAGTTCGAATTGACCATGTCGATGGGGGCGCCCACCGGCTGCTCGAACATGGGCGCCAGGCTGCCGTCCACGTTGCGCACCGGCTGTCCGCCCACGTCGATGATGGTCCCGTTCGGCCCTGCCACCCTCCAGCCCGGCGGGTAGATCGCGAAGATCTGCCCCGTGTAGCTCGTCGAGGTGAAGCCGGGGAAGATCGTCGAGAACAGGTCGAAGAGGCCGGGGTTGTCGCTGAAGGAGGGGTTGATCGACCCGGGGTACGGGCCGCCATAGGTCATCCCGTCGGCGTACTGGATGGTGGTATCGCCGTACGGGTCCCCCGGGTTGATGTTCGTGATGGGGGCACCGTCGTGCGGCCAGCCCTTGTCGTTGGGGTACCCGCCGATCCCGGCGAGCATCTTCCAGGCAGGGTCCTTGGTGTTCGCCAGCCCGGCGATCGACTGGTGCTTCACGTTGCCCACGGCGCGGTGGCAGCTCTCGCAGGAGATGCCCTCGTCGTCGGTGGAGGCCACGATGCTGTGCATCATGGTCTTGCCCTGGGGGTCGCCACCCAGGGTGGGGTCGAACC
>CAIVAR010000185.1 GCA_903904005.1 uncultured Anaeromyxobacter sp.
CCCGGCTGGCACACCACCATCTTCCCGCCCTACTTCGTGGCCGGCGCCGTCTTCGGCGGCTTCGCCATGGTGCTCACCCTCATCATCCCGGCCCGCGCGGTCTTCCGGTTCCAGAACGTCGTCACCGACCGGCACCTGGAGAACATGGCCAAGGTGATGCTCGTGACCTCCATGATCGTCTCCTACGGCTACCTCCTGGAGAACTTCATGGCCTGGTACTCGGGGAATCCCTACGAGGCCTTCCTGTTCTTCAAGACCCGCCCGTTCGGCCACTACGCCGGCATCTACTGGATGATGCTCTTCTGCAACGTCGTCGTCCCGCAGACCTTCTGGTGGAAGAAGGCCCGCACCAGCGTGGCCTGGCTCTGGATCGCCTCCATCCTGGTGGGCATCGGCATGTGGGCGGAGCGGTTCGTCATCATCGTGATCTCGCTCTACCGCGACTTCCTGCCCTCCTCGTGGGGCATCTACGCGCCCACCTGGGTCGACTGGTTCATCTTCCTCGGGACCATGTGCTTCTTCTCGCTGCTCTTCCTCCTCTTCCTCCGGTTCGTGCCGGCGGTGGCCATCGCCGAGGTGAAGGAGCTGAACCACGAGATCCAGCACGAGAAGGCGCACGCCGGGGGGCACCCGTGAGCCAACCCAACCCGCGCGTCGTCCTCGGCAAATATCCCTCGGTGGACGCCCTCTACGGCGCCGCCCGCGCGCTGCAGGCCGCCGGCCACTCCGCCCTCGACTTCTACTCCCCGTACCCGTTGCCGGGGTCGGACGAGGTGCTCCGGCTGAAGAAGTCGCCGGTGCCCTTCATCGCCGGCACCGCTGCGGTCGTCGGCGTGGTGAGCGGCGTGCTCATGCAGTGGTGGATGAACGACGTCGACTACGCCATCAACGTGGCCAACCGGAGCGTGGTTCCGTCGCCCACCTGGATGCCGGTGACCTTCGAGCTGGGCGTGCTGCTCGCCGGCGTCTCCATCTTCATGGGGCTCATGGCCCTCTTCGGCTTCCCGCGCCCCTACGATCCGCTCTTCGAGGTCGAGCCGTTCCGCTCGGCCACCATCGACGCGCTCTGGCTCTCGGTCGCGGTGAAGCCCGACCAGGTGTCCACCGTGTCCGAGGAGCTCCGCCGCCTCGGCGCCGCCGAGGTCGAGCTCGTCCCGGAGGAAGCATGAGGGCGCTCCCCATCCTGGCGCTCGCGCTCCTCACCGCCGGCTGCGAATGGGTGAACCCCATGATGCAGCAGCCCAAGGTGAAGCCCTACCGCAAGAGCGTCTTCTACCCCGACCAGATCGCCATGCGCGCCCCGCCGGCCGGCACCCTGCCCGCGGCGGCGCCCGCCGAGCTGGCCACCGTCACCGGCCGCAACGCCGACGGGACCCCGCTGGCCCGCATCCCGGTGCCGCTCACGCCGGAGCTCCTCGAGCTGGGGCGCAAGCGCTACGACGTCTTCTGCGCCGTCTGCCACGGCGTGATCGGCGACGGCCAGGGGCCGGTGGCCCGCAACATGTCGGTCCGGCCGCCGCCCTCGCTGGTCGCCATCCCGCAGCGCCCCGACGGGTTCTTCTACACCGCCATCACCGAGGGCTACGGCTACATGCCCTCCTACCGCCCCTGGCTCGGCGACGAGGAGCGGTGGGCGGTGGTCGCCTACGTGCGCGCCCTCCAGCTGTCGCAGGGCACCCGCATCGAGCAGGCGCCGCCCGACGTGCGCGCGCGCCTCGAGAAGGAGAACCGATGAACGCCGCGCCTTTCACCGGGGGTCGAACCCTGATGATCCGCGCCGCCGCGATCGGCGTGGTCGGCCTCGCCGCCACCGCCGCCGGGGGCGCGCTCGACGCCCGGCGAGCGCTCTACGCCTACCTGGCCGCCTTCGTCTACTGGGCCGGGATCGCCGCGGCCGCCATGGTCTTCCTCATGGCCAACGAGGCCGCCAACTCGCGCTGGTACATCGTGGTCCGGCGGCTCCTCGAGAGCCTGACCACCGCCTTCCCGGTGCTGGCCCTGCTCTTCCTCCCCATCGCGCTCGGCGCCGGGCGGATCTTCCCCTGGGTCGATCCCACCGCCGCCGCGCACGCCCCCATCCAGCCCTGGGCGCACGGGGAGGGGAAGCTCGCCATCCACCTCTGGGAGCACCGCCACCCCTGGATGAACCTGCCGTTCTTCCTCTTCCGGGCCGTCCTCTACTTCGGCATCTGGATCGGCGTGGCCGCACTGATGCGCCGCTGGTCGCTGGCCCAGGACGCGGGCGCGGGCGCCGAGGTGAAGCTCAAGATGCGCCGGCTCGGCGCGGGCGGCCTGCCCTTCGTGGCGCTGGCCATCACCTTCGCCGCCTTCGACTGGCAGATGTCGCTCTCGGCCTTCCTCTTCTCCACCATCTTCGGCGTGTACTGGTTCGCCGGGAGCCTGGTGGCCGCCATCGCCGCGCTCATCCTGGCGACCGCGGCGGCCTCCCGGGAGGAGCCGCTCAAGGGCGCCATCAACGCGAACCACATCCACTCGCTCGGCAAGTACCTCTTCGCCTTCACGGCGTTCTGGGCCTACATCGCCTTCTCCCAGTACCTCCTCATCTGGATCTCCAACCTCCCCGAGGAGGTGCCCTGGTACCTCGTGCGCACCGACTCCGGGTGGAAGGCGGTGGGCATCTTCCTGGCCCTCTTCCAGTTCGTCCTGCCCTTCCTGATCCTCATCCCCCGGGAGCGGAAGCGGACCTGGAGGCCGCTCGTCGTCATGTCCGTCTGGATCCTGGCGGTGCACTACGTCGACGTCTACTGGGTGGTCATGCCCGGCCTCTCCCCGGCCGGTCCGCGCCCCAGCTGGATGGACCTCGCGGCCTTCCTGGGCGTGGGCGGCGTCTGCATCGCCTGGGTGGTGACGCGCCTGCGCGGCCACGCCATCCTCCCGGCCCAGGACCCGTACCTCTCCGACTCCCTCCACTACGAGCCCCAGCAATGAGCGACACGAGCCATCACGGCACCCGGGCCGAGCCCGATCGGATCGGCACCCCGCGCATCCTGGCGGTCGGCGCCGCCGCCCTGATCTTCTTCGCCGTGGCCAGCTGGTTCACCATCCGCTACGGCTACGACCGCACCCGCGCCGAGATGCTGCCCGACGGCCCGGCCGCACAGCCCACCGAGATCGGCCGGAACAAGATCGGCATCGTCGAGCAGCGCCTCTTCGGGCTGGCCGTCGAGCCGACCGAGTGGCGAAGGCAACAGGTTTCCCGGCTCAACGGCTTCGGCTGGGTCGACCGCAAGGCCGGCGTGATCCACGTGCCCATCGACGAGGCCATGGCCCGCGTCGTCCGCGGAGATCGCCCGTGAAGGGAGCCATCGCCATCGCCGTCGCGCTGCTCCTCGGCCTCCCGGCCGTGCCGCGCGCCGAGGACGACCCGGAGGGGCCGGCCCCCCTCCAGGGCGTGGAGATCGACGAGCAGCTGAACGCCCAGGTCCCGCTCGACGCCGTCTTCCTCGACCAGGACGGCAAGCAGGTGAAGCTCGCCGACGCGCTCGGCAAGGGCAAGCCGGTCGTGCTCGCGCTCGTCTATTACGAGTGCCCCATGCTCTGCGGGCTCGTGCTCGGCGGGATGGCCCGGGGCATGAAGGAGAGCGGGCTCGAACTCGGCAAGGACTACACCGCGCTCTCCATCTCCTTCGACCCGCGCGAGAAGCCGGCCCAGGCCTTCGTGCGGCAGAAGCACTACCTCCAGTCCTTCGACAAGGCCGACCAGAAGCAGGTCTGGCCGTTCTGGGTCGGTGAGGACAAGGAGATCCGGAAGGTCACCGACGCGGTCGGCTTCAAGTACAAGTTCGACGAGGAGACCAAGCAGTACGCCCACGGCGCGGCCATCCTGGTGCTCACGCCGGAGGGGCGCGTCTCCCGCTACCTCTACGGCGTCGAGTTCCCGGGCCGCGACCTGCGGCTGGCGATGGTGGAGGCCGCCGACGGCCGGGTGGGCACGAGCTTCGATCGCTTCCTGCTCACCTGCTACCGCTACGACCCGGTGGCTCGGCGCTACGTCCCATACGCGATGGGGGCGGTCCGCGCCGGCGCCCTCCTCGTCCTCTTCGGCCTCGCCAGCACGCTCTTCGTCTTCTGGCGTCGCGAGGTGAAGGGAGCCCGGCGATGAACCAGCTCAACGAATTCTTCCGACAGCTTCTCTTCCTCCCGACGCAGGCGTCGCAGTGGTCCCGCGAGCTCGACTACCTCCACTACTTCGTCTTCGTCACCGCCATGCTGGGGGCCTGGACGACGCTGGCCACCGCCACGGTCTTCGTCTTCCGCTATCGCCGCAAGACGGCCGAGCAGTCCACCCCCATCGTCGACCCGAAGCCCATCCACGAGGTGGTCTTCATCGGGCTGCCGCTCGTGCTCTTCCTCGCCTACTTCGCGGTCGGCTACCCGCAGTACGTCCGGCTCCAGACGCCTCCCAAGGGCGCCATGGACGTGTACGTCCAGGGGAAGAAGTGGATGTGGAAGTTCGCGTTCCCGGGCGGGCCCAACTCCACCGACGTGCTCCGGGTCCCGGCCGGCCGGCCGGTCCGGCTGCTCCTCACCTCGCGCGACGTGATCCACTCCTTCTACGTCCCCGCGCTGCGCATGAAGCAGGATGCCCTGCCGGGGCGCTACACGCAGATCTGGTTCAACGCCGACCGTCCCGGGCGCTACCCCATCTTCTGCGCCGAGTACTGCGGCCTGGGCCACTCGTCCATGCTGGGCGAGCTCGTGGTCATGCCGGCCGAGGAGTGGGACGTCTGGATGGAGCAGCAGCGGCGCGGCAGCCAGCCCCTGGCGCAGGATGGCCAGCCCACCGCCGCCGAGGAGCCCGACCTGCGCGGCAGCCTCGTCGACCAGGGCAGGCGGATCGCGGCGGTCCAGGGCTGCTTCAAGTGCCACACCGTCGACGGCACCCAGCACATCGGCCCCACCTGGCTCGACCTCTCGGGACGCACCGTGAAGCTCGAGGGCGGGAAGACCGTCGTCGCCGACGAGGCCTACCTGACCCGCTCCATGATGGAGCCCAACGCCGAGATCGTGGCCGGCTACAAGGACAAGGCCGTCATGCCCACCTACCAGGGCAAGCTCTCCGCCCCGGACGCCGCCGCCATCACCGAGTTCATCAAGTCCCTGCGGACGGACGCCCCGACCGCCGAGCCGCAGAAGGGTCCCATCTATGTCCCCGTCACCGGCAAGTAGCCCGGCCTACAACACGCCGAACTACCTGAACGCCGAGAAGGGCGTGCGGTCCTGGCTGACCACGCTCGACCACAAGCGCATCGGCGTCATGTACCTGGCGCTCACCCTGTTCGGGTTCTTCCTGGGCGGTGTCTTCGCGCTGCTCATCCGCATCGAGCTGCTCACGCCGGGCCCGACGGTCATGGACGCCATGACCTACAACCGGATGTTCACGCTCCACGGCGTGATCATGATCTTCCTCTTCATGATCCCGGCCATCCCGGGCATCTTCGGAAACTTCTTCATCCCGCTCATGATCGGCGCGCAGGACGTGGCCTTCCCGCGCATCAACCTGCTCTCCGTCTACCTCTACCTGCTCGGCGCGGCCATCGCGGTGTGGGGGATGATCCAGGGCGGCACCGACACCGGCTGGACCTTCTACACCCCCTACAGCACCACCACCGTCACCACCGTGGCCCCGGTGCTCCTCGGCGCCTTCATCCTCGGGATGGGGTCGATCGTCACCGGCCTGAACTTCATCGTGACCGTCCACACCATGCGCGCCCCCGGCGTGACCTGGATGCGGCTGCCGCTCTTCGTCTGGGCCATGTACGCCACCAGCGTCATCCAGGTGCTGGCCACGCCGGTGCTCGGCATGACGCTGCTCCTGGTGGCCTTCGAGAAGGTCTTCGGATTCGGCATCTTCGATCCGGCCCGCGGCGGCGACCCCATCCTCTTCCAGCACCTCTTCTGGTTCTACTCGCACCCGGCCGTCTACATCATGATCCTGCCGGCCATGGGCGTGGTCAGCGAGGTGGTGCAGTCGGCCGCCCGCAAGAACATGTTCGGGTACAAGGCGGTCGCCTTCTCCTCGCTCGGCATCGCCTTCGTGGGCTTCTTCGTCTGGGGGCACCACCTCTTCACCTCGGGCCAGTCCACCTTCGCCTCGGGCGTGTTCGGCGTGCTCTCGATGTTCGTGGGGCTCTTCACCGCCATCAAGGTGTTCAACTGGACCGCCACGCTGTACCAGGGGGCCATCCAGGTCTCGGCGCCCTTCGTCTACTTCATGGGCTTCCTCTACTTCCTGATCTTCGGTGGCCTGACCGGCATCGCGCTCTCCACCGTCTCGCTCGACGTCCACTGGCAGGACACCTACTTCGTGGTGGCCCACTTCCACTTCATCATGGTGGGCGGGACGATCATGGCGTTCCTGGCCGGCCTCCACTACTGGTGGCCGAAGATGTTCGGGAAGATGTACTCGGAGCGCTGGGCGCTGGCGGCCTCGGTGCTCGTCATGGTCGGCTTCAACGCCACCTTCATCCCCCAGTTCCTCCTCGGCAACATGGGGATGCCGCGGCGCTACTACTCCTACCCGGAGCAGTTCCAGGCCTTGAACGTCGCCTCCACCGCGGGCGCGTCGCTGCTCGGCTTCGGCTTCTTCCTGATCCTCTTCTACCTGGTGGCCTCCCTGGCGAAGGGGCGCGCCTCGGGCCCGAATCCCTGGTTCTCCCGCGGGTACGAGTGGAACACCCCGTCCCCGCCCAACCTCCTCAACTTCCCGGAGACGCCGGTCATCGACCGCGGGCCGCACGAGTACCAGGACGGTCCCGCCGCCGAGGTGAAGCATGCACACTGACGCCGCCGCGGCGCCCAGCCGCCTGGCCCATCACTTCCCGGACATGAAGACGCAGGAGCACGCCGCCCGCATGGGGATGTGGCTCTTCCTGTCCACCGAGATCCTGCTCTTCGCGGTGCTCTTCACCGCCTACGCCCTCTACCGCTTCCTCTTTCCGGTCGGGTTCGAGGAGGCGAGCCGGCTCGCCCACGTGGCCATGGGCGCCACCAACACGGTGGTGCTCATCACCTCCTCGCTCACCGTGGCGCTGGCGATCCACTACGCCCGCCTGGGGGAGAACCGGAAGGTGGTCGGCCTGCTGGCCGTGACCATCCTCTTCGGCGTGACCTTCATGGTGCTGAAGGGCGTCGAGTACCACCACCACTGGGTCGACGGGCAGCTTCCCGGGCGCATGTACCACTTCGCCGGCCTCTCGGGCCCCGGCGTGAGCATGTACTTCGCCCTCTACTTCCTCATGACCGGTCTGCACGGGCTCCACGTCCTCATCGGCATGGGGCTGCTCTCCTGGGTGGCGTTCCGCGCCATGCGCGGGGAGTTCGGACCGAACTACTCGACGCCGGTGGAGCTGAGCGGGCTCTACTGGCACCTCATCGACCTGATCTGGATCTTCCTCTTCCCGCTCCTCTACCTCCTCTGAGGAGACGACCGTGACCGCCGCGACCCACAGTGAAGGCAAGCACCTCGGCCCCGCCCAGTACGTGATGGTCTGGGCGGCCCTGATGGTGCTCACCGGGGTGACCCTCGCCGTCTGGAAGATGGAGTTCTCCTACGCCGCCCGGGTGGGGATCGCCCTCGGCGTCGCGCTCGTCAAGTCGGCGCTGGTGGCCATCTTCTTCATGCATCTCTGGGAGGAGCGGGGCGTGGCCCGGCTCGTCCTCGTGGTCTCCGGGCTCATGGTGACGCTCCTCATCGGTTTCACCCTGCTCGACAACGCGACCCGCTTCCCCTACGCCAACCCGCCCTATTCCGAGTCCTGGAAGGACGAGCCCTGGCAGAAGGACGCGCCGCCCATGCAGGCCGAGCCTCCGCCCATCCGCACGGCGCCGAAATCGCAGGCCGAGCACCCGGCCGGCCACAAGCCGTAGCCGCAGGAATTGCGCCACGAGGGGCCTGGAGGCCGGGCGATCCAGCCCGGTGACTGGCTCCGCGCGCGATGGAACCCCCCGGTGCGCCTGGGGTTCGCCGCCGCTGGGTGCGCCCGAATGGATCGGGATCAAGTCGATTCGCAACCGTTGCGCCGTCCGGCCCGATTCCCCCGGAATTTTGAGCGGTGCGCGTATTGCAGACGTCCGGGTCGGTGACGCCCGAACGGATACTGATCCTCGACGCCGACACGGCCCTGCGCGGCGAACTCGCGGGACAGCTCCGCACCGAGGGGCACGAGGTGATCGAGGCGGCCACGGCCGAGAGCGCCATCGAGATCCTCCGCGCCACGCCCGTCCAGGGCGTCCTGTGCGCGGCCCGCGCCAGCGGGTGGAGCTGCGCGGCGGTCATCTCCCTCGCCCGGGCGGGCGGGTCCGACGCCGCCTTCATCGTGACCTGCCGGCGGGAGGCCGTCGCCGGCGCCATCGAGGCCCTGCGCAACGGCGCCGACGCCTACGTGGTCCTCCCCGACGACCCGGTCCGTGCTGTGGCGATCGTGGAGCGCGCCCTCGAGAAGCGGCGGCTCCGCAGGGAGGCGCGCGAGCTCCGCGAGCAGGCCCGGACCCGGCTGCGCTACGTGGGGGCCGGTCCCGAGGGGGCCGCCACCGAGGAGATCGTCCGCCGCGCCGCGCCCACCAAGGCGACCGTGCTCCTGCAGGGGGAGGCCGGGGCCGGGCGCTCCTTCGTCGCCGAGATGATCCACGAGGGGTCGCCCCGGCGCGACCGCCCCTTCGCACGCGCCGCCTGTGCCGGGCTCTCCGAGCAACTGCTCGAGGCCTGGCTCTTCGGGAGCGACGCCGCATCGGCGGGCGAACAGCCGCAGCGGCACGAGGGGCTCATCGAGCGGGCCGATGGGGGAACGCTCTACCTCCACGAGATGGGCGGGATCGGCGCCTCGCTTCAGGTCAAGCTGCTCAGGCTCCTCCAGAAGGGGGAGTACGAGCGGGTGGGGGGATCGCGGACCCTTCGGGCCGACGTGCGGGTGGTGGCCTCGACGCGCCTCGACCTGGCCGAGGAGGTCCGCTCCGGCCGCTTCCGCGACGACCTCTACTACCGGCTCAACGTGGTCTCGATCTCGCTGGCGCCGCTGCGTTCCCGCAAGGGGGACATCCCGGCGCTCGCGGCCCAGTTCCTGGGGCTCCACGCCCGCGCGCTCGGCAAGGGGCTGCGCGGGATCAGCCCGGGGGCGCTCTCGGCCCTCTTCGCCTACGGCTGGCCGGGCAACGTCCGAGAGCTGGAGAGCGTGGTGGCCGAGGCGGCCGCGGCCTGCCGCGGGGAGGTCGTGGGCATCGACGACCTCCCCACCGTGCTCCGCGGCGCCCGCCCCGACGAGGAGACCGGCAGCGCCCTCATCCCCGGCGCGAGCCTCTTCGAGATCGAGCGGGAGGCCATCCTGCGCACCCTCGACGCGGAGGGCGGCTCGACCGCCCGTGCCGCCGAGGTGCTCGGCGTCTCGGTGCGGAAGATCCAGTACCGGCTGAAGGAGTACCGCACCGGCCAGCCGGCCTCCCGTGCCCGCGCGGGCGACGCAGCGTGAGGAGCCCACAATCCACCCCTGGAATGGTGGGGGGTTGCCCTCCGGGCCTGATCGGGATCAACCCCGACGGGGGCCGCCGCATCTAGTCTGCCAGGGCGCCGCGGCCTTCGCGGAGATGGAGGAGTCCGAATGAACATCCCCAGCTGGCGAGCGGTCCTGCCCTTCGCCGCCGCCGCGCTCGTCGCGGTGCCGCTTGCCGCTCTCGGGGGACCGCCGCCCACGCCCGCCAAGGCGCCGGCCAAGGCCCCGGCTCCGGCCGCTGCCGTCCAGGACATCCAGGCCGAGCCCCCGCCCTTCAGCGAGGGGATCTTCCCGTGCTCGCAGTGCCACGACAAGGCCGGCGACCCCACGCCCCGGCAGCTCGCGTTCCACGACGACCTCCAGGCCGAGTTGCACCACGGGCCTCCCAGCCGCTGGTGCCTCGACTGCCACGACAACGGCAAGCGCGACTTCCTGCACCTCATCAACGGGAAGCAGATCCCCTTCACCGAGTCCTACGAGCTGTGCGGACAGTGCCACGGCGACAAGTACCGCGACTGGAAGGTCGGGGTGCACGGCAAGCGGACGGGGATGTGGGACGGCAAGAAGACCTATTTCCTCTGCGTGAACTGCCACAATCCCCACAACCCGCGGTTCAAGGCGCTCAAGCCCGAGCCGCCCCCGATCCCGCCGCAGGAGCAGGGCCGATGAGCGACCGGAACCGACTCCCCGTGATCCAGGACGAGACCGCCGGCTGCGGGGCCGACTCCCCGTCTCGGCGCGACTTCCTCCGCACCGCCGCCGCCGGCGCGGTCATCGCCGCGGTGTCCGGGTGCAAGCCCGACGCGGTGGTGGAGGAGCTGCAGCGCCGTCACCTCACCGAGCTCTCCCCGGCGCGGCTCCAGGAGATGCTCGGCAAGCTCGAGAAGAAGTGGTCGGCGCAGTACGGCAAGGCCGTCACCGTCGGCGCCCGGCCCCCCATGCCCGGCGTGAACTTCGGCTACGGGCTCGACCTCTCCCGCTGCATCGGCTGCCGCCGCTGCGTCTACGCCTGCGTGAAGGAGAACAACCAGTCGCGCAAGAACCCGCAGATCCAGTGGATCCGGGTGCTGCAGATGGACAAGGAGCACGGCGTCGCGCTGAACCACGCCACGCCCTACTACGACCCGGAGAAGGTGCCCGAGCCCGGCCACTTCTACATGCCGGTGCAGTGCCAGCAGTGCCGCCACCCGCCCTGCACCAAGGTGTGCCCGGTGAAGGCCACCTGGAAGGACCCCGACGGCATCGTGGTCATCGACTACGACTGGTGCATCGGTTGCCGCTGCTGCACGGCGGCCTGCCCCTACGGCGCCCGCAAGTTCAACTGGGCCGAGCCGAATCTACCGGCGGCCGAGATGAACCCGGTCACCGACTACCTGGGCAACCGTCCGCGCCCCATGGGCGTGGTGGAGAAGTGCACCTTCTGCCTGCAGCGCAGCCGCAGCGGCCGCTACCCGGCCTGCGTGGAGATCTGCCCGGTGGGCGCCCGCAAGTTCGGCAACCTGCTCGACCCGGAGTCGGAGATCCGCCAGGTGATGGAGCGCAAGCGCGTCTTCATCTTCAAGGAGGAGCTCGCGACCGAGCCGCAGTTCTACTACTTCTACGCGACGTAGCGGTCGAGGGAACGGATCATGGGATTCGGCGAGTTCTTGCAGGGCGCGGGGCGGCAGGTGGTCACCGGAGGCAAGGCCTACAAGGCCTGGGTGGCCGTGCTCGTGGCGATGATCGGGATCGGGCTGGTGGGCTACTCCCGCCAGTGGAACCAGGGGCTGCTCGCCACCAACATGCGCGACCAGGTGACCTGGGCCTTCTACATCGGCAACTTCACCTTCCTGGTGGGCGTGGCCGCGGCGGCCGTCCTGCTCGTGGTGCCGGCCTACGTCTACCACTGGAAGCCGATCAAGGAGGTGGTGGTGCTGGGCGAGCTGCTCGCCATCAGCGCCCTCATCATGTGCATGATGTTCATCCTGGTGGACATGGGGCGCCCCGACCGGCTCACCCACATCATGCCCGGCCCAGGTAGCCCCAACTGGCCCCAGTCGATGCTCTCCTGGGACGCGATGGTGCTGAACATCTACCTGATCCTGAACCTGGTGGTGGTGGTGCACATCCTCTACCGCGCCTACCGTGGACGGGACTACGCCAAGGCCTTCGTGGTGCCGCTCGTGCTCTTCAGCATCCCGGCGGCGGTGGGCATCCACACGGTCACCGCCTTCCTGTACGCCGGCATGGCGGCTCGCCCCTACTGGAACGCCGGCATCCTGGCGCCCAAGTTCATCGCCTCGGCCTTCTGCTCGGGGCCGGCGGTGATGATCATCCTCTTCCAGATCCTGCGGAAGACCACCGCCATCGAGATCAAGGACGAGGCCATCTGGAAGGTGGCCGAGCTCATGGCCTACGCCATGTTCTTCAACCTCTTCCTGCTCGGCGCCGAGATCTTCAAGGAGTACTACTCCCACACCGAGCACCTGCTCTACACGCAGTACCTGTGGCAAGGGATCGGGAACAACCGGGCGCTCGTGCCGTACGCCTGGTTCTCGCTCACCTGCTCGGTGGCGGCCTTCCTCATCTTCGTGGTGAAGAAGACCCGGATGAACTGGAAGACCCTGAACCTGGGCTGCGTCCTCATCTTCTCGGGCGTCTACATCGAGAAGGGGATGGGGCTCGTCATCCCGGGCATGACCCCCGACACGCTGGGCGAGATCTACGAGTACCGCCCCTCGGCCGTGGAGTGGATGGTGGCCATCGGGGTCTTCGGGCTGGGCGCGCTGGTGTTCACCACGCTCGTGAACGTGGCCGTGCCCATCATGATGGGGACCCTGCGGGCCAAGGGCGCGCCGGTCGAGATCCCCGGGGCGGGGCACTGAGGGAGCGGAGGGCGACCACGAATCGTGGGACGGGGCACCGGTGCCAAGCCGGTCTATGATCCGCGCCCATGCCCCCCCACCGTGTCCGCATCGGCCACCTCTGGGTCGACGCGGTGACCTTCGACGAGGCGCTCGCGACGATCGAGGCGCTGGTGCGCGCCGGGAAGGGGGGATCGGTCTTCACCCCCAACGTCGACCACGTGGTGACCGCCGAGGACGACCCCGCCTTCCGAGCGGCCTACGACGCCGTCCGCCTCTCGCTCGCCGACGGGAAACCCATCCTCTGGGCCGGGAAGATGCTCGGCACGCCGGTTCCCCAGAAGGTATCGGGTTCCGACCTCATCGAGCCCCTTCTCCGTCTCGCCGGTCGGCTGGGCTGGAGGGTCTTCCTGCTGGGGGGGGCGCCCGGGGTTGCCGAGGCGGCGGCAGAGCGCTCCCGCAAGGACTTCGGCGTGAACGTGGTGGGCACGGCGAGCCCGTTCATCCGGCTCGACGGGAAGCCCGGCGACCTGGAGCAGGGGCTGGACGAGGTGGTGGCGGCGAGGCCCGACCTCGTGCTGGTCGCCATGGGCGCCCCGAAGCAGGAGCGCTGGATCCACCACAACCGTGAGCGACTGGGAGCCGCGGTCGGGGTCGGCGTCGGCGCCTCGCTCGATTTCATCATCGGGCGCATCCAGCGGGCTCCCCGATGGGTTTCGAACGCTGGCCTGGAGTGGCTGTACCGTCTCGTGCGGGAGCCGCGCCGCCTCGCCCACCGATACCTGGTGAAGGATCCCAGGTTTCTCGCGGTGCTGGCCCGGACCGCACGGGTCCCGCGGGCGGACAGGTTGGCCCCCCGCCCGTGAATGTCGACCGCGCTCGGCTCGTCCATCGAGCAGTGTGGACGCCGGCGCCGGTTCCCTGCTAGGTAAGCGCCGAAACCCGATCCCCGGAGAAAACGACCATGAAGAAGCTCCTCGCCGCCGCCCTGCTCTCGCTCCTCGTCGCCCCCTCGGCCCACGCCGCCGGCGCCGCCGACACCTTCCAGGCCAAGTGCGCCGCCTGCCACGGGAAGGACGGCAAGGGTCAGAGCGACATGGCGAAGAAGCTGGGCGTGAAGGACCTGACCGTGACGAAGCTTCCCGCCGCCGAGATCGAGAAGGTCATCGCCAACGGCAAGGGCAAGATGACTCCGTGGAAGGGCAAGCTCTCCGACGCCGAGATCAGCGGCCTCGCCAAGTACGTGGCCGGTGGCCTGAAGTAGCCGCGGCTCACCGCTCCGGGTCGCCGGCGGCCAGTTCCGGTGCCTGGACGACCCGTGCGATCGAGTCGACCGGCGCGAGTTCAGGCAGCACCTCCGCGCCGGCCGCCTCCAGGTCCTTGAGTCGGCGGGCCGCCGGGAGCACGCGCGACTCGAGCGACCCGACGAAGGCGTTGTAGGACTCCACCGAGCCGGCCAGGTGGCGCCCCAGCTTCACGACGTGGGCGGCCAGGTCGGCGACGCGCTTGTGCAGGTCTCGCCCCGCCTCGGCGACCCGCTGGGCGTTCGCGGTCACCGTCTCCTGCTTCCACCCGTAGGAAACCGCCTTGAGGAGCGAGATGAGCGTGGTGGGGGTGGCGAGGATGACCCGCCGCTCCGCCCCCATCTCGAGGAGCGATCCGTCCTGCTCGAGCGCGGCGGAGAAGAAGGACTCGCCCGGGAGGAAGAGGATCACGAACTCGGGCGTGGCGCCGAGCTGATCCCAGTAGCTCTTGCGGGAGAGGGCCACCATGTGGTCGCGGACCTGCCGGGCGTGGTCGGCGAGGAACACCGCGCGCCGGGCGTCGTCGGTGGCCTCGACCGCCTCCAGGTAGGCGGAGAGCGGTGCCTTGGCGTCGACCACCACGGTGCGGTCGCCGGGGAGGTGGACGACCAGGTCGGGGCGCAACCGCCCCGCCTCGGCGTCCACCGAGTGCTGCTCGGTGAAGTCGCAGTGCTCCGACATGCCGGCGAGCTCGACCACCCGCTTCAGCTGGATCTCGCCCCAGCGCCCGCGGACCTGGGGCGTGCGCAGGGCCCGGACCAGGTTGCCCGCCTCGAGGCGGAGCTGGTTCTGGGCGTCGCCCATGGACCGGACCTGCTCGCGAAGCTCGGAGTAGGCCCCGGCGCGCCGCTGCTCGATCTCCCCCACCTGGGCCTCGAACCGCCCGAGCGCCTCGCGCACGGGGGTCACCAGCGCGCCGATGGCCTGCTGCCGCCGTTCCAGATCCCCGCGTGCGCCCTCCTGGTACTTCTCGAGGGCCTGCCCGGCCAGCTGGAGGAAGGAGGCGCTCGAGGCCCGGAGCGCGTCGGCGGAGAGGGCCTTGAAGGCGTCCCCCAGCTGCCGCTCGGCGTCGGCGAGGAGCGCGCGCTGGGCCTCGAAGGCCCGCTTCTGCTCCTCGAGCCGGGCGGCCAGGGCGGCCCGGCTCGAGCTCTCGACGCGCAGCCGCTCCGAGGCCACGGCCCAGGCGAGGGCCGCTCCGGCGGCGGCACCGACGGGGATCGCGACGGCGAGGGTGGCGAGGTCGACGATCAAGGAAAGGGCCTCCACCCGCGTGAGCGGGGGAGGCCTCTCTCCTACCACCCAGGTCGGACAGAGGGTCCGACCTGGGTCCCCCCTGCAGAAGTCGTCAGTGCGCGCCGCGGGACAGGAGCACGGCGGGCACGGTGCGGAAGCAGATCTGGATGTCCTGCCAGAGCGACCAGGTGTCGATGTACTCGAGGTCGAGCTTCATCCACTGGTCGAAGGAGATGTTGGACCGGCCGCTCACCTGCCAGGTGCAGGTGATGCCCGGCTTCACGCTGAGGCGACGCCGCTGCCAGCGCTGGTACTGCTTCACCTCGGCGGGAACTGGCGGGCGCGGGCCGACGATGCTCATCTCGCCCGAGAAGACGTTGAGGAACTGGGGCAGCTCGTCGAGCGAGGTGCGGCGGATGAAGCGGCCGACGCGCGTGACGCGCGGGTCGTTCTTCATCTTGAACACCGGCCCGGAGGCCTCGTTCTGCGCACGCAGCGACTCGAGGCGGGCCTCGGCGTCGACGTGCATGCTGCGGAACTTGAGCATCTTGAAGGGGCGGCCGTTCTTTCCGACCCGGGTCTGGCGGAAGAAGATCGGTCCGGGCGAGTCGAGCTTGACCGCGAGGGCGGTGGCCAGGAAGGCAGGCGAGAGCAGGAGGAGGGCGACACCGCTCGAGAGGACGTCGAAGGCGCGCTTGAAGAGCAGGGCCACCTCGTCGGTGGGCGCGCTGGTGAAGGAGAGCATCGGCAGGCCGTCCATGTCACCCATGGCCATGCGGGAGCCGCGGACGTCGAAGAGGTCGAGGCACACCCTCGCGCCTGCGCCCTGCTCCTGGCAGAGGAGGAAGGCCCCCTCGATGTGGGCGAGCCGCTCGCGCGGGACGGCGAAGATGACCTCGTCGATGACGTTGTCGTCCAGGATCTGGCCGAGCTGTGCGAGCGTGCCGAGGACGAACTCCGGCCGCGGGTTGCCGGCGCCTTGCCCGTCGAGGATGTGCCCGGCGAACTGCATGCCCCACTCCGGGTGCTCCTCGACGGTCTTCACCACGTCGCTGGCGAGATCGCCCGAGCCGACGACCGCGAAGACCCGGAGGTTGTGGCCGTTGCGGCGGGTCAGATGGGCGACCCGCCGAAGGACGATACGGCTCGTTGCGAGCAGGGCGAAGGTCAGGGCGAAGTAGGTGCCAAAGAAGAGGCGAGAAACGTCCTCGTGGAGGCGGAGGAAGAAGATGGCCGCGATCTGGAGCAGCGCCACCGTCGCGACGGCCCTGGCGATGCGCCCGATCTCCGGCCACACCGACCGTGTACGGAAGCTCTCGTGCACGCGGAAGAACCACGTCGCCGCGATCCAGGCCAGCAGCGTGAAGGCCAGGAATGGCCAGTAGTCCGATAGTGGCACCAGCGGACCTCTTCGGTGGACCGGTACCAGGTCCCGAAGGAAGTAGGCCGCCGGTACGGCGGCGACCACGCACAGGGTATCCAGAAGACGAACTGTTCCTTCTACGACTCGGTTCTTCATGATTTGGCCAGCCCCCCGACCGTTATGGACAAGGAACCTACGCCATTAAGACATTCCAAGAATGTCCCGTGACGCATGTACGCGGAGGTAGGGACAAAGGGGGGGCGTCTGGCAAGTAGAGGGAATAACTCCACAATATGGCTCATCGCCGCGCCGGTATTCACACTTGGTAAATCGTGTCCCCCGCTCAGGAGACGCGCCGACGGAAAACTGGCGCGCACGGGCGAGCACACGTCCGGTACTGCGAGGACGGTCAGAACTGCAGGTGGTCGCGCAACGTCAGGGACCCGTAGATCGACCACTGGCGGAACGCGCCGTTCCCCAGGGAAGGACCCTGAAGCTGGGTCTGGGTGAACGCGCCGGCGCCAGCGGTGAAGACCTTCCAGAAGGTCCACCCGAAAGAGGCGCCCGCCGTCCCGTATGCTTCCGGAGCACGTACCGAGAACGGGACCCACGCGGCCGATATGTAGGCGCCGACGAAGGTGTCTCGGGTCGGGTACCAGTCCAGGCTCGCCGTGCCGGTGAGTCGCTGGTAGGAGACCTGTACGTAGGTGTCCACGTACGGCGCGAGCGTGGCGTCGAGTGCGAGCCGGAACTGGTGCAACTCGTCCGTGTAGAAGCGGACGCGGGCCGCCGCCACCGGGAGGAGGTGACCAACCGAGAGGAACGTGATCGAGTCGGTATTGCTTGCGGCAAGCCCGGCCGACAGAGTGGTTTCCAGATCCGGGGTCCAGACTTGGTTCCATGACTCCTCCACCGTGCCCAGGAGGATGTAGAGGTTCCCGGTGAGCATGGAGTCGACCACGGAACCGGTCGTGGTGAGGGTGGTGGCCGGTGACGCCCTGAACGACCAGGCGACGTCACCCATCGGCCCCCAGGTTCGCGGCTGGGCGGCGGCCCCTCCGCTCCCGACCCCTCCGACGTCCTGGTAGCCGGCGGATAGGGAGAGGCGCGACCGCTGCGTCAGCACCGTCGAGGCCCTCAGGAAGGCGTTCAAGGAGACGTACGGATAGGTCTCGAACGTCCGAACGGGATCGAGCGTGGCCGGCGGCGGACCCGAGCCTCCCGGGGTCGTGGCAGGGAGGAGCTGGGAATTCTGTCCAAAGACGCCCGTTCCGCTGGCGGTGAGCGTCCAGAGCGGTGCGACCTGCCAGTCGGCCTTGAGGTAGGCGGAGCTCAATACGGCCAGCGCGGAGCCCGTCGTGTTCAACGGCATTGTCAGGCGCGCCGCGTATCCCGTCGACATCTTGAAGGTCGGGAGGACGACGAGCAGGCTCGCGCCGGGGGTGACCTCGACGTCCGTGCCCCACAGCACGCTCGAGTCCGTCGTGGACAGCGTCCTGGCCCGGAAAAGGGAGGACACCCCAAGGTCCATCGCGACGCCACCCGCTTCCTTCCCGGGGGAGGTCGCGTAGGGCTGCATGGGGATGCCGGTCTCCGGAGGATCGGTGAACCGAGCGCCCAGGTCGGTACCCGAGGCCTTCTGGGTGTCGACATCGGCTGCGGACGTGGTGCTGCCGGCCGGAGGTGGTTCCGGGGAGGTCGCCTGGGCCGCGACGACGGCCAGCAGGCATGCCGCAACGGGGGCGATCAAGGCTATTCGACGACGACGACGTCGCCGGAGCTGAGGCGGAACGTGGCGGCGCGCCCTTCGAGTTGCGTGAGCGAGGCGAAGGTGAACCGGATCCGTGTCGCGCCGCTTCCGTCCGGCCTCTGGCGGATGACCATGATCCGATCGCGATCCGCGAACGGGGTCATGCCTGCGGCCGATGCAAGCGCCTGGAGCACGCCCGAGCCCGGCTCGATCGAGTAGCTTCCCGGCTTGACGACCTCCCCGATCACCGAAACCTGAAGCGGTCGGGCTTCGTCGAGCGTCACGGTCACGACCGGGTTCACGATGTAGTCCTTCAGGCCGGTCTGGATCCTTCCCGCCAGCACCGTTGGCGTGGCCCCCGCGGCCGGAACGTCGCTGACGAACGGCAGGGAGACCTTTCCGTCGGGACGGACCTTGGTCTTCGTCGTGATGGAGTCCTGGTTCCAGACCCGGATCGTGATCACGTCGCCGGGCTGGAGGAGATAGTCGGATCCCGATGGAGCGGGCGATGCCGGATAGCTATCCGCCCAGACGAATTCGCCGGTCGTCTTGCATCCCGTGGCCGACAAGAGCAGCGCGATGGCGCCCAGGAGCGCCGCACCCGATCGTCGTATCATCATCCCCCTCCAGCGTCGGCCGTTCCCCGGCGTCAACCCTCCGGGAAGAGTCGAATAGCCTGCCGGAGGTTCCGGCTCCATACCATGAACGGGATGCAGGGGCCGCTCCGCGGCATACCGGAGCCGGTCACCTCTTTTCCTCGCGCGGCGTGCGGACCCAGGTTCCCCGGGCATCCGGCGTGCGCCGAAGTCCGATGGCGGCGCGCCAGGCCAGGTACGCAGGGGCCCCGGCGAGCGCGGCCACGCCGGCGAGGCCGGTTCCCGACAGGGCCAGACCGCGCGTCACGTAACCGAGGAGGGCCAAGTCGCAGGCGACCCAGGGAACGAGCGCGATGGCCGAACCGGTCCAGACCCAGGCGATGAGGGCCGCCACCGTGCCGATGGACGACCAGGTGACGATCCGGGAGAGGGGTGGGACCAGGAGATCGAGTGCGAGATCGACGAGGACCCGGTTCCGCTCCCGGATGCCCCGGGCAAGCAAGGGCATCGCCCGCGATCGCGCAAGATCCCGGCGGCCGTGCTCCCACCTCCGGCGCTGGGGACGGGAGGCCTCCGCCCCCGAGGCCATGACCCCGAGGACCGAGGCCTCCTCGACGTAGCGGATCCGGTGGCCAGCCTCCCCGAGCTGGATTCCGTACTCCACGTCCTCCACGACCGAGTGGGCGGAATGGGGGATCTCGCGCAGCAAGCGCGCCGAGAAGCACATCCCGTTGCCGCGGAGGCCGCTCGAGAGGGAGAGGCGCTCCCGGCCCAGCGACCGGAGGTCGTGGAAGAGTGCGAGCGCGATCGTCATGAGCCGCGTTCGCCACGAGTCCTCCGGGTTGCGCACCCCGTACCGGGCCTGCATCGCCAGCGCTCCATCGGCGAGGCGCGCGGAGAACGCCGAGAGGAGGTTCGGGGTGGCCAGCGAGTCGGCGTCGACGACCACGAAGGCGTCGGTCGAGCCCTCCTCGAGGAGCAGGCCGAACGCGTACTCCAGCGCGAAGCCCTTGCCGCGTCGGGACGGGTCGACTCGCTCGATGACCCGGGCGCCGGCAATCGCGGCCCGGGCGGCGGTCGAATCGGTGCAGTTGTCGGCCACGACGATCACCCGGCGGAGGCCGGCGGGGTAATCGAGGGCAAGGAGGCTCTCGACCGTCTCTCCGATCCCGGCCTCCTCGTCGTGGGCGGGTACGACGATGCCGAATCGGATGCCGGGCGGCGGTGGCGCAGGGACCCGGCCGGCACGCGCGAAGATGGTCAGCACGGCCAGGTAGCCCGTCGCGAGCACGACCGGGAGCGCGAGGACAAGGAGGGCGACGTTCAGGAGGATCATGGGCGGGTCGAAGGGGAGGGAACGCTCGCAGACGAGGGGAGCGGATGCAAGCTGGGGACCGGACTGCCCTGGTCGGAGGGGCGACGGGCCCTCTGGCGCCAGGCGCCCCTCGCCGAGGCCAGCTTGCCGGCCGCGGCGAGGGCGGGCGCCAGGAGGAACACGCCGTGCCACGAGACGATCGCCATGTCGCCGTAAGCCTGGATGAGGAACACGACGGCCACGGAGACCACCGTCAGGCAGGCCGAGCGCAGGAGGGGGTCGGCCGTTGCACGGTATGCGCGGGCGGCCAGGTAGAGCCCCACCGTCAGGAAGGCGAACAGGGTGGTGAAGCCGAGCACGCCACCGAATGCCAGGAGTCCGAGCAGGCTGTTGTGCGGGATGAACCGCCACTGGGCGAAGAGGTGGGAGATGTCGTCACCGCGCGTGTACTGGACGTATTCCCGGCCGAAGCCCATCCCCAGGAACGGATTGTCCTGGAGGTTCTTGACCAGGTTGTAGTTCTCGACGTCCCTTTCCTCCGTGGATCGGTCGGACTTCGAATCGACCACCGAACGGACCTTGGCGACGGGCGCGAAGACCCGGGACCCGGAGTTCCACCCGGCGACCATGTAGAGCAACAGCACCGGTGCAGCCAGGACGAGGCCGCGCTGGATCGTCCGCTTCGCGCGCGAGCGCGGCAGCATGAAGTACACGACCACCAGGGCTGCGACGATCTCCACCCAGACGAGCCGCCGGTTGTTGGCGACCATCCCGGCGATCAGGATCGGCGAGAGGAGGAGCAGTCGGCCGAAGGTCCGCCGGCCAGGCGCCTCCACGGCCATCACGACCAGCAGGCATGCGGAGCTTGCGAAGAGCATCGAGTCCGCGTGGGAGGTGGCCGTGGGCAGGGACTCGACGGGGAGCGCCACGGTCACCCGCACCCAGACCGCGAGGCAAGCCTTGACGAGGGCCGCGGCGACGACGGTCCGCGCGAGCGGCGCGAGGTCCCGAGGGCCCCGCAGGGCGGCCAGGAAGAGCAGCACCATGGCGAGCAGCATGGCGGGTACGTGGCACTGCCAGAGGACCTGCCCGAGGTCACCGCCCTGGGCCATCCCCGTCGCCACGAGTACGGCCATGGCCCCGAGGGAGACGAACACCGCTCCGACGAGGGGAGCGGGTGCGGGCCAGGATCCGTCCGTGTCGACACCCTTCCCCGCCATCCGGCGGCCGACGGCGACCGCGGCGAGAAGGGCGAAGATGGCGTCCACCCCGGCGAAGCGCAGAGCGGGCACCGGGAGCGTGAGGTTGAGGTTCGAGTTGAGGAGATGGCCGAGGAGGTGCCACGGGGACTGCCACCTCCCCGAGGAGTCCCCGGGGGCGTCCAGGACGAGCATCGAGAAGAGGAGGACCAGCGTGCTCTGGCGCAGGGGTGCCGTGACGAGCCACCAGGCGGCGGCGGCGAGGAGGGTGGGGGCCACGGCGATGAGCGGGTTGGCCGCGTTCGCGAGAAGGAGGACCGTCGAGACGGCGACGCCTCCCGTGATGGCCGCCACGCCCAAGCGACGTGTCCGTGAGACCGTCACGGGGCCCGTCCCCGGTGAGGGCGCCCGGGACGTCGCCAGGAAGGTGAACGCCCCGAGCACGACACCGCAGAGGATCCCGCCCAGGACCACGACGAGCGGGCGGGGCCGAACGGGTTCGACGGGGACCTCCGCAGGGACCACGATCATGTACCGGTACGCGAATGCGGCCCGGACCACGTCGGCCTCGATCCGGGCGGCCTCGATCCGGCGAAGGATGCGCTCCTGCTCCAGGGCGACGATGTGGAGGCGTCCCCTGGCGGCCACCAGGCCCGGCGGATCGGCCCGGCGATCCCGGATGGCCGGCAGCGGCACCTCGTCCATCGGCCCGGCGCGGGACGAGCCGGAGCGCACGAGCACGCCGTCGGCATCGGTGCGCTCCCTTCCATCGATGCCGTTCGCGATCCGCGGACGAGCCCCTGGGACGCGGGGATCTCGCTGCACCCCGCCACGAAGTCCGGCGGCCACGAGCGGGCGCTGGGTATCCTCGGCCTCGGCGGGCGTCGCCATGGCCTCCTCGGCCGCCTCGTCCTCGGAGGCCGAGGTGTCGCCCGCAAGGTGGCCCGTCTCCAGGTCGCGAATCCGCCGCCGGAGGGCTCCTTCCTGCGGGTCCGGCTCGTCCCACGACGCGAACGCGTCCTGCGCGGCCAGGACGCTGGGGTGGCGATCGGAGTAGACGGTCCGCAGGGTCGAGAGGCGCGCCTCGGCGTCCTTTCGCCGCGCGGCGCGCGAGGTCTCGAGACGGTCCAGATCGGCGCGCGCCGACGCCAGCGCCGCGGCGAGGGGATCGGCCGCCGTCGGGGAAGCCGTCCGGAGCACGGGCCGGGTACGCCGCGCCTCGCCGCGAAGTGCCGGAGGGAGCAGCGCCTCCTCCCGGACCAGTTCCGCCCTCGCAGCGGTGACCGCGTCGCCCGATTCCGCCGCCCGACGCTCCAGGATCGCGATGACCTCGTCGACCGGCTGTACCTCCCGGGCCCTCCGCGTCTCCAGGAACTTCTGCTGCGCCGCCTCGACGAGCACGAACGCGGTCCTGGCGCTCGGCCAGTCGATCCCGATCGCGACGGTTCCCTCCGGCAGCGCCTTCACGTAGAGGCGCTTGCGGAGGATCTCGACCAGCTGGTCCCGGCGGTCGTCCAGCATGGGGATGGGGCCGCGGGCGGACCGCAGCCGATCGACCGCGCGCAGGACGAAGCCTCGGTCTTTCTCCCAGCGTGACAGGAGGTCGGTCTCCTGGATGATGGAGAGCAGGTTGCGGCGGCTGAGGACGAGGTCGGCAGCGGCCCAGCCAGGCGCTTCGCCTCCCTGGGCACGCCCCCGATCCGGGTTCACGAGCGCCGGCATCCGGAGGTGCGGCTCCGCGAGGAGTACCGCCTCCACGTGCCAGGTGCTGGGCATCGCGAGCAGCGTCACGGCGACGAGCGCCTGGACCGCGAGGAAGACCCCGGCCGCGAGACGGAAGGGACTGCGAGAGGGGGTCTGGCTCGAGCCGGCGGGCATCCGTGGGGTGGATCAATAGAGCCGCGGCAGGACGAACCGAAGCGCGAGGTAGTAGGCGGCGTTGAACGCGGCGGTCAGGGCCAGGGCCTTGCGCAGGCCCCGGGCAGCCGACGGGTCACGCGAGGTGACGATCGGGATGGCGACGATGCCGAACACGACGGCGACGAGGAGGAGCTTGGCCATGGCGGCGGGCCGAGCCTACCCGATCGGCGCTCCCCGGTGATCCGGAACGCGAGGGATGTCCCTCGCTTCCGGGTCAATACAGGTTTGCGAGCATCCACTGCGCCCAGAAGGCACGCAGGGCCAGGTAGCCGCCGGTCGTGTAGTAGTGGACGCCGTCCGAGGCCAGGAACTGGGAGTGGGACTGGCCCCACGCCCACTGGTCGGGGCCGGGAACCACCGTCGGGTTGGCCGCGAGGAGCTCGGCGATCCAGCCGTTGAGGATCGGGCCGTTGACGGCGAGGTTGGCGTTGGTGCCGTAAGGGATGGTGCGGGGGACGATGACCACCTTGCCCGAGGCGTGCGCGGCATCGATCATCTGCTGCATGGCGTTCAGGAACATCGTCCGGTGGGCAGCGTCCCCGAAGTTCAGCGCCTCGTTGGTCCCGTAGGAGATGGACACGTAACGCCCCTGGGCCGTGCCGAGCCATCCGGTGAAGGCCGGAGCGGCGTCCCAGGAGGCCTCGCCCACGATTCCCGCGCCCTGCAGGACCGGCATCTTCCCGGGTCGGGCCGCCAGGATCATGTCGGGAAGGCTCTGGGCGGCGACGCCGGCCGCCGTCGCGTCGGCCGTTCCGTAGGGGTTGTGGGTGGCCCAGCCCACGTTGATGGAGTCGCCGAAGAACGTCACGTCGTCGTTGGTTCCCTGGCTGGCGTCGTGGACGTCGAAGAAGGCCTTCACGGCCCCACCGCCCTGCGCCGCGGTGACACGAAGGCGGATCCAGTTGTAGATGGTGGTGCCGCTCGTCAGGCTGACGAGGTGCTGCCTTCCGGACCAGGTGTTTCCCGTGACGGAGGCCAGCGTGACCCAGCCGGCGTCGCCGTCGGCAGGCGGGGCGGATCCGCCGGCGCGTGCGTGCGCCTGGATCGAGTAGGTCGACGGGCCACCCGAGCCGACCGTGAAGTCGGTCCGGTTGACGTCGTGGTGGACGTAGGCCACGACCTGGCCGCGCTGGTGGGCGGGGACGCCCGAGAGGTCGTAGGCGAGCCAGGCGGGATTCTCGCCCGCCGAGGTCCACGGGACCGCGTAGTACGGAGCCGCGTTGGCCGCCGAAGCGGTACCGCTCGAGGCATGGGCCGGAACGCCACGCGAGACGATGGGCGTCGGAGGGACCTTCGAGAGGAACGCCTCGCCGACCGCTGTCAGGTAGGGATTCGTTCCGGTCGTCACGTTCGTGCAACCGTTGTCGATGGTCCAGATGATCGTTCCGCCGAGCCCGTTGTCGCGCACGTACCGGGCCTTGGCCTGGATCGAGGCCTCGTCCTCCCAGGTCATGAAGCCGATCGGGAACCAGGCCTGGCTCCAGTCGTTGGTGCCGGCCGGGGCCCAGCTGGTGGCCGACGAGAGCGCGTACATCTTGGCGCCCGGGTCCCACACCTTCGTGGCGTGGCCCGGGTACTCGGCCAGGTAGTGCTTGATGATGTTCGAACTGCGGAGGAGGAAGTCCTGCCCCCCGTGGTCCGAGCCCCCGTAGGCCTGGTTGGGGCCGGTGTTGGGCGCCTCGGTGGCGTGGCCGTAGAACCCGATGCCGATGCCGATCTTGGCCGCCGGGATCCCGGCTGCGCGATAGGCGGCGACGGTGGAGGCGATGGACGTCGGCGTCAGCGTGCCGGCCCCGTCCAGCGCCGCGAAGAACCAGGTGTTCCAGCCCCAGTTCGCCGTCATGTCGTAGGACATGACGTTGAACTGGTCCACGACGTTCGCGACCTGGAGCGCCCAGCTGGCCGGGAAGGGGAGCCCGATGTTGCGGTTCACCCAGGGTGCGGGGAAGGTCAGGATGACCGTCGGCCGGGCAGCGCGCAGATCCTGGAGCAGCGCGAGGATCCTCCGCTGGGTGTCCGGGTACGTGCCCGAATTGTCCAGGTACTCCTCCCAGTCGATGTCGACGCCGTCGAATCCGTACTGGTCGAGCAGCGCCAGGATGCTGGCCACGAACCCCGGGCGGTTCGCGTCGCTGGACGCGGCGTACCAGGAGGCGGCGTCCCCCATCCCTCCGGCCATCACCAGGGCCTTGACGCCGGCGGCGTGGGCCTTGGCCACGAGCGGCGCGGCCAGCGTGTTGCCGTAGGTGCCCGCGGCGAGCGTGAGCGTGCCGTTGGCGTTGGGCTGGGCACGGGCGAACATGAAGTGGGAGAGGCGAGACATGTCGACGAGGTCGTGGGGGTAGTAGGTGTCGCCGTAATAGGCCGCGTAGTACCCGGTGACCCACGGGCGCTTGACGACCCCCGAGCCCCCGGATGTCGAGACGGTCACCGTTGCGACGTCCTTCTTCGATCCGTCCGCGACGCTCGTGGCGATCACGTGGCAGGTGGTGGCCGAAGCCGGAGCGACGTAGGCGCCGTTCGAGGAGATGGAGCCGCAGCCGGACGTCTCCTGGAGCGACCAGGCAACGCCCGTGCTCGTCGTTCCGGAGACGGTCGCCGTGAAGGTCTGGGTGCCGCCGGGCGCGACGGTGACGGTCTTCGGCGAGATGGCGACCGTCACCACGGAGGGCGCCGTCACGGTGACCAGCGCCACCGCGGTTCGAGTCGGGTCCGCGGCGCTGGCGACGACGACGTGGAACGTGCCGCCCGACGCGGGAGCCGTGTAGAGCCCGGTCGACGTGATGGTTCCGCCGGAGGTACCTTCCTGTACCGTCCACGTCACGCTCCGGACCGTGGTGCCGGTGACCGCGGCCGCGAAGAGCTGGGGCGATGACGGTGGCAACTCGGCACGGTCGGGCGCCACGGTCACCTGGACCGGCTCGGCCGGTGGCTCGGTGCCGCCACATGCGGCAAGGGCGACTACGGCGAAGGCCAGGACTGGGATCTGGGGGATTCTCACGGTCGCCTCTTCCCGCGCTCGAGTGACGTGCGCCTGAGGGTCATTGGACCAGAAAGCGCGCCCTCCGACATCGCCTGGTGGGGGGATGCGTCAAATATTACAGGTGCTTACATTGTGGCATGCTGCGTCGAGGCTGCGCGGCACGGGGAGCGCCCCTGCTGGGGATGGCTATCCCGTCAACGAGGCATCGCCTCGAAAGGGGCTCTCGTGGATACTCCACGCCCCGGCGGGCCTCACGTCCGCCGTTCGGAGCGGGTCGGGGGTCATGGCAAACGTGCAGGAACGTTCGGACGTCGCGAAGGCTGGCCAGGGAGTGGGGTTGCGAGAGGGGGAGACCCGGTGGGACCTCGCCTCCCGCATCCTCCGGGCGGTGACGGAGCGGGTCACGGCCGGGTTCCGGCTCCGGAGGTGCGACCATGTCGGTCGGCGTGCGCGAACCCGCTCCGCGCCACGCGTGGTGAACAGGGGCCGGATCGACATCGGCGACGACGTCATCCTCATGTCCCAGTGGAGCCCCGTCGAGCTGTTCACGGGACCCGGAGCGCAGCTCGAGATCGGCGATGGTGTCCACGTCAACTACGGAACCCTGATCTCGGCCCAGCGGCACGTGCGCATCGGCGACCGCGTGCAGATCGGGCAGTACTGCATCATCGCCGACACGGACGGGCCCTCCGGCGACGACGTCGGTCCCGGCCCTGCCCGGCCCGTGGAGATCGGGCCAGGTGCCTGGCTTGCGGGGCGGGTGACGGTCCTGCCCGGTGTCCGGGTGGGGTCGGGCTCCGTGATCACCGCCGGCAGCATCGTCACCGAGGACGTTCCCGACGGGGTGGTGGCCGGTGGAAATCCTGCGCGCGTGCTTCGGACGGTGGGCGAGGTGCCGGGAGTCCATCCGTCCGCCGAGACCACGGTCGAGGCGGCGAGTTCGCCTCCGGCCCAGGTGGCAGCGACCGCTGCCCCCCTTGCGCGCGGGACCCTCATCTCCGACTTCACCGTCGATCCCCTGGCGCGCTTCCTGGCCGAATCCCGGGAGGGCGTCTCGCTCGAGGCCGAGGTGGCGCCGTTCGCCCAGGTGACCCAGACGATCCTCGGAGGGCCGAGCCCAGGTCACGAAGCCTTCGCCGTCGTCTGGACCCGGCCCGAGACGGCACTTCCCTCCTTCGCCCGCGCGCTCTCCGGAGAGGGGTTCTCCGACGTCGATCTCGTCGCCGACGTCGATGCCCACTGCGTGCTCCTGGAGCGAGCCGTCGCAGCATGGAAGCTCGTTCTCGTCCCGACGTGGACCACTCCGCCCGGAAGGCGCGGGCTGGGCGCCCTGGACGGCCGGCAGGGCGGGGCCCGCGCGCTCGCCATCTGCAATGCCCGGCTCCTCGAGCGGCTGGCGACGATGCCCGGTGCGCTCGCCATGGATGCCACGAGGTGGACCGTCCACGGGGGAAGGGCTGCGCAGGGCGACCGGGCCTGGTTCCTCGGAAAGGTTGCGTTCGGTGACCCGGTCCTCGTCGAGGCCGCGCGGGACGTCCAGGCCGCGGTGGTCGGGGCCCGGGGGAGTGCGAGGAAGCTCGTCATCGTGGACCTCGACGACACGCTCTGGGGCGGGATCGTGGGCGACGTCGGGTGGCAAGGGCTCAACCTGGGGGGTCACGATGCCCCCGGCGAGGCGTTCGTCGCCTTCCAGCGGCGCCTCAAGGAACTCACGCGGCGGGGAATCGTGCTCGCCATCGTCAGCAAGAACGAGGAGTCGACCGCGCTGGAGGCGATCCGGTCCCATCCCGAGATGGTCCTCCGGGAGGAGGACTTCGTGGCCTGGCGGATCAACTGGACCGACAAGGCGCGGAACGTCGCGGACATCGTGGCGTCCCTCAACCTGGGCCTGCAGTCGGCCGTCTTCATCGACGACAACCCCGTCGAGCGCGCCCGGGTTCGCGAGGCGCTGCCCGAGGTCCTGGTTCCCGAGTGGCCGGAGGACAAGCTGCTCTACCCGTCCGCCCTCGACGAGCTGCGATGCTTCGACGTCACGACCATCAGTGCGGAGGACGCCGAACGCACGCGCCTGTATGCCGCCGAGCGGAAGCGCGAGACGGCCCTGTCGGAGGTCGGATCCATCGACGCGTGGCTCGAGAAGCTCGACATCCGGGTGCGCGTGGAGCCCATCGGGGCCGGGAACCTGGGACGCGCGACCCAGCTGTTCAACAAGACCAACCAGATGAACCTGGCGACGCGCCGGCTCTCCGAGAAGGAACTGCTCGACTGGGCCTCCGCACCGGGGCACGGCGCCTTCGCGGTGAGCGTCTCCGATCGATACGGGGACGCCGGGCTGACCGGCATCGTGAGCGTGGCCGTCGACGCGGGCCGGGCGCGTGTCGTCGACTACCTCCTGTCGTGCCGGGTGATGGGGCGGAAGGTCGAGGAGGCGATGGTTCACGTCGCCGTGAAGGCCGCCATCGACGCCGGCGCCACCTCGTTCGAGGCGGTGCTGCTGCCGACGAAGAAGAACAAGCCCTGCCTCGACTTCTGGGCGCGAAGCGGCCTGGAGAGGACGGCTCCGGAGACGTTCCGCTGGGACGTCTCCCAGCCGTACCCGCTCCCGTCCTGCATCCACCTGGAACGGCTGGGCGACGGAGCCTAGGGCGATGCTCGGACCATTCCAGAGGTTGGTCGCCCGGCTGGACGGCGTCCCTGCGCCGGCGCTGGGACGCGGGATCACGCTGGAGGGTCGGCCGTGGGTGTCCTGCAAGGGACGCCTGGCCATCGGCGAACGGGCATACCTCTCGTCGAGCCCCGTGGTGTCCCATCTCGTCGTGGCGCGCGGGGCCGTCCTGGAGATCGGGGCCAGGGTCACCATCGGGCACGGGGCTGCGATCGCCGCTCACGGGGCCATCCGGATCGGAGAAGGGACGCGGCTCGGCCCGTTCGTCTCCATCTCCGACACCGACTTCCACGTGGCGGGCGAGCGTGAAGGGCGCCCGGCGATCACCCCGGTCACGATCGGCCGGAACGTGCGCATCGGTCCGCGCGTCACGATCCTGCGCGGATCGGTGATCGGGGACGGCGCCACGGTCGAGGCGGGCAGCGTGGTGTCCGGCCTCGTGCCGGCGGGCTCCGTCTTCGGTGGGGTGCCGGCGCGGGATCGTTCGCTCGCAGCGACGGGCCAGGTCCAGGGCACGGGCCTCGCCGCGCTCGACGATCTGCCCGGCGTCGTGGGCCATGCACTCGGCGCGACGGAGGTGCTGACGCTCGACACGTGCCCGATCGACGTTCCGGCATGGGACTCGCTCGGCGCGCTCCGGGTCCTCCTCGCGCTCGAGGAGACCTACGCCGTCCGCCTCGACCAGCGTGGCGTCGGGGCTGCACGAACCGTGGGGGAACTCGCCGAGCTGGTCCGGTCGGCCCGCGGTCGGCCGTCCTGAAGTATCGACTGCGCTCAGGAGCGGGGAAGGGCGCGGACGGGTGCGGCCTCGGCGCCCGCCTCGTTCTCCGCCGGCGTGCGATCCCGGCCGCGGATCTCCGAGCGCGGTGCGAGCACCAGCGAGCGCGCCGGGACCGACGTCGTGAGGAGCGCGCCAGCCTGGATCTTGGTGCCCTCGCCGACCACGATCGGGCCGAGGATGGTGGCTCCCGGGCCGACATGGACGTTTCGCTCGAGCCGGGGAGCGCCCACCTCCCGGGTGTCGGGGTCGATTCCCATGCCGATCGTGATCCCGTGGGCAAGGATGCAACCGGTGGCGATGCGCGCCCCGCCGGTGATCGCCATGCCCATCCCGTGCGAGATGACCACGCCGGGCTCGAACTCCACGTCCCAGTGGACGTCGGACCCGTAGAGGTGTCGGATGGTTCGCGAGGCGATCTTCGCCGCGAAGGGGACCGGGGAGTCACGGAAGTACCGCATCATTCGGATGGCGATCATCATCTGGAGGCCGATCTTCTGGATGGAGTCCCCGAGGAGTCGGCCGCGCATCGTCTGCTTTCCGTACTTGGCGTCCGTGGCCCGGTTCTGTTCGTAGTCGGCCCGGATCTCCGCGCGGAGTCGCGCCAGGTTGCCCTGCCCAGGTGCGGGTGCCGAACCTCCGTCCTCCGTCTTCAGGTGCCGCGACAGGTCTGCGATCATCGCCCTGGCTCCCATCTCCGCGGCCAGGCCGCGGTAGTAGTCGATCCCGAAGGTGACGCCGGTCCCGCGGTAGGCGACCCCCTTCATCCCGAGCCGGTCCGCAGCGGAGGAGATCGCGTACACGGTCCCGGCGGCGAGGTTCGCCACGAAGGGCACGGTCGAAGGACCGACCTTCAGGAGGGGGGCGACACGGCTCCCGGGGGCGAAGTGTCGCCACGGGCTGGCATGCGGGATGTCGGCGTGCTTGCGGGCGATGATCACGTCGTAGCGGCCGTACCGCACCGCCCGTCCCCTCCACTTCGCGAGGCTCGTGTGGTCGGAGCCGTTGACGGTGCTCGCGCTTGGCGAGAAGCCGATCTCGACCCCGCTCTGCTCGAGCCGGAGACCGAGTTCCGAGTCCTCGGAGCGCTCGAGAGAGGGATCGAACCCGCCCACGCCCAGGTAGTCCGCCCGCCGAAACGACACGTTCGCCGTGTAGAGTTCGTTGCCGCGCAGCCGGGTTCCTGGCTGGGCGGCACGGGCGGCAAAGTCCTCGAGGAGCTTCTGGTGCCACCGCTCGAAGAGCGGCATCCGGTCGAGGTCCGGGGGCGGGAGAATCGCCCCGAGCACGGCCCGGCGGCTGCCGGGCGGATGCTCCCGCGTGTGCTGCGACAGGAAATCCCGGCCGACCTGCATGTCGTCGTCGACGATGACGACCAGTTCGCCGCGTGCAGCCAGGACTCCCCGGTGGCGAGCCGCCGCCGCCCCGGCATTCTCCTGGCGATGGACGCGGACATCGAGGTCGAGTCCGAGGGCGGACACGCGGGGTGCCGCGGCCTCGGTCGACCCGTCGTCGACCACGACGACCTCGAACGCGCTGTGGTCGAGATCCTGGTCGGCCAGCTGTCGAAGCAGGCGCTCGAGGAGCGCGGGCCGCTCGAATGTGGCGATGACGACGCTGACGCGCGGTTGACTGGTCTCCCCCATGGCGGGCGAGAGGTACCCTATCCGGGGGTGGGAGGATATCCGGTGATCGGGGGAGGCGAGCCGTCCAGATCGGAAGGGGGGCACCTTGACTCGTGGATGGATGCATCGGAGAAAAGGGCATGATCCTGGCAACTTGTGCGGTCGCGCTGCTGCTTGCCGCGGGGCCCGACGCTCCTGGCGGGGTCCAGAAGGTCCGGATCCGGGTCGACACGTTCGAGCGCAAGCCGATCTCCCGGTTCATCTACGGTCTCAACTTTCCGGAGTCGGAATCGACCTGGGGAAAGGGAGTTCCGCGAGGGGTCTCCCTGTCGAGAATGGGGGGGAATCGCGTCAGCGCGTACAACTGGGAGACCAACGCTTCGAACTGCGGAAACGACTGCGACGGGAAGTTCCCGAACGATGCCTTTCTCGGCGGAGGGGACGAGCCCGGGGGGGCGGTCCGCAAGCGTGCGGGCTGGGCGTTCGAGCGGGGAGCGGGATTCCTCGCCTCCGTCCCCATGCTGGGCTGGGTCTCGGCCGACAAGGACGGCCAGGTATCCCTTGCCACCCCGCTCGCCGAGCGCCGCGCGACCCGGTTTCTCCCTTCCCGGGCGCGGAAGGGGGCTCCCTTCGCTGCGCGGCCGGACCGTTCGGACGGCGCGGTCTTCCAGGACGAGTTCGTCGCCTGGCTGGAGGGGGAGTTCCGGGGTCGCCGCGGCGACCCACTGCGACCCATCTTCTACTCCCTGGACAACGAGCCCGACCTCTGGGGTTCCACGCACGAGGAGGTTCGCGGGAACCGGCAGGGCAAGGACGGATACGTCCTGACGGGCTACGAGGAACTGGTCTCGCGCTCGGTGGAGTACGCGTCGGCGGTGAAGGACGTCGCACCGGAAGCGCTGGTGTTCGGACCCTCGGTTTCCAACTGGAACGGATTCGCCAACCTCTTCCACAATGACAAGCCCGACCCGGCCGGGCGGAAGTTCTTCCTGGAGTACTACCTGGAGGAGATGCGGAAGGCGGGCGAGCGGCAGGGACGGCGGCTGCTCGACGTGCTCGACGTGCACTGGTACGCCGAGATCCAGAGCACGAACCATCAGTCCATCGCCAACGAATGGGCGCCGCAGGACGCGGCCATGGTCCAGGCGCGGGTCCAGGCGCCGCGCTCGCTCTGGGACCCGGCGTTCCGGGAGCGGAGCTGGGTGGACCGGGCGGTCGGAGGTCCGGTACGCCTGATCCCGCGCCTCCGGGAACTGGTGGCCCGGCACTACCCCGGGACCCGGATCGCCGTGACCGAGTACTACTACCACCGGGGGGGCGACATCTCCGGTGCGATCGCCCAGGCCGATGCACTCGGGATCTTCGGCAGGGAAGGGGTGTTCGCGGCCACGCTCTGGCCCCAGGGGTCCCGTTGGGCCTACAAGGGGGACCTCGACAGGACGTACGCCTGCGTCTTCGCCGCCTTCCGCAGCTACCGCGACTACGACGGGAAGGGAGGGGCGTTCGGGGAGGCCTCGCTGCAGGCCACGACCTCCGACCTCGAGCGGACGAGCGTCTACGCCAGCACCGACCCCGAAGGCGCCGGGCCGCTCGTGCTCGTCATCGTCAACCGTTCGGAGCAGCCCGTCGACGCGTCCATCGAGCTCTCGAGCGCGGTCCAGTACGCCCGCGCGGAGGCCTGGCGTGTCACGGGAGGCATCGGCGCCTGCACGGGCCCCGAGCGGACCCCCGGAGAGATCCCGGTGGAACGGAACGCCCTGGTGGCCAGCCTTCCACCGCTGAGCATCTCTACGGTCGTGGTGAGGCGGTAGCCGGGAACCCCTGGCGGGGCACCCGGATCAGCGGGCCGGCCGGAGGGCGGACCGGGTGAAGTCCCGGAGTTCCCGCCAGTCGACCGCGCGCAGCGCGAGGACCAGGACGACGTAGGCGACCGCGTCGAGCGCGATCCGTGCGGGCCCGAGGGGACGTGCCAGCAGGTGAACCACCACGACGACGGCGACGGCAGCGAAGGTGCGGAGCAGCATCCGGCGGCTCCGCCTGTCGAAGGCCACGCCGCCGAGCGAGGCCGTCAAGGCCACCACGACCACGGCCTCCGCTCCCAGCATGGCGAGCGCTGCCCCGGTCCCGGCGCCACCCCACGCGCCGAAATGGTTCTTCGCGACCCCCACGAGCAGCACGCAGAGAAATGGATTGACCAGGAGTCCGGTCAGCGAGATGCGGGTGACGAACCACTCCTTGCCCGTGACGTTGAGCGCGCAAGCGCTGACGGTGGCGACGTAGGTCAGCACGTACATCGCGGCGAGAACGCGGAGTTGGTGGGCCGCCGGGGCGTATGCCATGCCGAAGATGAGTCGGATCCAGACGTCGGCCCCGAGAATGAGGATCAGCGAGGTCGGGACCGCGATGGACACGACCACCTCCATCGATCGGGCCACCGCTTCGCGCATCGCCTCGGGTCCGCGAGCGGAGGCGCGCACGAAGAGCGGCATGAGCACCCAGCCGACGAGTGGCGTCACGAGGAGGGAGAGCCCGGCGAGGCTGGCTGCCGCGCCGTACCAGCCGAGTTGCTGCTCGTCACGGATCGAGAAGGAGAGGACCGTCATGTCGATGCGGCCATACGCGGTGAAGGCGATGGTGTTCAGGTAGAAGGGGACGCCGATCACCACCGACCGCCAGGCCGCAGGAATGTCGACGTGAAACCGGAGGCCCACGTCACGGCGGGCCAGGGCATAGGTCGCAGCGGCCTTTGCCGTCTCGGCGACGAGGAGGGCGACGGCCACGGCCTCGAGAGGGTAGGGCGTCGCCATCCCGATGAGCACGCCGGAGGCCCAGAGGAGCTTGGAGGCCACGTTGACCATGGAGAGCCCGCCCACCACGCTCCGCGCGTGGAGTACGGCCGAAGCGGTCAAGCCGATGCTCATGACGAACTGGGCCAGGCCGAAGAGGAACACCAGTCGCCAGACCACGCCCGGCTGCCGCGTCACCTGGAGGATCAGCGCCATGGCCGCGAGGACCAGCAACGAGAGCCCGGCACGCAGTACCACCACGCCCCCGAAGAGTGCGGTGGCCATCTCGGGATGGACCGGCACCTCCTTCCGGATCTGGGTGTCGATCCCGAAGGCGATGAGGACGAAGGCGGTGGCGGTGAAGGCGTCGGCGAAGTTCATCCAGCCGAAGGCTGCCGGACCGAGTTGACGCGGAAGCAGGATGCGGATCCCGATGGCGATCGCCCAGGTCAGCAGCAGCGACCCCCCCAGGCGGACCCCGCTGCGCAGGGCCACGGCGGCGTCGCTCGCTGCCGGTTCCTCACGGCGCTCGGCTTCGCGGGTGGGCACCTGCGTCCGGGTCCGTCAGGGCGTCGACGCAGCAGCGGCGTCGACGTCCTTGCGAGGGCGGATGGTGGCTGGAATGCCTGCTGCGACGGAGTCGGGAGGGACGTCCTTGAGGACGACGGCGTTGGCGCCGATGCGGGACCGGGCGCCGATCCGGATGGGCCCCAGGATCCGTGCTCCTGCGCCGATCCAGACGTCTTCCTCGATCACCGGGTAGCCGTCGTCGCGTACCGTCCCCACGGTGTTGTTCCCGTAGAACCGGACCCGGTCGCCGATGCGGGCGTCCCCGCCGATGATCACCCCGAGGCTGTGAACGAAGTAGACACCCCGGCCGAGCACCACGCGGGAGTCGATCTCGATCGAGAACATGGCGGTCTGCACCATGCGCAGGATGTGGTTGACGAGCGGGATGTGCAAACGGCGGGACGCCTCCCGGATCCGGTTGAGGAAGGTGATCCGGTAGGAATCGCTCCCGAAGACGAGGCGTGCGATCGCTCGGGGCGTCGTCTGCCCGGTGGCGGCCGTGGCCAGCTGGATGGCGTCGTCGCGAAGGGCGCTGAACATCCGGAGCCTCAGGAAGCCTCTCCCCGTCGCGAGACGGGGTTCCGGACCAGGCCGCCGATCCCCCACGGCCGCGGGAGGACGCCCCTCCAGAAGTCGAGGAGCGCGGTTCCCAGGATCGCGAGGACGGCGCCGCCGAGGATGCCCGCCACGATCAGCAGCGGGACGTTCGGCTTGGAGGGCTTCTTCGTGACCTCGGCAGGGCGGATCACGACATAGCGGTAGGCAAAGGCGGCCCGCGCGGTGTCGAGCTCGATCCGCGCGGCCTCGATGCGGCCGGCCAGGCTCTCGTACTTCTGCAGGGCGTAGTCGAGCTGGGTCCGCCAGTACTGGACCGTTTCGCTCTCCTGCTCCTTGCGGCCCTCCCTCGCGAACGCCGGGGCGACCGGCCTGCTACCGGAGGAACCTCCGGTCCGGCGCGTGTCCAGATCGGCGGCCGAACCGCCGCGAGCGGTGAGCTGGGCGAGGAGGTCCCGCTCGTCGCGACGCAACTGGGCCACCTGCGGGGAGTCCTTCTGCAGGGACTGGATGCTCTCGGTCGTGGCGACCACGAGGGGATGACTCCGGGTGTAGCTTGCCGAGAGCTCCGTGAGCTGCGACTGCAGCTCGACCAGGCGGCGCTGCCGGTACTCCTCCAGGTCCTGGAGGGCTCGCCGCTTGGCCACGAGCATCACCCGAAGGTTGGCAACCTCGGGAGAGACGGTGGCCTCGCCGTCCACGCGCGTCGGCTGCCGGGTCGCCGGGGAAGCGCGGCGGGACTCCCGCTCCTTCTCGAGCTCCGACATCGCGGTGTCGACACGCCCCCTGGCCGTCGCCGCGTGCCCCTCGAGGATGGAGATGGCCTCGGCGATCGTGGAAACCTCGATCGCGTGCCGGGTCTCGAGGAAGTTCTGCTGGGCGAGTGTGACGAGCTGGTAGGCCATCCGGGGGTCCGACCACTCGATCCCGATGGTGATGACCCCATCGCCCGTGGTGACCTTGAGCCGCTTCTCGAGGAGGTAGACCAGGGCCCGACGCTGCTCCTCCAGATCGGGCGTACCCGAGACCAGGGACGTCAGCCAGTCCTTGGCGCGGTTGAGAAACGGGCGCTCCCTCTGCCAGGCGGCGAGCAGGTCCGTCTGGTCCATCAGGACGAGGAGATTGTCCCTGCGGAGGATGGTCTCGGCGGCGGCCCGTGTCGGGGCGTCTGCATCCAGCGGGATCGAACGGTTCGGATTCCCGAGGGCAGGCATGATGAGGTTTCGGGACGCCAGGATCCGCGCCTCGGTGTAGTAGGTGCGAGGAAGGAGAACCGCCGCGGCGATGGCGATGGCGACCACCAGGACGAAGATCGTGGCCGCAAGCACGGGATGCCGGCGCGGTGCCCCGCACACGAAGACGACGTCATGCCCGAGGGCCGGCCAGTCGAAGAGCGGTCCGTCGCCTCCCGGGGACGAAGGGGGGAAAGACGGATCGACGCGATGAAGTGGGGTGTCGTTGGCCATTCCAGGAGAACTCACTCGATGTTGGCCGGCACGATAGGCGACTCCGGGCGCGAGCGCCACCCATGCGGTGAGGGGACGTCCGGGAGGCGGCGGCAGGTTCAGGGAGGGGGGTTCAGCACGATCACCGAGGGGGCCTCGGCCGTCGCGAATCCCGGGGGATCGTTGCGGGTGTACACCACGTTGTCGAGGGTCACCGGGCCGGAGACGTCCCAGTAGCCGATGGCCCCGCCCGCCCCTGCCTGCTCGGGCACGGTGACGACGTTGCCGGTCATCACGGAGTTCTTGAAGGTGACCGGGCCCGAGTGGTGCATCATGAAGGCTCCCCCTGCCACCACGGCCATGTTCCGGTCGAACACCATGTCGGTCCAGATCGGCTGGATGGAACCGCTCAGGGTGTTGAAGTAGATGGCCCCTCCCTTCGACTCCGGGGAGTCGGTCGAGACCGCCCGGTTGTTGCGGAGCATGAGGCCGTTGAGGTGGAGGTCGCTGTACTTGAGGCCCGCGTAATCCTCGGGAGCGCCCGCCGTCCAGGCGGTGGCGCCGTAGACGTACAGTGCCCCGCGCGAATCGTTGTAGACCGCGTCTCCGAACGAGCGGAGTCGCGACCGGTCCTTGACGACGTTCTCGATGATGCAGTTCTCGAGGTGGTAGTCCCCCACGTCCGGCGCGGTCCCGATGGCCCCGGTTCCGTTCCAGATCCGGATCCCGTACCAGCCTGCGACCGGGTCCTCGGCGGTGAAGAGGATGTCCCGCTGGGCGGGAGAAGTCCCACGAGCGTCGATGATCCCGGGCCCCTCCATCCGGTAGTGCCCCTGGAACCGGACCTGGACCCCGGGCCGGATGGTCAGCCTGTTACCGGACGGAATGTAAACGTCCCCGAACACGCGGTAGGGAGAGCCCGCCGAGGTCCACGTCTGCGTTCGGATGGCCCCGGCCTGGACGGCCGTGCCCGTACCACCGGCGACGGTGACCGCGGCCGACCCACTTCGCGTGGGGTCGGCGACCGAGGTGGCCACCACCGTGCATACTGCCGACCAGGCGGGAGCCTGCAGGAGTCCCGAGGCGCTGATGGTTCCGCAGGAGGCCCCCTCCTTCAGCGACCAGTTCACGGTGCCGTTGGAGGCGTTGGCCACCGTCGCGGTGAACTGCTGGACCCCGGATGCGGGAACCGACGAGACCGAGGGGGTCACCGTCACGGTGACCGGGAGCGAGGAGCCAGTGACGAGCACGGTCGCCGTGGCCCGAACGGTGGGGTCGGTGGCGCTCGCCACCACGACGTGGAAGCTTCCAGCCGCTGCCGGCGCCGTGTAGAGGCCGGATGAGGTGATCGATCCACCCGTGGAGCCCTCCTGCACCGTCCACGCGACCGACCGGACGGAGACCGGGGCACTCACCGTGAACGTCTTCGTGGCGAGAGCGGGTACCGTCGCCGACGGGGGCTGGACGACGAGACCCGTGCCGTCCACGGGGCCCGGCCCCTCGGAGGTTCCCCCGCATCCCTGGAGAAGCCCGGCGACGAGCGAGAGACGGAGGAGCACCGCTGCGTGGCGTCGTTCGATGATGGCCATCGGGTACATTAGACAGCATCCCCGTGCCGCCCGAATCCCCCAGTGGAGTCGCATACCTGGGCGTACACGGTCGGAGGGCATCCCCGCGAGACTCCACGGGTAGGACGCAGGCCCACTCGGCCGGTTCCCCGCCGGGGCTCCCTGGATACCCGGGAGGGCCGCTCCCGCGCACGGAAAACCGGCGGGCAGCTACCCGCGCCGGGCCGCGCGCCAGGCGGCGCGAGGATGGCGCAGCGTCGCCCGTGCCTCGCGCAGGACCTCGACCAGGCCCGGTGCGAGGTCCTCCGCGTCGATGCACGGGTCGGTGACCCTGCCCGCGTGCTGCCGCAGCCATCCGTTCCAGCGGGCTGCCTCGCCCGGGGGGGCCGACCCGGCGAGTCGCCGGAGGAGCAGGTGGCTGCGGAGCTGCACCCGGTTGCAGAAGGTTCGACCGGTGCGGCGCGCAGCCGCGTCCCGGGCTTCGGCGGCGACGCGGTCGAGCGCGGGCCCGTCGTCGATCGCCGCCAGATAGGCGAGGAGGGGGAGGTTCACCCCCCGGTCGACGTCGAAGGCCATCTGCCCGAAGAAGCGGGGGTTGAAATCGATGACCTGGCGTCGCCCCCCCACCTCCACGAACTCGACCTCGAACACCCCGTCGAGCCCGACCCTGTGGCAGAGCCGCTCGACGCCTGCGGCCAGGTCGGCCAGGACCTCGGCCTCCTCGAAGCAGAGCCCCGTGCCGAGCAGTCTCGGGCGCTGCAGGATCTTGCGCGACGCCTGCACGACGAAGATCCGGCGGGCGCGGTGCACGAAGCCGCTCAGGCTGTAGATGCCCTCCGCTGCGGACGGCGCGAAGGCCTGCAGGAGGGGACGCGCGGCACCCGGATCGATGGCCAGGAGCGCCGGCTGAACCTGCGTCGACCGACACAGGTCGGTGTAGAGCCCTCGGAGCTCGGACGCAGAGTGGACGACGCGTCCCTTCTGGTGCGGCCAGAGCCCAACCTGGGTCTGGGGCTTCACGATCAGGGGAAAGGTCGCTTCCCGGGAGAGCCGGTCCAGGGCATCGTCGTTCTCGGGAAGGGCTGTCCAGGGCGCGTCCAGGCCCGAACCCAGGCAGGCCTCCCGGAGTCGCCACTTGTTGAGGACGGAATAGACCGCTTCGAGGTCCGGGACCGCCAGCCGGAAGTGTGGCGCGAGCCTTTCCCGGTGGACGGCGAGCAACCACTCCAGTCCGTCGCTCGTGGGCAGGATCACGGTTCCGGGCATGCGCCGGCCCAGCGCGACGAGCCAGTCGACGAACGCGGCAGGAGCGGTTTCAGGGTCTGGGCAGATGGGCGTCGCGGTTGCGTGACGTGACCATCGGGCGGGCGACAGCCTTGCGGCGTCGGCGACCCACACCGCGACCCCGGCGCGGCCCAGCGCGCGCACGCCGGCGAGCGTACCGTAGTACTCCGCCATGGTGAGCAGCGCGGCCGGCCTGTCAGCAGGCATCGTCATGTCGTCGGCTCCCTCCACCCGAGCGCGATGTTTACCACGAGGCTGGACCCGTGCCGACGCCTCCCGGGCGCGGCGGCGTCGGGAGGCGACCCTTGATCACGGGACTCGTTCTGGCACTCGCAATCCTGCAAATGGAGGCGCCCGGCCCCACGCATTCGTTAGAAAGCGGTCACATGCCTGAACTGACGGTTCACCCATTCACGTCCTTCGCGGAACTGTCCTCCATCCGGGAGGAGATGGACGCCCTGAACCTGGGAGCCCGTCGCCCCTGCCCCTTCGCAACCTTCGAGTACCTCCAGACCCTGGTGGCGCACGACGAGTACGCCCGGCCGGACGACCAGATGCTCTTCCTGGCGGTGCGTGAGGGCAGCCGGCTGGTCGGGTACCTTCCCCTGCGGCGCCGAAGGGAGCGGGTGCTGGGGGTCGAGTGCCGGCGTATCGGGATGCTCGCGGACCACGACACCGACCGGCCCGGTCTCGTCGCCCGTGCCGAGGACGAGGCGCGCTGCTGCGAGGCCGTATTTCGGCACCTCCTGACACAGGACCGGAACTGGACCTTCCTCGAGCTTCTCTTCCAGGACGCGGAGTCCGGGCTCGACCGGCTGCCGACGATGGCGTCCGGAAGGTTCCATGTGAGGCGCTTCGAGAACATGCCCAACACGACCGCGCCCCTGCCGTTCCGTTCACTGAAGGAGTACTACAAGGCGCTTGGTTCTTCCCACCGCCGGAACGTGGCGAGCCGGGGACGCAAGTTGCTGCAGGCTGGAAGGGTCGAGGTGGTCGCGTCGTGCGACCCCAGGGCCCGACGCGCACTCCTCGACCTCTTCCTGGACGTCGAGCGCAGGAGCTGGAAGGAAGCTGCGCAGGCCGGGATCCGTCGCCATCCGAAACGCATGGCGTTCTACCGGGAACTCTGCGAGCCGGGCCAGCCGCTCGCGCTCGGGTTCGACATCGTGCTCCTCGATGGCCTGCCCGTCGCGGCAAGCATCGCGGGGAGCTTCGAGGGTACATGGTACTCGCTCGAGGTTGCCTTCGACGAGGCCTATGACGATGTCGGTCCGGGCACGCTTCTCTGGCTCATGACCTTCGGCAGCGCCATCCAGGCGGGCGCCCGGGCCTACAACCTGGGTGGGAACTATGCGTACTACAAGTCCCGCTGGGGCGGGGTCGTGACACCCACGGCCGCCATCCAGGTGTACCGGGTCCCCAGCATCCACTGGCTGAAGGCGCGAGGTGGGGAACTTCGGCGACGCCTCCTCGGCAGCGAGACGGCGAGTGAGAACTTCAACCCCGAGCGGCGCAAGGTGGCAGGGGCGACGGACGAGGGGAAGCCGGAGGCGGACAAGGCTGGCCCCCGTCCGGTCCGGGAGGTCGAGCGGGAGGAGGCCCGGCGGGTCCTCCACGACCTCGAGGTTGCCGGTGTACCGCTCGTTCGCGTGGCCGGGCCCGAACTCGAGGCCATCCTCCCCTTCCAGACGAAGACCTAGGACCTCCCGACGTCGAGCCGAGCCGAGGGACCCATGCCCCGATTCTCCGTCCTGATGCCGACATACAACCGCGCAGACGTCATCGGACGTTCGATCGAGAGCGTCCGGGCGCAGACGTTCGGCGACTTCGAGTTCATCGTCGTCGACGACGGATCCACGGACGGGACGAAGGACCTGATCGCTGGGTCCGACCCCAGGCTCCGCGTGATCGTCCAGGAGAACCGGGGGCTCCCCGGGGCCAGGAACACGGGACTCGCGGCCGCGAAGGGGGACCTCATCGCCTTCATCGACTCGGATGACGAGTGGACCCCTCACCACCTCCGCCTGGCGTCGGCGTTCTTCGAGGCCTTCCCGCGGGAACACGCGCTCACGTCCGAGTTCTGGGAGGATTTCGGCAACCAGAACTACCTGAAGCACTTCCGGGTCGAGACCTCGGACTGGTATCCGGAGACGGCCCGGCGAATCGGGTCCTCAGCATTCACCCAGCAGCCACCGAATGGCGACCCCTATCTCTGGTTCTACCAGCAGCGGACCGAGGTGGGCGACTGGGCCCGGGATGCGCTCCAGGAGTCGCCGTTCCCCCGGCCCCACCACTATTCGGGACGGATCTTCCAGGGGTGGCGCTGGGGCTGGCTGATGGCCATGCAACCGACGGTCATCACGCGCCACGCCATGGAGACGCTCGGCCCCCAGGACACGAACTCACCGGCCGCATCCGACTTCGGCTACCTCGCGGCGCTCTGCCGGGAGTTCCCGATGAACATGCTGTCGATTCCGGGCTGCATCAAGCACGAATACGGAATCGGAAAGAAGCGGATCGCGGAGGACCACATCGTCACGGGCCGGGCCGCCGTCAGGTTTCACCGGGAAGTTCTCCGCTACCTGGATCTCTTCTACCTGTCGGCAGCGCCCGACGACCCGGAACTGATGGCCCTGCGTGCGTTCCGGCAGTTCCTGGTCGGCAAGGCGGCGCTCTCGAAGGGGGAGCGGGACGTCGCGCTCGCCAATCTGTCGAGCGCAGCCAGGCACTACCCCGGCACGGACGTGGCGGCGCTGCTCTGGCTGGCTCGCCTGATTCCCAGCGGGGCACTTGCGGCCCTCGCGTACCGTGCAGGGCTCGACGCGGCAGCGATTCCCGAACGCATTCGCCGCCGCGCGGCCCGAGTCCTCGGAGCCTCGGGTAGGTGACCACCGGGTCGAAATTGTGGAAACGAGGAGTCGGTCTCCTCCTGGGTACGCTGGCGCTCGCCACCGTCGCGGTGCCCGTCCGCTCCGCACTGCTCGCGAGGGCCGACCTTCACCCGACCCGGCAACCCGTGCGGTCGCTCCAGGGCCGGGCGGACCTGGCGGGTTTCCAACCGGTCGCTTTTTCGGCGGCGGACGGGGTGGGGATCCGTGGGTGGTGGCTTCCTCCCCGGAACGGGTCGGCCATCATCCTGGTCCACGGGTGGGGCGAGAGCCGGGAGCAGATGGTTCCGCAAGCGTTGATGCTGGCCCGCCATGGATTCGGCGTTCTCGCATTCGACCTTCGGGCGCACGGGGAGAGCGGAGGTGAACTCTCCACGTCCGGAGACCAGGAGCGGCGGGACGTGCGGGCGGCCATCGACTTCGCGGCGACGCGGCCAGACGTCGGCCCGGGGAGCATCGGTATCGTCGGGTTCTCCATCGGTGCGCTGGCCGCCGCCGACGTGGCCATCGATGACGGCCGCGTCGCGGCCATCGTGCTCGAGGCGATGCACGGGAGCCTGGAGGAGCTGGTGATCCACGACTACGGGGCACACGGATTCCTCACGGAGTTGCCGGCCCGGTGGACGTACAGGGCCAGTGGCGTCGATGTCGCCGACCTGGCGCCCGGAGAGCGGATCTGCGGACTGGCTCCCAGGCCACTGCTGCTCATCTACGGTGAACGGGATCCGGAAGCGCCCGTGGGCGAAGGTCGCCAGGTCCTGGCCCGGAGTTGCGGGCCGGCGAGCATGTGGGTGGTCCCCGGCGGCGGCCACGGTGGGTGGAGTGGGGACGAAGTGGGTGCCCTGGAGGCCCGTCTGGTGACCTTTTTCAGCGAGAGCCTGGCATCTCGAGAAGTCCATCGGAGGAACGGCCTGTGAGCAAGCGCGAGCACCGGAAGAAGGCCTGGTCGAGTGGGCGCGACTGGGTGAAGAAGATCGTCCGTCCGGTGGCCAAGGCTGCCTTGCCGAAGGGCCGCGAACTGCAGCCCGAGGAATGGCGTCTGGAGCGGGCGCCGGACGGCGCCCTCTCCCTCGGGCAGGTGGAACTGCGCGCGCTGTTCGAGAAATGGGGATCGCCGCTCCACGTGGTGGATGGGGAACGCCTGGACGAGAACGCGGCGCGCTTCATGGCCCGCCCCCCTGCCGCGGCCGGCTCGTGCGAGGCCTATTACTCCTACAAGACGAATCCGGTTCCCGGAGTCCTCCGGAGACTTCACGAGCGGGGTATGGGTGCGGAGGTGGTGAGCGCCTACGAGCTCTGGCTTGCCCTCCGGCTCGGCGTGCCACCTGGGAGGATCGTCTACAACGGTCCCGCAAAGTCGCCGGAGTCGGTCATCGAGGCCGTGCGGCGCGAGATCGGACTGCTCAACGTGAACTCCAGGGCCGAACTGGCCCTGCTGGCGGCGACGGCGCGGCAGCTCGGGAAGCGACCGAGGATCGGTATTCGTGTCACCCTTCCCGGGGGCTGGTCCGGTCAGTTCGGGGAGAAGGTCCAGACCGGGGCCGCGATGGAGGCCTTCCGGGAGGCCCTCGCGATGCCGGATCTGGATGTCGTGGCGCTGCACTGTCACCTCGGCGGCGAGATCGCATCCCTCGATCGGCTCGATTTCCTGCTTTCCGGAGTGCTCGCCTTCGCCGACGAGCTCCGCGCACGCCTCGGACTGGACCTGGAAATCCTCGACCTGGGAGGGAGCCTGGCGTGCCCGACGGTCGGACCCCGTCAGCGTCGAGCGAGCCGCGTGGCGGAGGCCCTGGGCCTCCAGCTCCCCCCGCGACCTCCCGAGGACGTGCTCGGCATCGACGCCTACGTCGCGAGGATCCGGGAAAGGGTGGAGGGGCAGTTCACGGCCAAGGGGCGAGCCACCCCGCGAGTCTTCCTGGAGCCAGGGCGCGCTGCGACCGGCAATACGCAGTTCCTGCTCTGCCGGGTGGTGCGCTTACGCGAGCCCGAACCCTCAGGGCTCGCCTGGGCCGTTCTCGACGCCGGGATCAACGTCGCGGACGCCGCGCGAAGCGAGTCCCATCAGGTGTTCGCCATTGCCCCGCGGCCCGGCAGTTCGCGGAGGCCCTATCGTCTGGTCGGTCCGACCTGTACACCGGGTGACGTTCTCTACGGGGCATGCATGCTGCCCGAGCTCGAGGAGGGAGACGGGCTGGCCATCATGGACGCCGGAGCCTACTTCGTGCCGTACTCGACGTCCTTCTCGTATCCCCAGCCGGGCGTGATCCTGATCGAGCGCGGTCGTGTCGAGCCGATCCGCCGGATCGAGCGGTTCGAGGACATCGTTCGTCGCGACATCCTGCCGGAGGATCCGGGCCCCTGACGGGGACCGCTGGGGGGCAGCGCATCCTTGGCGCGTGCGCCCGAAAGGCGAGCGGAGCAAGCCCAACGCGTCAAGTCCTCGCCCGTGACGCTAGATGCCCCGCAGGCGGCGGAGTCGGTCGCGAAGCGACCTGGACATGCCAACCCCGTCCAGGACCCTGCTCACGACGTTTCGCAGGCGAACGGGCTCCGGTGGATTGATCGGCTCCATGAGCACCTCCGGCCAGAGGCGTTCGATCAGGCGACGAAGGAAGACGTGGTCGGGTGGCCTGCGCTCGCCCTCGTCCACGGTGAGCATCCCCATGACCAGGTGGCGGCTGTTGAGCGGCGAGAAGGAGTCCTGGACGATGTCGAACTCGGACCGGATGAGCGCTTGCCATCTGCCCACCATCTGCTCCCAGCAGAAGAGGTCGAGCAGGTGGATAGGCCCAGCCCTCGGAGCTCCCGCCAGCCAGAACTCGAAGGCACGGATTGCAAAGGGATGCGAACCCGCGCGGCACAGGGAGGCAAGGCCATGCGGCGTCAGCGGCTCCCCTTCGCCGCCGGTGTTCCGATAAAGGCACTTCACGACCTCGGCCACGTCGCCCGTGATGCAGAGGCGGCCAGGGGGGCTTCCCTCCAGGAGGGCCTGGGCTTCCACGAAGCTCGTTTCCTTCGCCGACGGGTTGGCCTCGCGACACGCCGAGTCGAAGGACCCGTCGATACGGGCGGGTGGCAGGAGGAGCCTGTGCGCCATCCCCAGCCTGGAAAGGAGACGGGCCGGGATGGTGTGATCTGGAATGTCGCGCGGGGAGAAATGGTAGGCCAGCGTGAAGGAGTAGAGCCGATCCCGGTGCGGGCGCCCCAGGGCGAGCGTGAGGCGGCTGTCCCACCCCGCCGTCATGGAGAGCGCCAGGGGGTAGCGACGAGCCGCTGCCTCGACGGTCCTTTCCAGGATCCGCGCGCTCTCTGCCACGGGGTCGTTCCATCGGGGCAGCTCGGTCTCGCTGGTCGGCCAGTACCGATGCGCCGTGCCCTGGTCGAGGTCGAGGTAGTGATTGGGGAGGAGGGCGCGAATCCCCTCGAAGAGCGACGTGTCACCCGGCAGCCAGTAGGTCCGGCAGCCCGGCGAGCACATGGAGTCGCGAGCCTCGGGATCGATGGAGGCGTCCAGCGCGGTGGCGAGCAAGCCGGGCTGGGAAGCGCAACGGATCCCCTCGGATGCGGCCCGCCGGCCGTAGTAGACCGATCGCTGTCCTCCCGCGTCGTGGAACAGGATCGAGCGCCGCTCGTCCATGGCCAGGAGCGCCCACCGGCCACCCAGCATGTTCGTGAGCTCCGGGAGACGGACCGCGTCGTCCATTTCCCGCAGCAGTCGCTCGAGGATGTCGAGGCTCGTCGCGGCCGGGTCCTCCGGGTCCAGCAGGAAGCCCAGCAGCGTCAACGAACGCCCGCCCGCAACGGCTCTGTGAAACTCGAGATCCGGGTGGATCGTCAACGCGAACTTGTCCGTGAGTTGAACGCGGTGCCAGCCCTCGAGTCCACCCAGGGGGGTCGGGCCAAGGAAGAACTGCCTCCTGAACCTGAGCCCCTCGGTCCGGGCATCGGACTCGACTGGCCTGTTGGGAGACCGGCCGGTCATGACACGCCTACGACACCCGGCCGGAGGTCGGGGCTGGTCGATGACTCACCCGCGAGGGCAGCACGGTGGAAGGTGACCCAGCGTTCAGTCCATCGGAAGATCAGCGCCAGGTGGGTCACGGGACAGGACAGGTCGACACGCACGTCACGCAGCCGTTTCTGGACGGCCTCGAACTCGGCACGGGTGAGGCCGTGAGCAAGGGTCGCGTGAAGCTTGTAATCGGTCCCCCGCTCCAGCGCGTACGGCTCCACCCCGAAGCGATCATTTACCTGCGCCACCACCTGCCGCCGGAGTGCTTCCAGTTCTCCGTCGTGGTCGACGCCGAGGTAGGCGAAGCCTTCGGGAAAGAACCCGATGCCGTTGAACCGGAGGGTGAAGGGCCGGATGGAGAGGGCAAGGTCGGCGACGTGTCGGGCGAACGGACGAACGTCGGGTGCGAAGAAGCCGAGCTTCAGCGTCACGTGCGGCGGAGCGGAGAGCCCCAGGTTGACGCCGAATTCCTCCAGGATCTCGAGTTGCAGGCCGCGCATGAAGTTGTGCACCTCGTCACCGAGGAGCACGACATAGGCCATCTGGAAGGAAGGTCCAGGGCTGGGCGGAAGCCGCAGCAGCCGGTTCCTGAACTTGCGGACGATCCGGCCGACCCTCGTCACTCTCCAGTGGGGCAATCCGGTCGAGTTCATTGAGAGGGCCGCACGCCGATCCAGGACGAAGGACCGAATACCTCGCACGGTGGCGTCGGCGGTGTCAATTCCGCCGGCGTCTCCGTGCGAGGAAGCGTTCCGCCCTCGTTTACTGCGCCGCGAAGGTCCCGCAAGTCGTGGTCACGGTCGCCGCGAACGCCAGCTGCCCGGTCGCGTTCACGGTCCCGCTGCCCGGCGTCACCGCGACCGAGAGCACCTTCTCCGCACCCACCGTGATGGTCGCCTGGATCGTCTTGGTGGGGTCGGCCTGGCTGACGGCCATGACGTGGTAGGTGCCGGCGGTGGTCGGCGCGAAGTAGGCGCCGTTCGTGATCGTCCCGCCGCCTGCCTCGACGACCGACCAGGTCACCGCAGAGTTGGAGGAGTTGGTGATCGTGGCCGTGAATACCTGACCCATGCACGCGTCCAACGTCGCGGTGGTCGGGCTGATGGCGATGGTGACCGGCGGGGCCGTCACGGTGACCGTGGCGGTGGACTTCTTGGAGGTGTCGGCAATGCTGGTGGCGGTGACGGTGTAGGTGCCGGGGGTGGCGGGTGCCACGTAGACGCCGGTGGTGGCGCCGATGGAGCCCGAGCCGGCCGGGACCGACCAGGTCGCGGCCGTGGACTGGCCGGCCGAGGTCCCGGAGACGGTGGCGGTGAAGGTGACGGTGCCGCCGGTCAGGATGGACGCCGTCCCCGGAGCGACGCTGACGGCGATGACCGGAGCCGCGGTGACCGTGACCGTGGCGGTCGAGGTCCCGGAAGGTGTCGCGACGCTGGTGGCGGTGACCGTGTACGTGCCGGGGGTGGCCGGAGCGACGTAGACGCCGGTGGTCGCGCCGATGGTGCCGGCGCCGGCGGGAACCGACCAGGTCACGGCCGTGGACTCGCCCGTCGTGGTGCCCGTGACAGTGGCGCTGAAGGTCGTCGTGCCGCCCGTGAGAATGGAGGCGGAGCCCGGGGAGATGGCGACGACGTGGGGCGGGGGAGGGGTCACGGTGACGGTTGCGCTTCCGCTCTTCGTCGTGTCGGCGGCGCTGGTGGCCACCACGGTGCACGTCGCTCCGGCGTTCGGCGCCGTGTAGACGCCGCCCGACGAGATCGACCCGCAGCTCGAGCCCTGCTGGACCGTCCAGGTGACCGTGAGGTTGGTCGTGCCGGCGACGGCAGCGGCGAAGACCTTCGTGCCGCTGGCCGGCACGGTGGCGGTTGCGGGATCGACCGCCACCGACACCTGCGCCGCCGCGCCCTTCTTCACCCGCACCACGCTCGACCCGTTGCTCTTGGAGGAAGCGACGCTCACGGCACGGACGTGGAAGGTGCCATCGATGGCCGGCGCCGTGTACAGGCCGGTCGCGTCGACCGTTCCTCCATCTGCCTCCGCGACCTGCCAGGTCACCGAGCCGTCGGCGGTGCCGGTCACCTGGGCGCCGAACTTCACCGTTCCACCCGGGGCGACGTCCGCCTCGGCGGGGGAAGTGGCCACGACGATCGCCTGGCCAGCCGGTGGTGTCCCGCCCGTCGTGTCGGAGGTGGAGCCTCCACAGGCGGCGGTGAAGAGAGCGGCGATTGCGAGAGCGACGATCGATCGGTGCGTCATTTGGTGAAGCCTCCCGTCAGCGAAAACTTCCTTCGTCGCCGAGGTCCCCTCCCCGGGTGACGAGCCATCCAAGGACAAGATATGTCCTCGCGCGTCACACCGTAAGGCCCTGAAGAGGCAGGGTTTTTCGCCTTCATCGCCGCACATGGTCTTGAACTGTGTGTCCTGGGCCTACCGGGATCCCGGGAAGGCCGATGGCCGTGAATCGGCGATATCGGACTTCTGCACAACCCCCGAACGAACTCCCCCGTTTGAAGGTACCTTCCGGCCCCTCTAACCCTTGACCCACCGCGTCGCGATCGGGGAAACTGCGCGGTCCGCCGCGCGGCATTCGGGCCTCGCGACAAGGGTTTTCCGAGGGTGACAAGCGAGATGACGACGGGGCTACCGGAGAAGCAGGGTCTCTACGACCCGGCCAACGAGCACGACGCCTGCGGGTTCGGCTTCGTCGTGGACATCGCCGGGCGGAAGTCCCACGCCATCGTACAGCAGGCTCTCCAGGTGCTCGTGAACCTCGAGCACCGCGGCGCGGCGGGCGCGGAGAAGAACACCGGCGACGGCGCAGGCATCCTCCTGCAGAACCCCGACGCCTTCCTCCGCAAGGAGGCCGCGCGGCTCGGGATCGAGCTCCCCCATGCCGGGCGCTACGCCGCCGGGATGGTCTTCCTGCCCTCCGACGCCCCCAGCCGGGCCGCCTGCGAGCGGAAGCTCGAGGAGGCGGTGCGGGCCGAGGGGCAGCTGTTGCTGGGCTGGCGCGACGTCCCGTACGACGCATCCACGCTGGGTGACATGGCCAAGGCCAGCCAGCCGGTGATCCGGCAGCTGCTGGTGGGGGCCGGTGCGGTGGCCGACGACGTGATGGCGTTCGAGCGCAAGCTCTACGTGATCCGCCGCATGGCCAGGAAGTCGATCCTCCGCTCCAACATCCCCGGCCGCCGCGAGTTCTACGTGGCGAGCCTCTCCTGCCGCACGCTCGTCTACAAGGGGATGCTCAACGCCGGGCAGCTGCGCGAGTTCTACCCGGACCTGTCCGACCCGGAGATGGCGTCCGCCATCGCCATGGTCCACTCCCGGTTCTCCACCAACACCTTCCCGAGCTGGTCCCGCGCGCACCCGTACCGGTTCATCTCCCACAACGGAGAGATCAACACGCTGCGCGGGAACATCAACTGGATGCACGCGCGGCAGAGCCAGATGGCCTCGAAGCTCTTCGGCGCGGACTTGAAGAAGGTCCTCACCGTCGTCGACACCGGCGGCTCCGACTCGGCCATGTTCGACAACGTGCTCGAGCTCCTGCACCTCTCGGGGCGCTCGCTGCCGCACGCCATGATGATGATGGTCCCGGAGCCCTGGGCCAAGCACGAGTCGATGAGCCCGGAGAAGAAGGCCTTCTACGAGTTCCACTCCTGCCTCATGGAGCCCTGGGACGGCCCGGCCTCCATCGCCTTCACCGATGGGGAAGTGGTCGGCGCCACGCTGGACCGCAACGGCCTGCGCCCGGCCCGCTACTACGTCACCCACGACGGGCTCGTGGTCATGGCCTCCGAGGTGGGCGTCCTCGACATCCCCATCGAGAACGTGAAGCAGAAGGGGCGGCTGCAGCCGGGTCGGATGTTCCTCGTCGACACGCGCGAGAAGCGCATCGTCCCCGACGACGAGCTGAAGCAGCGGATCGCGTCGGCCGAGCCCTACGCCGACTGGCTGAAGCAGCACCTGGTGAAGCTCGAGGACCTGCCCTCGCCCCCCTCGGTCCACGCGCCGGATCACGAGACGGTGCTGCGCCGGCAGGAGACCTTCGGCTACACCGCCGAGGACCTGAAGGTCCTCATCAACCCCATGGCCACGACCGGCAGCGAGCCGCTCGGGTCGATGGGCACCGACACGCCGCTGGCGGTCCTCTCCGAGAAGCCGCAGCTCCTCTACGGCTACTTCAAGCAGCTCTTCGCCCAGGTCACGAACCCTCCCGTGGACGCCATCCGCGAGGAGATCATCATGGGCATCGAGACGGCCGTGGGCCCGGAGCGGAACCTCCTTGAGCCCACTGCCGAGTCCTGCCACCAGCTCGAGGTGCCCACGCCGGTCCTCACCAACGAGGACCTGGAGCGCATCCGCGCCCTCGACGGCGGCCCGGCCAGCCGGCGCTTCCGATCCATCACCATCCCCGCCCTCTTCCCGGTCGCCGACGGCGGCGCGGGCTTGCGCAAGTCGATCGAGGACATGCAGGTGCAGGCCTCAGAGGCCATCGCCGAGGGGCACAACCTGCTCGTCATCTCCGACCGCGGTCACGACGAGTGGGACGCCCCCATCCCGGCGCTGCTCGCGGTGTCGGCGGTGCACCACCACCTCCTGCGCGAGGGAACGCGGACCCGGGTGGGCATCGTCCTCGAGTCGGGCGAGCCCCGCGAGGTGCACCACTTCGCGCTGCTCATCGGCTTCGGTGCCAGCGCCGTGAACCCCTACCTGGCCTTCGAGACCATCCACGACCAGGTGCGCCAGGGGCTCATCCCCGGCCCTGCCGAAAAGGCCGAGAAGAAGTACATCAAGGCCGTCAACAAGGGGATCGTGAAGGTCCTGTCCAAGATGGGGATCTCCACCATCCAGAGCTACCACGGCGCCCAGGTCTTCGAGGCGGTGGGGCTGAACCAGGACTTCATCGACGAGTACTTCACCTGGACGTCGAGCCGCATCGGCGGCGTCGGCATCGACGTGGTGGCGAGGGAGGTCAAGGACCGGCACTACCGGGCCTACCCGCCGCGCGCCATCCGGCACACCACGCTCGGCACCGGCGGCCAGTACCAGTTCCGCTCCGACGGCGAGTACCACCTCTTCAACCCCGAGTCGGTGCACCGGCTGCAGCACGCCTGCCGGACCGGCAGCTACGCCGCCTACAAGGAATACGCGGCGCTGGTGAACAACCAGTCGAAGACGCTGTGCACCCTGCGCGGCCTCATGGATTTCAAGCAGGGGGCGAAGCCGGTGCCGCTCGCCGAGGTGGAGTCGGTCGAGTCCATCCTCCGCCGCTTCAAGACGGGAGCGATGAGCTACGGATCCATCTCCAAGGAGGCGCACGAGGCGCTCGCCGTGGCGATGAACCGCATCGGCGGCAAGTCCAACACCGGTGAGGGCGGGGAGGACCCGGCCCGCTACACGCCGATGCCGAACGGCGACTCGAAGAACAGCGCCATCAAGCAGGTGGCGTCGGCGCGCTTCGGGGTCACGAGCGAGTACCTGGTCAACGCCAAGGAGCTGCAGATCAAGATCGCCCAGGGCGCCAAGCCCGGTGAGGGCGGGCAGCTCCCCGGTTCCAAGGTCTACCCCTGGATCGCCAAGGTCCGGCACTCGACCCCCGGCGTCGGGCTCATCTCCCCGCCGCCGCACCACGACATCTACTCCATCGAGGATCTGGCCCAGCTCATCCACGACCTCAAGAACGCCAACCGCGGCGCCCGGGTGTCGGTGAAGCTGGTCTCCGAGGTCGGGGTGGGCACCATCGCGGCCGGCGTGGCCAAGGCCCACGCCGACGTGATCCTCATCTCCGGGTACGACGGGGGCACGGGCGCCTCGCCCCTCACCTCCATCAAGCACGCCGGCATCCCCTGGGAGCTCGGGCTCGCCGAGGCCCATCAAGTCCTGCTCCTCAACAACCTCCGGTCCCGCGTCACCGTCGAGGCCGACGGGCAGCTGAAGACCGGCCGCGACGTGGCGGTGGCCGCGCTGCTCGGCGCCGAGGAGTTCGGCTTCGCCACCGCGCCGCTGGTGGTCCTGGGCTGCATCCTGATGCGGGTCTGCCACCTCAACACCTGCCCGGTCGGCGTGGCCACGCAGGATCCCGAGCTGCGCAAGCGCTTCACCGGCGACCCGGCCCACGTGGTCAACTTCATGCGCTTCGTGGCCACCGAGCTGCGCGAGTACATGGCCGAGCTGGGCTTCCGCACCATCGACGAGATGGTGGGGCACCCGGAGCGGCTGGAGATGCGCCGCGCCGTCGATCACTGGAAGGCCCGCAACCTCGACTTCTCCCGCATCCTCTTCCAGCCCAAGGTGCCGCGGGAGTGGCCGCGCACCTGCCAGATCAAGCAGGACCACGGCATCGAGCAGTCGCTCGACGTGACCACGCTGCTCGAGCGCTGCCGTCCGGCCATCGAGCAGGGGAAGAAGGTCGAGGCGACCATTCCCATCCGCAACGTGAACCGGGTGGTCGGGACCATCACCGGCAGCGAGGTGACGCGCCGCTGGGGGGCAAAGGGGCTCCCCGACGGGACCATCCGGCTCACCTTCCTGGGCTCGGCAGGGCAGAGCTTCGGGGCCTTCATCCCGTCCGGGATGACCCTCGCCCTCGAGGGCGACGCCAACGACTACATCGGCAAGGGGCTCTCCGGCGGGCGCATCGTCGTCTACCCGCCCCGGGGCGCCACCTTCGTCGCCGAGGAGAACGTCATCATCGGCAACGTCGCCTTCTACGGGGCCACCGGCGGCGAGGCCTTCATCCGCGGCATGGCGGGCGAGCGCTTCTGCGTGCGCAACTCCGGCGTGACGGCGGTGGTCGAGGGCGTGGGCGACCACGGCTGCGAGTACATGACCGGCGGCCGGGTGGTCATCCTGGGCCGGACCGGGCGGAACTTCGCGGCCGGCATGTCGGGCGGCATCGCCTACGTGCTCGACAAGGACGGCGCCCTCGGCAAGGTCCTGAACCGCGAGATGGTCGAGGCCGAGCCGCTCGCCGATCCCGCCGAGAGGGCCGAGCTGCGGGCCCTGATCGAGCGTCACGTGGAGTTCACCGGATCGGCCCGCGGCCGGCGGGTGCTCGACGCCTGGGCCGAGTTCGCGCCCCGTTTCGTGCGCGTGGTCCCGAACGACTACCGGCGCGTGCTCGAGGCCCAGGCCCGCATGCGGGCCAAGGGGCTGTCGCCCGAGGAGGCGGAGATGGCGGCGTTCGAGGAGAACGCCCGGGACGAGGCGCGCGTGGGGGGCAACTAGATGGGCAAGCCGACCGGGTTCATGGAGTACGAGCGGGAGCCGGCCCACGACCGGAGCCCCGAGGAGCGCCTCAAGGACTGGAACGAGTTCCACCCGCCCGTCCCCGTCGAGACGCTGCGCATCCAGGCGGCCCGCTGCATGGACTGCGGCCTGCCCTTCTGCCACACCGGCAAGCTCATCGCCGGGATGGCCTCCGGCTGCCCCATCAATAACCTCATCCCCGAGTGGAACGACCTCGTCTACAAGGGGCAGTGGCAGGAGGCGCTCATCCGCCTCCAGAAGACCAACAACTTCGCCGAGTTCACCGGGCGTGTCTGCCCGGCCCCCTGCGAGGGCTCCTGCACGGTGGGCATGAACGGCGACGCCGTCACCATCAAGTCCATCGAGGTCTCCATCATCGACCGGGCCTTCGCCGAGGGCTGGGTGAAGCCGGACCGTCCGCAGACCCGGACCGGATACAAGGTCGCGGTCATCGGCAGCGGGCCGGCCGGCCTGGCCTGCGCCGCGCAGCTGAACCGCGCCGGCCACCTGGTCACCGTCTTCGAGCGGGCCGACCGCGTCGGCGGCCTGCTCATGTACGGGATCCCCAACATGAAGCTCGACAAGGGGATCGTGCAGCGGCGGGTGAACCTCATGGCCGACTCGGGCGTGCGCTTCATCACCGGCACCGAGGTGGGCAAACACATCCCGGTGCACCGCATCCTGAACGACTACGACGCGGCGGTGCTCTGCGTGGGCGCCACCAAGGCCCGCGACCTGTCGGTGGAGGGGCGCAGCCTCCACGGCATCCACCTGGCCATGGACTTCCTGACCCGGAACACGAAGAGCCTGCTCGACTCCGGGCTCGTGGACGGGCGCTACATCAGCGCCGCCGGGCGCGACGTGGTGGTCATCGGCGGCGGCGACACCGGGACCGACTGCGTGGGCACGAGCATCCGCCATGGCGCCCGCAGCGTCACCCAGTTCGAGATCCTTCCCCGGCCGCCCGATCGGCGCGCCGGCGACAACCCCTGGCCCCAGTGGCCCAAGATCTTCCGCACCGACTACGGCCAGGAGGAGGCCGCCGCCCTCTTCGGGAAGGACCCCCGCATCTTCGGGATCTCCACCCAGAAGTTCGTGGGCGACGCCCAGGGTCGGGTGAAGGAACTCCATACCATCCGGGTCGAGTGGGTGAAGGACGCCGACGGGCGCTTCGGCCCGCGGGACATCCCCGGCTCCGAGCAGGTGGTGAAGGCCGACCTGGTGCTCCTCGCGCTCGGCTTCACCGGGCCGGAGCGGACCGGCGCCATCGCCGAGCTGGGGGTGAAGCTCGACGAGCGGGGCAACGTCTGGACCGACGACGAGAAGTCCACCAGCGTCCCGGGCGTCTTCGCGGCGGGCGACGCATCGCGCGGCCAGTCGCTCGTGGTCTGGGCCATCCAGGAGGGGAGGCGGGCGGCGCGCGGCGTCGACCGGTTCCTCATGCAGGGCGAGAGCTACCTGCCGGGATAGACGGCGGATTTTCGCTGGAAATATCGGGAGTCGGCGTCCGTATTACTGGGGACCATGCTCCGGCTCCTCCTGTTCCTCCTGCTGCTCGCCCTCTGCTGGCCGCTTGCGCTCCTGGCGATCCTTCTCTGGCCGGTGGTCTGGTTGCTGTTGATCCCTTTCCGTCTGGTCGGGATCGCCGTCGACGGGGTCTTCGCGCTCCTGCGCGCCGTGATCATGCTCCCCGCGCGGATCCTGGGTGGCGGACGGGCCTGACCCCCGGCCCCCTCACCACCACCGGCAACAGCACCGCCACCGCCAGCACCGCGGCCGTCACCGGCAGCGCCCCCGCGTACGTCCCCGTCCGGTCCTTCACGACGGCCACGAACGCCGGCCCGGCCACGCCCGCCAGGCTCCACGCCAGCAGCACCCACCCGTAGTTCACGCCCAGGTTCCGGGTCCCGAACCAGTCGGCGACGAGCGACGGCATGACCCCGAAGCCGCCGCCGTAGCAGAGCAGCACGAGTGCGAAGAGCGGCGCCACCATCCACATCGAGTGAACCCGGCCGACCACCAGGAAGACCGCGACCTGGAGGAGGTAGATGGCGGCGAAGGCGGCGCGCCGCCCGACCCGGTCGGACACCGCTCCCCACAGGAAGCGGCCGAGCGCGTTGGCGAGCGCGATGGTTCCGTAGACCGCCGCCGCCACGGCCGGAACGGCTCCGGTCAACTCCCGCATGATGGGAACCGCGTTCGAGATGAAGAGGATGCCCGCCGTCACGTTGAGGAAGAGCATCGCGAAGGCCGCCCAGAACTGAGGGGTCCGTGCCATCTCGCCCGGCGTGTAGTCCCGTCCGCCCTCCGCGGCGGCCGCGGCGAGGGAAAGAGTGGGCGGATTCCGCACCAGGAGCGCCCCCGCGCCCCCGAGGATCGCGAACGCCACCCCCGACACCGTGAATGCCCGGAGCACGTCCGGCCCCGAGACTCCCGACGCGCCCCCGGAGAAGGCCGGCAACGCCCTCAGGACGTGCGCGTACCCGAACGCCCCGAGCCCGAACCCGCCCACGACGAGGCCGCTGCCCAGCCCCCGCCGGTCCGGGAACCACTTGGTCACCGCCGCCACCGGGGTGACGTAGCCAAGCCCGAGCCCCAACCCTCCCAGCACGCCATACGCTCCGCACAGCCAGGCCACGCCGAACCGCGCCGTCCCGAGCCCGGCGAGCACGTTCCCCGCCCCCCAGAGGAGCGCGCCGGTGACCGCCACCGGGCGCGGTCCGGCCAGGTCCTGCCAGCGCCCGCCCAGCACTGCCCCCACGCCCAGGAAGAAGATGGCGATGGAGAACGGCGCCGTCGCCTGCGCGCTCGTCCACCCGAACGCGGCCTGCAGGGGCTGGGTGTAGACGCTCCAGGCGTAGACGGTGCCCAGGCACGCCATCAGGGCGACGCCGCCCGCGGCGACGAGCCAGCGGTTCACGGACGGGGGCGCTTCACCGGCCGCGCCTTCTCCTCCCGGACCAGGTCGATCCGGACGCCGGGCATCTTGGGATCGGGGCGTCGGGCCTTGGCCTCGAACGCCGCGGCGGCGTCGGCCGCCACCTCGAAGCGGGTCTCGCGCGGGAAGATCAGGATCTTCCCGATCTCGCTCCGGGTCACGTCACCGCGTCGGCAGAGCAGCGGGAGCATCCACTTTGGATCGGCGTTCTTCTCCCGCCCGATCCCGATCCGGAACCAGACGGCCTCCATCGGCCCGGAGCGCTTGGTCCGGACGGGCGACTCGGCGCGCGGCACCTGCCTCGCGACCCGGGCGGTCTCGGGGAGCTCCTCGGCTGCGGGGAGGCGGGCCCGCTCGCGCCGGAGCAGCGCCGCCGCGACCGTGAGGGGGGCGCGCGCTTCGAGCAGCCGCTTGGCCGCGGCCAGCTCCTCCTCGGAGGCCTCCCCGGCCAGCGTGGCCACGTCGGCGGCCAGCCGCTCCTCGTCGCGGGCCCGGATCTCCTCGGCCGTGGGCACGGGCAGCCATTCGGCCTTGGCTCCGGCCATCTTGAGCATCCGCTCCATCTTGAAGCGCTCGGCAGGGGTGGCGAGGAACACCGCGCGCCCCTTCTTCCCGGCGCGTCCGGTGCGCCCGCTGCGGTGCTGCAGCGCCTGCGCGTCGCGCGGGATGTCGGCGTGGACCACGAGCTCGATTCCGGGCAGGTCGAGGCCGCGTGCGGCGACGTCGGTGGCAACCAGGATGCGTGCCCGCCCGTCGCGCAGGAGCTTCAGCGCCCGGGTCCGCTCCCCCTGCGTCAGGTCGCCGGCGATGCCCACCGCCTCGAAGCCGCGCTCGGAGAGGCTCGAGGCCATGTGGTGGGCCCCCTCGCGCGTCGCGCAGAAGACCAGCGCCCGGGCCGGGTCCTGCGCCCGCAGCACGTTCACGAGCGCGTGCTCCCGCTCCCGCTGGGCCACCACGTGGCCGTGGAGCGCGATGTCGGCGTGGGCCTCGCCGGGCGGCGTGGCGGCGACGCGGGCGGCATCGTGGGTGTAAGCCTTGGCCAGTTCCAGGATCGGGCGCGGCAGCGTGGCCGAGAAGAGCATGGTGCGCCGCTCGCCGGGCGCGGCCCCGAGGATGGCCTCGAGCTCCTCCCGGAATCCCATGTCGAGCATCTCGTCGGCCTCGTCGAGCACGAGGGCCCGGACGTCCGAGAGGTCGAGGTTCTTCCGGTCGATGTGGTCGCGGAGCCGCCCGGGCGTCCCCACCACCACGTGGGTCCCGGCGGCGAGCGCCCGGGCCTCGCGGCGCGGCTCCATCCCGCCCACCGTGGAGAGGACGCGCCCACCGGCGTCGCCGAGGAGCCAGGAGAGCTCCCGCTGAACCTGCACGGCGAGCTCGCGGGTGGGGGCGATGACGAGCGCCAGCGGCGCCCCCGCCGGGCCGAAGGCCGGGGCCTCCCCGAGCAGGGTGTCGGCGAGGAGCAGCCCGAAGGCCACGGTCTTGCCCGAGCCGGTGCGGGAGGAGACGAGCAGGTCCCGGCCGGCGAGCCCCTCGGCGAGGACCTCCCGCTGCACCGGGGTGGGCTCGTCGTAGCCACGGGCGTCGAGGGTGCGTCGGAGGGCCGGGTGGATGCCGAGGGTCGCGAAGCTCATGACCGAATCTATCACGGCAGCCGCTCCAGCTCCCCGGAGAGCCGTTCCCACTCCGCGTATAGCCCCTCGAGCTCGGCCTGGGCGGCCTGCCGGGCGTCCACGTGGACCCGGGCCCGGGCGAAGTCGTCGTAGATCCCCGGGGCGGCGAGCGCCTCGGTGGCCTCGCGCTCCTGCCGCTCCAGCTCGGCGATGCGATCCTCGGCGACCTGGATGGCGTCGCGCAGCGGCCTCTCGATCCGGCGCCGGGCGTTGCGGGTCTCGGCCTCGTCGCGGCGCCGCTCCCGGTCGCTGCCGCGGGGAGTCGCGTCGCGCCCCCCGTCACCGGTCACCGCCGGACCGGCCGTCTCGGCGAGCTGCCGCTGGTGGTAGAGCCAGTCGTCGAGGTTTCCGGGGAAGGGGAGGACGCCGCCGTCCTTCACCTCCCAGACCCCGGTGGCGAGCCGGTTGGCGAAGCTCCGGTTGTGGGAGACGAAGAGCAGCGTCCCCCCGTACCCGGCGAGCGCCTCGATGAGGGCCTCCGACGACTCGATGTCGAGGTGGTTGGTGGGCTCGTCGAGGAGGAGGAAGTTGGTGGGGCGGAGCAGGAGCTTCGCGAGCGCGACCCGGGAGCGCTCGCCGCCGGAGAGCACGCCGACCTTCTTGTCCACGGCGTCGCCCGAGAAGAGGAAGGAGCCGGCCACGCTGCGCACCCAGCCCTCGCCCTGCTCGGGCACTACGTCCCAGAGGGTCCGGAGCACCGTGCGCTCCGGGTCGAGCGTGCCGAAGGTGCGCGCCGGCCCGCCGGCTCCCGCGTGCTCGTCCCGCTCGAAGTGGTGCTGGGCGTAGTAGCCGGCCACCACCCCGTGGCCGAGCTTCACCGTGCCGGAGTCGGGCTGGAGCTCGCCCGCCGCGAGCTTGAGGAGCGTGCTCTTGCCCGCCCCGTTCGGCCCGATGACGGCGATGCGCTCGCCACGGAGCACATGGGCGTTCAGGTTCCGGTAGACGGCCACGGGGCCGTAGGACCGGGAGAGCCCCTCGAGGCGCAGCACCTCGCGCCCGGAGCGGGGCGCGTCGGGGAAGCGGAAGAGCGCCGTGTCGCGCTCCTCGTGCAGCTCCACCGTCTCCATCTTGTCGAGCATCTTCTGCTTGCTCTTCGCCTGGGTGGCCTTGGTGTTCTTGGCCCCGAAGCGCTCGATGAAGCGCTCGAGCTGGGCGCGCCGGGCATCGATGCGGGCCGCCCGGGAGACGAGCTGTTCCTCCTCCTCGACGCGCAGCCGGCGGTAGTCGTCGTAGTCCCCGACCCAGCTCTTCACCCCCTCCGGCTCGAGGGAGAGCACCCGATCGATCTGCCGGTTGAGGAAGAGCCGGTCGTGGGAGACGAGGACCATGGCCTTGCGGGTCCCGCGCAGGAAGTCCTCGAACCAGGCCAGCGTGGGGACGTCGAGGTGGTTGGTGGGCTCGTCGAGGAGCAGGAGATCGGGGTCCTGCAGGAGGAGGCCGGCCAGCGCGGCGCGCATGCGCCAGCCACCGGAGAGGGTGCGGGTGGGGCGATCGAGCCGGTCGGTGGCGAATCCCAGGCCCCCCAGGATCCGCTCGGCCCGGTGGCGGCCGAAGCGCTCCTCGAAATGGGCCACCTCGTCGTGCAGCTCGGCGAGCGCCTCGGAGAGCTCGAGCCGCTCCTCGTCGGTGGTGGCCTCGGCGAGCGCCGCCTCGGTGGAGAGCAGCCGGGACTGGAGCGCGTCCCGCCCGGGGACCGAGGAGAGCACCGACTCGACGATGGTCCCCTCGGGCAAGGACGAGACGTCCTGGGGCAGGTAGCCGATGCGGGAGCCACGCCGGAAGACCAGCGTTCCCCCGTCGGGGGCACGCTCCCCGGCCAGGATCCGCAGCAGGGTCGACTTGCCGGTCCCGTTCGGCCCCACCAGTCCGATGCGGTCGTGCGGGCCGATGGAGAAGGACGCCCCGTCGAAGAGCGTGTCGGCGCCGAAGGCGAGCGAGAGGTCGCGGGAGGAAACGAGGCTCATGCGGTTCACACTTCTTCACCCAGGATCCCTGCGGAGGCAAGGGGGGGCACGACTATGATGCGCCGGTGTCCACCGACCCAGTCCTCACCGCGCTCCTCGTCGAGGACGACGCCCGGCTGGCCGCGCTCACCGCGGACTACCTGGGGGGCCACGGCGTGGTGGTGACCCGGGCCGGGGACGGCCCGGCCGGGCTGCAGGAGGCGCTCCGCCACCGCTACGACGTGGTGCTCCTCGACCTCATGCTCCCCGGGAAGGACGGCCTCGACGTCTGCCGGGAGCTGCGTGCCCACTCCGACGTCCCCGTCATCGTGCTGACCGCGCGTGGCGAGGAGGCCGACCGGGTCATGGGGCTCGACCTGGGGGCCGACGACTACCTCTCGAAGCCCTTCTCCCCGCGGGAACTCCTGGCCCGGATCCGGGCGCTCGTCCGCCGCGCCCGGGGGAAGGTGGGGCCGCCGATCCAGACGCTCCAGGTGGGCGTCCTGATCCTCGATCCGGGCTCGCGCCGCGCCACCGTCCGCGGACAGGAGATCCCGCTCACCGGCTACGAGTTCTCGCTGCTCTATGCGCTGGCGTCACGGGCCGGGCGGGTGCTCTCCCGGGAGCAACTCATCGAACTCGCCGGGGGGAGCGCCGAGGAGGCCTTCGACCGGTCGGTCGACGTCCACGTCTCCCGCCTCCGGCAGAAGCTCGGCGACGATTCCAAGAACCCCCGGATGCTGAAGACGGTCCGCGGTGCCGGGTACCTGCTCGCCGCGGAGCCGGAATGAGCCGCTTCCGCCTGCGGCAGCCGCGCCTCTTCTGGCGTCTCTACCTGGCCGGGCTGGCGCTCCTCGGGCTGGTGCTCGTCGCCAACATCGTCGTGGGCTCGCTCACGAGCTCGAGCGACAGGCCGGTGCGAAGCGGCGAGAAGCTCACCCGGTTCGCGGCCGGCCACATCGCCGAGCACCGGACCGAACCCGACCGCATCACCGCCGAGCTGCGCCAGATGGCCGACGCCTTCAAGGTCGACATGGCCTACCGGCTCGACGACGGGATGGTCGTGGCCAGCGTGGGCGACCCGCCGCCGCTCCCGGAGGCGGAGCGCGCCCAGCTCGACGCCGGCATCCGTCGCTTCGAGGAGGACGACCACCCGGTCTGGGCCATCCGGGTGCCCGGCAGTCCGCCCGGATACCTGGTGGTGGCCTCGTCGCCCCGCGCCTTCCCGGTGGAGCGCGCGGCCGCCTTCATCTCCGCCTGGCTCTTCGTGCTGGCGCTGGCCGCCTTCCCGCTGGCCCGGGCACTCGCCCGGCCCATGGAGCGGCTCACCGAGGTGGCCCGCCGGCTCGGCGCCGGGGACCTGTCCGCGCGCGCCGGACTCCGCCGGGGCGACGAGGTGGGGGAGCTCTCCTCGGCCTTCGACGACATGGCCTCCCGGCTCCAGGGGCTCGTCAAGTCGGAGCGGCAGCTCCTCGCCGACGTCTCCCACGAGCTGCGCACGCCGCTCTCCCGGATCCGGGTGGCGCTCGACCTCGCGGCCGAGGGGGACGTGGCGAAGGCCCGCAGGTACCTGGAGGAGATCCGGCTCGACCTGGAGGAGCTCGACCAGTTGCTCGGGGACGTCCTCACCGCGGCCCGGCTCGACCAGGCCGGCGGCCGCGGCGACGTCCCGCTGCGGCTGCAGGAGGTCACCTCCGCAAGCGTCCTCGAGAAGGCCGCCGAGCGGTTCCGGGGGGCCCATCCCGGTCGGGTGCTCACCGTGCAGTTCGAGGGGACGCTCCCGCCGCTCGTGGCCGATCCGGCGATGCTCCGGCGGGTCGTCGACAACCTCCTCGACAACGCGGCCAAGTACTCGGAGGCGCCGGCCCCCGTGGGGCTCGTCGCGGGGGTCTCGGACGGCATGCTCCAGGTCGCCGTCCGGGACGAGGGGATCGGCATCGACCCGCAGGACTTCCCGCGCCTCTTCTCCCCGTTCTTCCGGACCGACCGGAGCCGGGCGCGCGGCACGGGCGGGGTCGGGCTGGGGATGGCGCTCGCCAAGCGGATCGTCGAGGCCCACGGCGGGACGATCGAGGTGGAGAGCCGGCCGGGGCTGGGGACGACGGTGACCTTCCGGGTGCCCGGCGAGCCGTAGGCGGTGCGGGGGCGACCGCCCGGCCTACCAGACCTCGCCGCAGTTCCTGCAGCGCGCCTTGCGGAAGAGGAAATCGTTCCCCCGGTTCGTCGGGACCTGACAGGCCGGGCAGACCAGGCCGAACCAGGCGATCGCCCCCGGACGCCCCAGCGTCACCGAGGTGACGGCGAGGGGGAGCACGAGCCCGAACGCGAGGGCCGCCGCCCAGGTCCAGGGGATCTCCTTCCGCCAGAGCCCCATGCCCATGCTCATGAGGACCATGGCCGAGAGGAAGAGCGTGAGGTAGCGCCCCCAGAGCCAGGCGAGCCGGTAGCCCCGGGCGATTCCCCAGACGAGGACCGCCATCACCGCGGCGGCGAAGATCCACTGGGCGAAGCCGACGTTGGACGAGGCCGAGACCACGAGCGCGAAGCCCGCCTGCACCGAGGCGGCGAGCAGCAGGGAGAGCGAGGCGACGTGGACGCTGCGGGGCGCCTTCCGTGCGGACAAGTCAGGGCTCCTCGTGGTGCGGGTAGGGCACCGAGGTGGGCGGGACGAAGGTCTCCTTGATGGACCGCTGCGAGACCCAGCGCATGAGGTTCGACATGGCCCCTGCCTTGTCGTTCGTCCCGCTGGCGCGGGCGCCGCCGAAGGGCTGGTTGCCGACCACCGCCCCGGTGGGCTTGTCGTTCACGTAGAAGTTCCCGGCGGCGTTCTCGAGCGCCTTCGCCATGTGCACGATGGCGGCCCGGTCCTGGGCGAAGATGGCGCCGGTCAGCGCGTACGGGGAGGTCCCGTCGCAGGTGGCCAGGGCCTCGTCGAGCGCGTCGTCGGGGTAAACGTACACGGTCAGCACGGGCCCGAAGATCTCCTCCTCCATGAGCCGGAAGTGCGGGTCGGTCGTCTCGACGATGGTGGGGCGGACGAACCAGCCCTCCGACGCGTCGCTCGTGCCGCCGGCCAGGATCTTCGCAGCGGGGGACTTGCGTGCGAACTCCACGTAGCCGGTGATGCTCTCGAAGGCCTTGCGGTCGATCACCGCTCCCACGAAGGTCTGGAAGTTGGCCGGGTCGCCCATGCGCAGCGCCTCGGTCTCGGCGACGATCCGGTCCTTCACCTGCGGCCAGAGGCTCCGCGGAACGTAGGCGCGGGAGGCGGCCGAGCACTTCTGCCCCTGGTACTCGAAGGCGCCGCGGACGAGCGCCGTCGAGAGCGCGTCGACCTGGGCCGAGGGGTGGGCGAAGACGAAGTCCTTGCCGCCGGTCTCGCCGACGATGCGCGGGTAGCCGCGGTACCGGGGGAGGTTCGTGGCCATGGTGCGCCACATCTCCTGGAAGACCGCCGTCGAGCCGGTGAAGTGGATGCCGGCGAAGTCGGGGTGGGCGAGAACGGGATCGCCCACGTCGCGGCCCGCGCCCGGCAGGAAGTTCACCACCCCGGGCGGGAGCCCGGCCTCCTGCAGGAGTTGCAGGAGGTGCCAGCCGGAGAGGACGGCGGTGGAGGCCGGCTTCCAGAGCACGACGTTGCCCATGATGGCGGGCGCCGTGGGCAGGTTCGCCGCGATGGCCGTGAAGTTGAAGGGCGTCACGGCGAAGACGAAGCCCTCGAGCGGCCGGTGCTCCACCCGGTTCCAGATCCCGGGAGACGAGACCGGCTGCTGGCCGTAGATCTCCTGGGCGAAGGCGACGTTCCAGCGCCAGAAGTCGATGGTCTCGCAGGCGCTGTCGATCTCGGCCTGGAAGATGGTCTTCGACTGCCCGAGCACCGTGGCGGCGTTCAGCACCTGCCGGCGCGGACCGGCGAGGAGCTCGGCCGCCTTGAGGAAGACGGCGGCCCGGTCGGTCCAGTCCATGGCCGCCCAGCCCCGGCGCGCCTTCCGCGCGGCCTCGGCGGCGAGCGCCACCTCGGCGGGCCCGGCCTGGTGGAAGCGGGCGAGCAGGTGGCCGTGCCGGTGCGGCATGCGCACCTCGGCGAGGCGGCCGGTGTGGATGGCCTTGCCCCCCACCACCACCGGGATCTCGATCTCGGTCGTGGACATCGCGGCGAGGCGGGCCTTCAGCGCTGCCTTCTCCGCCGTTCCCGGGGCGTAGGTGAGGTTCGGCTCGTTCTTCGGGGGGGGGACGTGGAAACGTGCGTTGGTCATGGGCCCTCTGCTGGCGCCGGAGGATAACTCCGAACGGGGCCCCGGGCTCGCCCAAGCGGGCCCCCATGCACTAATCTGCGCGCCAGACCGGGTCCGCGCCCGAACCGGCGCGCCACCCACTTCCGAGAGGACCGAACCCCATGAACAAGACCCGCATCCTGGCTGCCCTGGCCGCCATCGCCTTTGCCTCGAGCGCGCTCGCCTACCAGGTGACCGGCGAGGTCGTGGCCGTCTCCGCCACCGGCATCACGGTGAAGGCCGCTGCCGGGAAGAACAAGGGCGAGAGCTTCGAGATGACCCGCTCGGCCGCCACCAAGGCCGCCACCGAGCCGAAGAAGGGCGACAAGGTTACCGTGGAGTACGAGATCGCCGCGAAGTCGATCGAGGTGAAGGCCGACAAGAAGGCGAAGAAGTAGCGGACCCCTCGCGCTACTCGTCCCCTCCACGGGCCAGCCCGTGCTTGTGGAGCTTGTCGTGGAGGGTGACGCGCGAGATCCCCAGCCTGCGGGCCGCATCGGTGCGGTTGCCGCCGGCCGTCCGCAGCGCCTCCACGACGAGGCCGCGCTCGAAGGCGTCCAGCCGGGCCTTGAGCGTCATGGCCGGCTCCTCGCTGCGCTCCTGGCCACCGCCCGCGCCGGGCGGGAGCAAGGACGCGTCGAGTTCCCCCTCGTTCGAGAGGGCCACCAGCTTCTCGATGGCGTGCTCCAGTTCCCGCACGTTCCCCGGCCAGTGCCAGGCGGCGAGCCGCGCGAAGACCTCGTCGCTCACCCGCATGGGGCCGGTTCCGAAGCGCTCGGCGAAGCGGGAGAGGAAGTGGCGCGCCAGCAGCGGGATGTCCTCCGGGTGCTCGCGCAGCGCCGGCACGTGGAGGTGGACCACGTTGAGGCGCCAGTAGAGGTCCTCGCGGAAGGCTCCCTTCGCCACCAGATCCTCGAGGTCGCGGTGGGTGGCGGCGATGATCCGCACGTCGACGTTGCGTGAACGTTCCTCGCCGACGGGGCGGACCTCGCCCTCCTGCAGGACGCGCAGCAGCTTGGCCTGCAGCGGCAGCGGGAGCTCCCCCACCTCGTCGAGGAGCAGCGTCCCGCCGTCGGCCTCCCCGAAGAGCCCGACCCGTGCCCGGACGGCGCCGGTGAAGGCGCCCCGAGCGTGGCCGAACAGCTCAGCCTCCGCGAGCTCGGCCACCAGCGACGCGCAGTTGAAGCGGACGAAGGGGCGCGTGGCCCGGCGGGAGGTCTGGACGATCGCATCGGCCACCCGCTCCTTGCCGGTGCCACTCTCCCCGGTGAGGAGCACCGCCACGTCCCGGGGGCCGACCCGGGCCACCAGCGAGGCCAGCCGGCTCATGGCCGGGGAGTCGAAGACCATGGTCCGGGAGAGGGCCAGCTCGCCGGCCAGCCGCTCGTTCTGGGCCCGCAGGCGAGCCGCCTCGGTGGCGCGGCGCACCACCGCGAGCAGCTCCTCGGGCTCGAAGGGCTTGCGGAAGTAGTCCCAGGCGCCGGCCTTGATGGCCTCGACGGCCTGCCGCTCCGACCCGTGCGCGGTGACCATCACCACCCGCGGCGCCGCCGGGCCGGACCCGATGCGCCGGAGCAGCTCCATCCCGTCCATGCGGGGCATGCGCAGGTCGGTGAGGACCAGGTCGGGGGCGAACTCCTCGAGCCGCTCCAGCGCCTGCATGCCGTCGGCGGCCTCGGCCACCTCCAGCCCCTCCGACTCCAGGATCTCACGGAGCGTGTACCGGACGCCGGCGTCGTCGTCGACCACCAGCGCCCGGGGGCGCACCTCGGCGGGCGGGCGCTCGCTCAAGCCGCCACCTCGCCGGCCAGGCCGGAGGGGAGGGTGAGCTCGGCCCGCAGGCCGCCGCCGTCCCGCGGGGCGAGCCGGAGCTCGCCCCCGTGCTGCCGCGCGATGGCGCGGGCCACGGTGAGGCCGAGCCCGGAGCCGCCGGCCTTGGTCGTCACGCCGGGCTCGAAGACCCGGCCGCCCAGGGCGGGGTCGAGCCCCGGCCCCCGGTCGAGCACCGCGAGCCGCGCCGTCTCCGCCCCGTCCTGCACGTCGATGACCACCGACTCGCCCGGGGGTGTCACGTCGAGCGCGTTCTGGACCAGGTTGATGAGCACCTGCTTCACCTTGCGGGGATCGCAGCGGGCCCGGCCCCCGCCCTGCACCTCGACGGCCACGCCCAGGTCGCGCGCCATCCCCTCGTGCAGCATGGCCACCTCGCGGGCGATGGCGCCCACGTCGGCGCTGCCGAGCGCCAGCGGGACGAGCGGGCGGGAGAAGTTCAGGAACTCGTCGAGGATGGCCTGGAGCCGGTCGACCTCGCGCCGCAGCACCGAGAGCCGCTCGGCGGACCGCGGATCGACGACGGCCGGGGCGAGCCGCGCGGCGAGCCCCTTCACGCTGGCGAGCGGGTTCTTGAGCTCGTGGGCGATCTCCGCCGACAGGGCCGAGAGCTCCGCCTCCCGCTCCTGCCAGGCGCGGAGCGAGTCGGCCTGGGCGGCGAGGGCCCGGCGCACCATGCCATCGAAGGTCTTGCGGATGACCCGGCCCAGGCCGGCGCCGCCGATGAGGAGGAAGGTGAGGACGCCCCAGTCGACGAGCACCGAGAGCCGCGACGCCTGCCCCAGCACCGGCAGCCCCACCTGCGAGTCGGCGGAGAGCCCCAGGAGGGCGAAGCCGGCCGCCACCAGCACCTGGAAGGCGGTGAGGGCGACGATCACCGGGGGCTCGAGGAAGAAGCCGAGGATGATGGCGAGCACCGGCAGCACGAAGACCACCGGGCTGCCCAGGCCGCCCGTCCCGAGCGCCATGCAGGCCGAGACCACGGCGGCCACGGCCAGGTTGAGCCAGATGGAGAGCCGCTCGATGCCGAGCCGCCGCGCCCGCACCGCCTCGACGGCGAAGAAGCCGACGGCGAGCACCGAGACGGCGCCCACGAGCCAGGTTCTCCAGGGGCGCGGGTCGGTCCAGGCCAGCGCGATGGCGAGCATCATCATGATCGGGACGAAGAACAGCCGGATCCCGACGGCGCGGCCGAAGAGCCGGTTCAGCTCCTGGCGCTGGATGTCGGTGAAGCCGTGGGGAGGGCTCTTCATGCCGTGGCTCTTGCCGTCGCGCCGGAGCTTACGCCGGCCGCCGGAGGAGCGCACGCCGAGCCCGAGGAGGCTCACGGGGAACGCCCCACGGCCCGGTCGAGGGCGGCGAGCGATCCGCCCAGCCGGGCGCTGGCGTTCGCGACCTGGATCTCCGACCCGTACAGGGCGTCGTTGGCGGAGAGCACGTCGAGGCTGGAGGTGATCCCCTCGCCGAAGCCGCGCCGCGCCGACGCCGCGGCCGACGAGGCGGTCTCCCGCTCCTGCCGTGCGAGCCGGAGCCGCTGACGCGCCACCTCGACGTCGCGCGCCGCGTTCTGCACCTCCTGGAGGACCTGGAGCCGGGTCCCGGTCTCGGCGGCACGGGCCTCGGAGGCCTGGGCCGCGGCCTGGTCGGCCTTCCCGTACCGGAGCCCGCCGTCGTACAGGGTCCAGGTGAGATCGACCGAGACGCGCCACCCGCCCTTGTCGCCGGTGGGGAAGGGCACGGTCTGTCCCTGGGCGCCGCCCGAGGCGGAGAGCTGGGGCGCCAGCCGCCACATCGCGGCGCTCTGCTGCTTCTCGTAGGCGCGCACCACCGCGGCCGAGGCGCGCAGCTCCGGGCGGGCGTCGAGCGCCTCCCGGAAGAGGGACTCGACGTCGTAGTCGGCCGCCGTGGGCATGGGCGGCATGGTGATGCTCACCGGGTCGGGGCGCCCGAGGAGGACGCCGACCGCGATGCGGGCGCGGGAGCGCTCGGACCGGGCCGCGACGAGGTCGCTCTCCCGCCGGATGGCGGAGGTCTCGGCCTGGAGGACCGCGAGCGGGGTTCCCGTCCCCGCCCCGAGCATCCGGCGCGCGGCGTCGGCCTGGGAGCGTGCCGAGGCGACGGCGCGCTCGGAGGCGGCCACCACCTCGTCGCCGGCCCAGGCCGTCCACGCCGATTGCACGAGCGCTGCGCGGACGGTGAGCCGGGTGGCGCTGCTCGCCTCGGCGGCGGCGAGGGCGGAGTCGCGGGCCGCGGCCACCGAGAACCACGCCTCCGGAACGACGAGCGGTACCCGGAGTGCGGCCGACCCGTACCAGGCGTCGAGGGGCTGGATGTAGATCGGTTCGAAGGTGGTGGGCGTGACCGGACGCAGGAAGACCGCATCGGCGTTGTTGTGGAAGTAGCCTCCGCCCACCGAGAGGTTCGGCAGGAGCGGCGCGGCCGCCTGCCTCACCACCCCGAGCGCGGCGGCGGCCCGGCTCCGGGCCTCCTCGAGGGTGGGGTTCTGCCGGTCGAGCTCGGCGAGCGCATCGGCGAGGCTCATCGAGGTCACCCTGGGCATCCCCTTCAGGAGAGGCGGGTCGGCCACCGGGGCGGGGGCCGGGGGCGCGTCCGGGGCGGCGGCGACGAGGAGGGCGAGGGCAGCGGCGAGGGCGGTCATGCCCTCCGCGGCAGCAAGGAAGATGCCGTCCGGCCGGGTCGGCCCGGCCCCCCCGTTCCCGTGAGGGGAGCGCGTGCCGGAGGCCGGGAAAGGGGCCCGCCCTGTACGCTTGGCCGAACGGGGCGTCGGATGTCCTTACAGGGCGGGGCGCAGGTGCCGCGCCCGCGGCGGGATCCGGGGCTCCGGCCGGTCCCGTTCCTCGGCACGCTCCTCGCACCTGACCCGGCGGGCCCGCCATGAGCGCGGGCGAGGAGCCGCCGCATGCGTCGCATCGCCGTCGTGGTCACCGTCGTCGTCCTGATCCTTGTCTCCCTGCTGGGGGTGCGCCTCTGGGTACAGGCGCGTGCGCGGAACGCCCCTCCCGGAGGGTCGGGGGAGATCGAGGGGACCACGGTCGACGTGTCGGCGCGGATCTCCGCCCGGGTGCTCAAGCTGGTCGCCGTGAAGGGGCGGCCGGTGAAGGCCGGCGACGTGCTCGTCGAGCTCGACTGCGCCGACCAGGGAGCCGCGCTGGCCGAGGCCGAGGCCCGCCTCGTCGCGGCCCGGGCGCAGGCGACGGCCGCCGAGGCCAACGTCGACGCCACGCGCCGGAGCCGCGAGGCCGCCGCCGCGTCGGAGATGGCCGCCCGGGCCCAGGTCCAGGCACTTGCCGCCCAGCGCGACGCCGCGCGGCGCGAGGCGACCCGGCTCGAGTCGCTGCCGGAGGACGTCTCCGTCTCCGCGCGCGACCGCGCCCGCAGCGGCGCCGACCAGCTCACCGCCCAGACCCAGGCCGCCGAGGCCCAGGCCCGCGCCAGCGCCGAGCAGTCGCGCGCCTCGGCCCTCGCCATCCAGGCCTCCAGCGCCCAGGCCAGCTCCAGCGTCGCCAGCGTGAAGGCCTCCGGCCAGGCCGCCCGGCGCAGCCAGCTGCTCGCCGAGGAGTGCGTGCTGCGCGCCCCGCGGGACGCCATGCTCGACGACCTGCCCCACGAGGTGGGGGAGCTCGTGGGAGCGGGGCAGCCGCTGGCGCGGCTCGTCGACATCTCCGAGGTGAAGGCCACCTTCTACCTGCCCAACGCCGAGATCGGCGCGGCGCGCCCGGGCGGCAAGGCCACCGTGGTGGCCGACGCCTTCCCCGACCGGAAGTTCGAGGGCACCGTGGCCTCGGTCTCGTCCAAGGCCGAATTCACCCCGCGCAACATCCAGACCCGCTCCGACCGCGACCGGCTCGTCTACCCCGTCGAGGTCCGGCTGAAGAACCCCGACGGCCTCCTGCGCCCCGGGATGCCGGTGCAGGTCACGCTGTCCCGGGAGAACTAGTAAGTGCCCCGGCCCAGGCAAGGTGACGACTGCGTGCGCCGATCCTCTCGCTGCGGCGGGCGGCCTCGTCGGTGCGCTGCTCGACGTAGCGCTGCTACGCCTGCGCTGCTCGCTCCTCGGGCGCCCGCCTCGCGTCGGTCTCGGCGCCCTCGTCAAGTCCCCCTGCCTGGGTCGGGGCACTGATGTCCGCGGCCCTCGAGGCGCGCCGGATGGAGAAGCGCTTCGGCACGGTCGAGGCGCTCGCCGGCATGTCCTTCTCGGTGCGGTCCGGGGAGCTCTACGGCCTCGTCGGCCCCGACGGCGCCGGGAAGACCACCGCCATCCGGGCGCTCGCCGGCCTCCTCGACCTCGACGCCGGGGAGGCTCGCGTCCTCGACATGGACCCGCGGGCGGGCGGCGCGGTCCGCGAGGCGCTCGGGCTGCTGCCCCAGCAGTACAGCCTCTACCGGGACCTCACGGTGATGGAGAACCTCACCTTCTACTCCCGCCTCTACGTGCTCCCGCGCGACGTCTTCCGCCGCCGGGCCGAGCGGCTGCTCGCCATCACGCGGCTCGACCGCTTCACCGACCGGCGCGCCGATCAGCTCTCCGGCGGCATGTACAAGAAGCTCGCGCTCGCAGCCGCGCTCCTGCACGAGCCGAAGGTGCTGCTCCTCGACGAGCCCACCAACGGCGTGGATCCCGTATCGCGCCGCGAGCTGTGGGCGCTCCTCCACGAGTTCGTGCAGGGCGGCATGGCGGTGCTGGTCTCCACCCCGTACATGGACGAGGCCGAGCGCTGCGATCGGGTGGGGCTCGCCTACCGCGGGCGGTTGCTCCTCGAGGGCGAGCCGGGGGCGCTGCTCGCCGGGTTCGACGAAGAGGCCTACGAGATCGCCGGGGGCGATCGTGAGCGGGTCGAGGCGGTGGTGGAGTCGCTTCCCGCGGTCCGGTCCATGTCCCCGGCCGGCTCCCGCCTGCGCGTGGACCTCGTGGCCGGTGGGCGCGAGGGGGTCGCCGCCGCGCTCGCGCCGCTCGGCGCCGAGCTTCGCCCGGTGGCCCCGAGCTTCGAGGACCTGTTCCTGTCCCGCCTCCAGGGGGAGCACGCCGCGTGAACGCCGCTCCCTCCATCGAGGCCGAGCACCTCTCCCGCCGCTTCGGCCAGTTCCTGGCGGTGGACGACGTCTCCTTCCACGTGGAGAAGGGGGAGATCTTCGGCTACCTGGGCGCGAACGGGGCCGGCAAGTCCACCACCATCCGCATGCTCATCGGCCTGCTCACCCCCTCCAGCGGCCGGGCCACGGTGGCTGGCCACGACGTGGCGAGCGACCCGGAGGGCGTGAAGGCGGCCATCGGCTACATGTCGCAGAAGTTCTCGCTCTACCTCGACCTCCCGGTCGAGGAGAACCTGCGCTTCTTCGGGGGCGCCTACGGGCTCTGGGGAAAGGACCTCCAGCGGCGCGCCGACGAGGTCCTCGAGCTCACCGGCCTCGCCGAGCACCGCAAGGCCATCACCGGCTCGCTGCCCGGGGGCATCCGGCAGCGGCTCGCGCTGGGGAGCGCGGTCCTCCACCGCCCGTCCATCGTCTTCCTCGACGAACCCACCGCCGGTGTCGATCCCGAGGCCCGCCGGTCCTTCTGGCGGCTCATCCGCGACCTGTCGCGGGGCGGCACGACGGTCTTCGTCACCACCCACTACCTCGACGAGGCCGAGTACTGCCGCCGGATCGGGCTCATGGTGGACGGCCGGCTGGTGGCGCTCGACACCCCGGCCGAGCTGAAGCGGACCTGGGTCCCCGATCGCGTCCTCCTGGTCCGCGGCCGCAACCTCTCGGCCGGCGCGGCGTCTCTCCGCGGCCGCCCCGGGGTCCGGGCCGTCGAGCCGTTCGGCGCCGGGCTCCACCTGCGCGTCGCCCCGGAGGCCTGGACCGGCGAGGCCGTGCGGTCCGCCCTCGAGGCGAGCGGCGGGGAGGGGGTCTCGGTCGAGGTGGTCGAGCCCACGCTCGAGGACGTGTTCCTCGCGGTGGTGGGTCGCGGCGCCGAGGCGCAGGCGGCACAGGAGGTCGTGCCGTGACGCTCTCCGGAAGCCCGTCCGGGCGTTTCCTCGCCCGCGTGGGGGCCATCTCCTGGAAGGAGACCCTCCACATCCGGCGCGACCCCCGGACCCTGCTGCTCGCGCTCGCCATGCCGGTGGTGATGCTGCTCCTCTTCGGTTACGGGGTGAGCTTCGACGTCGACCGCATCCCGCTCGCCGTCTCCGACCAGGACCGCACCGAGGCCTCGCGCCGGCTGGCCCTGGCCTTCACCGAGAACCACGAGTTCCAGCCGGTGGGCGGGGCCGAGGCCGACGCCGCGGACACGATCTTCCGCCGCCACCGGGCCCAGGCCATCCTGGTCATCCCCCAGGGCTTCGAGAAGGACCTGGCGCGCGGCGGGCCGGCGCGGGCCCAGCTCCTCCTCGACGCCGCCGACCCGGTCACCGCCAGCCAGGTCCTCAACAAGGCGGATGCCATCGCCCTCTCCGAGAGCCGGCGGGTGGCGGCGGGCCCGGGCATCTCCGCCGCTCCCCCACTTCAAGTGAAGGTGTCGTCCCGCTACAACCCGGAGGCACGCTCGGCGGTCTTCATCGTGCCCGGGCTGGCGGCCTACCTCATGGCCATCAGCGCGGTCCTGCTGACCGCGCTCACCGTGGCCGGCGAGTGGGAGCGGGGCTCCATGGAGCAGCTCTTCGCCTCGCCGGTGAGCCGGCTCGAGATCGTGCTGGGCAAGCTCTTTCCCTACCTGATCGTCGGCCTCATCCAGCTCCTGCTCGTCCTGGGGGTCGGCACCAACGTCTTCGACGTGCCCATCCTGGGAAGCCCGCTCCTCGTCATCCTGGCCGGGACCCTCTTCCTGGCCGGGATGCTCGGACAGGGGCTCCTCATCTCGGTGCTGGCGAAGAACCAGCTCGTGGCCACACAGGCCGGCAGCCTGTCGTCGCTGCTCCCCTCGCTGCTCCTCTCCGGCATGCTCGTTCCCATCGACAACATGCCGGCGGTGCTGCGCCTGATCTCGCGGGTCGTGCCCGCCCGGTACATGGTGGACGCGCTCCGGCAGATCCTGCTCAAGGGGAACGGCTTCGCGCAGGTCTGGCCCGACCTCCTCGCCATGCTGGTGTTCGCGGTGGTGATCGTGGCGCTCGCCACGTTCCGTTTCAAGAGGAGGATCGCGTGAGCGCGGAGCGGCGCCCGTCCCGGGCCTGGATCCAGTACGTCGCCGTGGTGCGCAAGGAGGTCCTCCAGACGCTCCGGGACCGGCGCGTCATGTTCATGCTCATCTTCGCGCCGTTCCTGCAGACGCTGGTCCTGGGATTCGCGGTGGACTTCGACGTCGACCGGGTGCCCACCGTGGTCGCCGACCAGGATCGCAGCCAGGAGAGCCGGACCCACCTGCGCCGGGTGCTCGCCGACGGGACGCTGCACTTCGCCGGGGGAGCGGACAGCGCCGAGCAGGGGGCTGCCGCGCTCGACGACGGAACGGCGGCGGCGGTGCTGGTCATCCCACCCCGCTTCGGCGCCGACGTGGCGGCGGGGCGGCCGGCCCAGGTCCAGATGGTCCTCGACGGGACCGACCCCAACCGCTCCAACGTGGCCGCCGGTGCGGTCTCCCGCTACTTCGGGGAGGACGCCCTGCGGCGTGCCAGCGAGCGCGCCCGGGCCGCCGGCGTGCCCCCCCCGGCCCGCGTCGAGATCGTCCCCCGGCTCTACTACAACCCCGGGCTGAAGAGCGCGCCCTACATCGTGCCCGGCATCGCGGCCATGCTGCTCGTGGTCGTCACCACGCTCGTCACAGCCATGGGGCTGGCGCGCGAGCGGGAGCAGGGAACCCTGGAGCAGGTGGCGGTGACGCCCGTCCCGGCATCGGTGCTGCTCGCCGCGAAGATGACCCCGTTCGTCTTCATCGGCTTCTTCGACGTGCTGCTCCTCGTCACCGTCGGCACCTGGGTCTTCGGCGTCCCCCTGCGGGGAAACCTGTCGGTGCTGGCGCTCGCCACGCTCCTCTACCTGCTCTCCACGCTGGGCGTCGGCCTGCTCATCTCGACCATCTCGGCGAACCAGCAGCAGGCCTTCCTGGGCGGCTTCCTCTTCACGCTCCCGGCCATGTTGCTCTCCGGGATCATGACGCCCGTCGACTCGATGCCGCGCTGGATGCAGGTGCTGACCTACGCGAACCCGCTGCGCTACTTCCAGGAGATCGCCCGCTCCAACCTCCTCAAGGGAGGGGGCTTCGCCGATCTCTGGCCGCAGCTGGTGGCGCTGGCGTTCTTCGGCACGGTGATCTTCGGCCTGGCCGCGGCCCGGTTCCGCAAGCGGTCCGCGTAGCCGCTCAACCCCGCGGCGGGTGGCGCCAGACGTTCGCCACCGGATCGCACGAGGCCGGGCCCGACGCGTCGTAGCCGGGCCGACCCACCAGGTCCTCGGCGAGCGCTGTGAAGTCCATCCAGCGCGGGTCGGCGTGATCGGCGTCGCCGATCACCGCGTGGCCGACCTCGTGGACGAGCACCGTGGCCTCGACGCAGGACACGGTTCGACCGGCGTCCTGGGTGCTGAGCCGGATGTCGCCGTCGTAGCAACCGGTGGAGCCGTCGTTGCCGGCGCACGCCACGTGCGACGTGCCCTCGAAGACGATGGTGGTGCCGGCGAGGCGCGACCAGGAGCCGCCCCAGTAGCGGAGGGCTGCATCGAGCGTGCTCTCGACCCGGGCCGGGAAGTCGACGCTGCGCGTGAAGGCGGCGTCGGTGCGGAGGACGACGGCGGCGTCCCGGACCACGAAGTCCGGCTCCTGCCCGGGATCCGGCCGGACGCCGCCGCAGGCGACGAGCGCGAGCAGCGGGACCGCGAACCAGGACCTTTCGAGAAGTTGCGCCATCTGCTTCGCCGTGCCTCCTGTGGGGACCTTAGGCGGCGGCGGAACATGTAGGTAGACGTGGGGTCGAGGGTCACACGCGCGCGTGACCCGCATTCCCGGGGCACGGCACATGCAAGCACCTGAAATTACAGGCGCCTGTGCTTTAGCGCCGGAAGCTCCTGCCGGGCCTTCTCCATCCGCGCGCGGTCGAAGCGGGCCACGCAGACCCCCTCGCCGTCCGGGCAGCGGGCGAGCACCGTCCCCCAGGGATCCACGACCATGGCGTTCCCGTAGGTGAGCCGGTTGGCCGAGTGGCGCCCCACCTGCGCCGGGGCGACCACGTAGCAGAGGTTCTCGATGGCCCGGGCCCGGAGGAGGACCTCCCAGTGGTCCTTGCCGGTGAAGAGGGTGAAGGCCGCCGGGATGAAGACCACCTCGGCGCCCAGGGAGGCGAGCTGCCGGTAGAGTTCCGGGAAGCGCAGGTCGTAGCAGATGGTCAGCCCGAGCCGACCCATCGGCGTGGGGGCGAGGACCGCCTTGTCCCCGGGGGCGACCGTCTCGCTCTCGGCGTATCGCGCGCCGTCCGGGATGTTGACGTCGAAGAGGTGGATCTTCCGGTAGGCCGCCGCGATCGATCCGTCCTCGGCGATGAGCACGCTCGTGTTCGCGGTCTTCCCGGGTTCATCGACCTTCTCGGCCACCGACCCGGCGACGATCCAGATCCGGCGGGCCCGCGCGACTTCTCGGATGGCGCCCAGGGTCGGACCCTCGAGCGGCTCTGCGGTGGCGATCCGCTCCTCGTCCCTCCCCATGAAGGCGAAGTTCTCGGGGAGCCCGACCAACGTCGCTCCCAGGTCGGCCGCCTCGTTCAGGAGCCGGATCGCGGTGGCCATGTTCCGGGCCCGGTCCGCGGTGGAGGTCATCTGCACGGCACCCAGGAGGTACGTCGCCGGTGGGGGCATGGATTCTCCTTACCACGGTCTGGTGTATGCTCCGCTCGCTCCCGATGCGCCGGTTCTACACCACATTCGAGGCGGCCCACGTCCTCGGCGTATCCCTGCCGACGGTCGTGAACTGGATCAAGGCCCGCCGCCTGAAGGCGCACCGCACGCCCGGTGGCCACCGCCGGATCGCGCGCGAGGAACTCGCCGCCTTCATGTCCCGCCACGGCATGCCCATGCCCGACGAGCTCGAGGGTGCGGTGGACACCCGCCGCAAGGCGCTCGTCGTCGGCGAGGCGGGCTCGGCGGTCGACCACGTCGTCCGGCAGCTCCAGGCGGCGGGCATCGTCGCCCAGCCGGCCATCCCGGGCTTCTCCGCCGGGCTCGCCGCGGCGCGCTTCACCCCCGACGTGGTGGTGCTCGTCGACCCCCCGGGGGACGGGGGGGAGACCTTCGCCGGGTTGCGCAACGACCTCGCGCTCGCCTCCGTCCCGGTCGTCGCCGCGGCCCGGGCCGAGCACGTCCAGAGGCTCCGGGCCATCGGATGCGCGCGGGTGCTCGCGTCGCCCATCCCGGACGGCGCGCTCGCCGAGGCCGCCTCCGAGGTGGTCGCCACCGCCGCGGCGACCCCGCGCCGCCGCACGTAGCGCGCCTTGTCCCGGCTCCTCCTCACCGCGTTCCTGCTCGCGCTCGCCGCCTCGCCGGCGTGGGGCGCGCCGCCGGTCCGTTCCGCCTCGGCCCGGGCCTACGCCTCCTACCTGGCCGGACGGCTCGCCGAGCAGGAGGGCGACTGGCGCGCCGCCGTCGCCGCCTACCGAGCCGCCGTCGAGGCCGATCCCCGAGCCCCCGCGCTCCGTGTGGCGCTCGCCGAGGGCCAAGCCCGCACCGGGGACGTCCCCGGCGCCGAGGCCGAGGCCGGCAAGGCCATCGCACTCGACCCGGCGGGCCCCGCCGCCGCCGAGGCCTGGCTCATCCTGGGGAAGACCGCCACCGTCTCAAGGCGCCCGGCCGACGCCCAGCGCGCCCTGCGGGCCGCCATCGAGGTCCAGTCGGCGCTCGCCGCGAAGCGGCCGCCCGGGCAGGCCCCGATCGACCCGGATCCCTGGCGGATCCTGGCCCAGCTCCGGCTCGACGCCGGTGACGACGCGGGGGCCGAGGCCCTCCTCGAGGACCTCGCCCGGCGCCTCCCGGCGGACGGCGCGGCCGCGCTCCGGGACCTGGGGCGGGTTCACGCGGAGCGAAGGGAGCTGGACCGGGCCGCGGCCCTGTACCGGAAGGCCGTCGCCGTGGAGCGGCGGGACGTCGAGGCCTGGCGCCGGCTGGCCGGGATCGAGGAGTCGAGGCGCCGGTTCGACGAGGCCCGGCTGGCCTGGGAGGGGCTCGTCCGGCAGGATCCCGACGACCCCGAGGCGCTCGTGGGGCTGGGACGCCTCGCGCTCCGCTCCGGGAAGGTCGACGCCGGCCGGGCCTTCTTCGGCCAGGCCCTCCACGTGGGCGGCGACGACGTGGAGGTGCGGACGCGCATCGCCTTCGCCTGGCTCGACGCGCGCAAGCCTGCCGAGGCGATCGCGGTCGTGGACGAGGGGCTCCGGGGCTCGGCGGACGGCAGGCTGCTCTACGTCCGGGGGCTCGGGTTGCGGGAGGAGCGGCGCTGGGAGGAGGCCGCCGCGTGCTTCGGCGCCGTGGCCACGGGGGACACCGAACTCGACGTGGCCGCCATCGCCGCCCGCGCCAGCGTCCTCGAGCGTTCCGGGCGGGCCGGGGAGGCGGTGGCCTACCTCCAGGACGCGCTCGTCCGCCGTCCCGGCAACGAGCGACTGATCTTCGCGTTGGGCGTGGCGCAGGAGCGGGCCGGCGATCGGGTCCTCGCCATCGCCACCATGCGCCGGCTCCTCGAGGAGTCCCCGGGGAACGCGGAGGCGCTGAACTTCGTGGGCTACACGCTCGCCGAGCGGGGCGAGCGGCTCGACGAGGCCGAGGTCCTGGTGGGGCGCGCGCTCCGGATCGAGCCGGACAACGGCTCCTTCCTCGACTCGCTCGGGTGGATCCAGTTCCAGCGCGGCGAGGTCGAGACCGCCGTCGCCACGCTCGAGCGGGCCGACGTGCTCGCCGGCCCCGAGCCCACCATCCTCGAGCACCTGGGGGAGGCCTACCGGCGCGCCCGGCGGGACGACGACGCGGCGCGCGCCTTCCGGCGGGCGCTCCAGGCGCTCGACGACGGCGCCGAGCCCGACCAGCCCGGCCAGCGCGCCGGCATCGAGAAGAAGCTTCGCGAACTGCCGGGCGGCGAGGTCCGCCCGGACCGGAGGTGAACGTGGCCGTCCCCGTCTTTCCCGGATCCGATCTCGCCCGCCACACCCAGGGAACCCTGCGCCCGCCCGGCGGTCCCGATCTCCACTGGGAGCGCTACACCCCGCCCACCCCCCGGTCGACGGTCCTCGTCCTGCACGGCGCCGGCGATCACCTGGGGCGCTACGCCGGGATCGCCGACGCCCTGGTGCGGGCCGGGCACGAGGTGGCGCTCCTCGACTTCCGCGGCCACGGGCGCTCGGGAGGCAAGCGCTGGTACGTGGACCGCTTCGAGGACTACCTGGTCGACCTGGACGCCTTCGCGGCCCTGGTCCGGTCCGAGGCGGCGGGACGGAAGATCTTCGTCGTGGCCCACAGCCAGGGCGGGCACATCGCGGCCCACTGGGCGCTGCGCGGCGGCCGGTCGGTGGACGGGTTCGTCCTCTCGAACCCCTACTTCCGCCTCGCCATCGACCCGCCCAAGATCAAGATCTGGTCGGCGCTCCTCATGGGGAAGTTCATCCCCCACCTGCCGGTCGACGCCGGGCTCGAGCTCGCCACCCTGACCAGCGACGCGGAGATGCAGGCCTGGAGCGACTCCGACCCGCTGTACCTCCGGAAGGCGACGCCGCGCTGGTTCACCGAGTCGGGGAGGGCCCAGGCCGACCTGCGCCGGGACATGGCCCGCTTCGACCGGCCGCTGCTCCTCCTGCTCGGCACGGGCGACCGGATCGCCGACGGCGCCGCGGCGACCGAGTTCTTCGCTGCGGCCGCCTCGCCCGACAAGACGCTCCAGGAGTACGTCGGGTTCGAGCACGAGATCTTCAACGAGCGGGAGCGCGCCCGCCCCATCGCCGACGCCGTGGACTGGATCTCCGCGCGGAGTGGCGGAGGAACGCATTGACCGGGGAGCGGAGCGCCTCCTATCCTGCCCCACCAGGGAGACACGCCACGTCCACCGACACCGACAGCACCCGCAGCGTAGCCGAGGAAGCGCCCACCGTCGTCGCGCCGGGGACCTCCGTGGAGGGAGACGTCCAGGGTCCCGGGGGCCTGGTGGTGAAGGGAAGCCTGCGCGGACGGGCGTCGATGGGGGGCACGGTCCGGATCGAGGCCGGCTCCTCCGTGCAGGCCGACATCCGCGCGCCCCGTGTCGTCATCGTCGACGGGGCCTCGTTCCAGGGCGAGGTCGACACCTCGGGGGCGGAGCCTCCGGACGCGCCCGGCGCCGACGGCGGGACCGGGTCGCCGGGCGACGACCTCTCCGCGTTGCGGCGACGCATCCGGCTGCGCGGGGCGTAGCGTGGAGCACGTTTCCCTCGACGAGATCTCCCCCGACCTGACCTTCCGCCTCCGGGACCCCGGGGACGTCTCGGAGCTGGCGTCGGCCATCGGCCGGCTCGGGCAGCTCACCCCGGTGGACCTGCGCCCCCTGCCCGGCGAGGGGGAGGGGAAGCGCTTTCAGGTGGTGGCCGGGTTCCGGCGGATGGAGGCCTTGCGCCTGCTGCAGCGGGAGCAGGTTCTCGCCCGCGTCCATCCCTCGCTCCCCGACGGGGATGCCTGGGCGCTCGCGCTCGCCGGGCCGATCTTCTCCGCGCCCTGGAGCCCGGCCGACCTGGACGCCGTCGCCGAGCGGGTCCGCGCACGGCTTCCGTGGGCGGCCCCGGCCGTCGAGGCGCTCCGCCGTCGATCCAGGGCGAAGGAGGCGGGCCCCGCCCGTTCCACCCTCGCCCACGCCCTGGCGGTCCGGGCCTACGAGCTGAACGGCGACGTGGCCGCCGCCTACGAGGGCTGGAGCACCGTCCCCGCGGAGGGGCGCCGCCTCGTGATCGAGCAGCTCCGCTACCTGGTCCGCATCCTCCCCCTCCTGGAGAAGGAGAACCGATGAGCATCGCCGAAGACCGCACCCGCCTCCTCGAGCTCCTGCGCCAGCTCTCCTTCGAGCGGCGCAAGGTCGTCCTCGCCTCCGGCAAGGAGAGCGACTTCTACGTCGACTGCAAGCGGACCGCCCTCACCGCCGAGGGGCACGTCCTCGTGGGGCGAGTGCTCTTCGACCGGATCCGGCGCATCCAGCCGCTGGTGCGCGGGGCCGGCGGCCTGACGCTCGGCGCCGACCCGCTGGCGAGCGCGGTGGCCTACGCGAGCTTCCTCGCCGGGGAGCCCATCGACGCCTTCATCGTGCGCAAGGAGCCCAAGGGGCACGGCACCGGCCAGTGGATCGAGGGGCGCAAGACCATCCCCGACGGCAGCCGGGTGGCGGTGCTCGAGGACGTCATCACCACCGGCGGGAGCGCCGCCAAGGCCATCGAGCGCTGCCGAGGCGAGGGGCTCGTGGTGGCGGGCTGCTTCGCCCTCGTCGACCGGATGGAAGGGGGGCGCGAGGCCATCGAGGGGCTGGGCGTCCCGGTCGAGGCGCTCTTCACCCGACGCGATTTTCTGGGATAGTGCCGGACATGAAGCGGTTCCTGCTGCTCGCCCTGCTCCTCCCCGCCTGCGCCTACTTCGGGCCGGCCAACGACCTCTCCACGAAGGAGGGCGCCTGGGCGCAGGCGCGCGACGCCGCCACCCGGACCGCCAAGGTCTACAACGTCCTCGACGACGTGGCCTTCGCCACCGCCACCTGGCAGTCGTCCGAGGTCCGGGCCGCACGGGTCGAGCGGCTCGCCCAGTGGAAGGGGATGCTGCCGGCGGAGAAGGAGGCGCTCGCCGCGAAGGAGAAGGCGGAGGAGGCCGACGGCGAGGAGTTCCTGCTCGCCTTCTTCACCGACGACCGGCGCGCCAACGACCTCGCCACCGATCGGGGCACCTGGCGGGTCTCGCTGCTCGTCGACGGGACGGAGCAGGCGGTCGCCGCCAAGGTGACCCTCGTGAAGAAGGACCCCACCCTGCAGATCCTCTACCCGTACATCACCGACTTCGACACGCTGTACCGGGTGCGCTTCCCGAAGTTCCCGGGGCCGAGGCCGCTCCAGGCGCTCCCGTTCGATCTCCGGATCGCCGGTGCGCTCGGGACGATGAAGATGTCCTGGACGCCGGCCAAGCCGGCCCCCTGAGGGGCGTCAGCCGCGCGGGGCCGGCTCCTCCAGCTCGCCGCGGTGGACGACGGTGTCCTTCAGGAACCGGTCGTCGGCCTGCGGGTGGTCGAGGAGGAAGTGGAGGCCGCGCGACTCGCCGCGCCGCAGCGCGCACTGCACGATGAGCAGCGCGACGTCGGCCAGGTTGCGCAGTTCCACCAGGTCGGGCGTGACCTGGTAGCGCCAGTAGTACTCCCGGATCTCCGAGCGGAGGATGCGCAGCCGGGTCCGTGCCCGCTCGAGCCGCTTCACCGACCGCACGATCCCCACGTAGTTCCACATGAGCCGGCGCAGCTCGTCCCAGTTGTGCGCGACCACCACCCCCTCGTCGGGGGCGAGCGCGTCGCCCGGGTTCCAGTCGGGAACCGGCGGGGGCGGGCGCCGCTCGGCCAGCAACTCGACCGCGGCGAGCGCGGCGCGTCGGCCGAACACGAGCCCCTCCAGCACCGAGTTGGAGGCGAGCCGGTTGGCGCCGTGCAGGCCGGTGCAGGCCACCTCGCCCACCGCGAGCAGGTTGGGGACGCCGGTGCGCCCGGAGAGGTCGGTGACCACGCCCCCGCACTGGTAGTGCGCAGCCGGGACCACCGGGATGGGCTGCACGGCCATGTCGATGCCGAACTCCCGGCACGTCTGGTAGATGTGCGGGAAGTGGTCGAGCAGGAACCCCTTCGGCAGGTGGGTCATGTCGAGGAAGGCGCAGTCGTCGCCGCGCCGCTTCACCTCGGCGTCGATGGAGCGGGCCACGATGTCGCGCGGGGCCAGCTCCTTGCGCGGGTCGTAGCGGATCATGAAGGCCTCACCCGCCTTGTTGCGCAGGATCCCGCCCTCGCCGCGGAGCGCCTCGGAGATGAGGAAGCTCTTGGCGTCGGGGTGGAAGAGGCAGGTGGGGTGGAACTGGAAGAACTCCATGTTGGCCACCGACGCACCGGCCCGGTAGCCCATGGCCACGCCGTCGCCGGTCGCCACGTCGGGGTTCGACGTGTAGAGGTAGACCTTTCCGGCCCCTCCGGTGGCGAGCACGGTCACCGAGGCGGTGATGGTGCGGATGGCGCCGGTGGCCCGGTCGACCGCGTAGGCGCCGAGCGCCCGGTTCGGACCTGCCGCGCCGGCCCGCTCGCTGGTGATGATGTCGATGGCGACCTGGTCCTCCTCGATGCGGATGCCGGCCGCCGTGCAGGCCGCCAGCATCTTCTTCTCGATCTCCTTGCCGGTGGTGTCCTTGGCGTGGGCCACCCGGCGGCGCGAGTGGCCGCCCTCCCGGGTGAGGTGGAGCCGGTCCGGGGATTCCCGGTCGAACTCGACGCCCAGGGACTGGAGCCAGCGGATCCGCTCCGGGGCCTCCTCGACGGTCACCTGGACCGCGTCCAGGTGGCAGAGGCCGGCGCCGGCCACGAGGGTGTCCTCGACGTGGAGCGGGAAGGCGTCGTCGGGCCCCAGCACCGCGGCGACCCCGCCCTGGGCGTACTGGGTGTTGCCCTCCTGGCGGTTGCGCTTGGTGAGGACGAGCACGCTCCCGTGGCGGGCTGCCTCGAGTGCGAAGGAGAGGCCGGCCACCCCCCCACCGAGGACCAGGAAGTCGACGTGCTCGCGAGAGGTCGTGGACATGGCGCCGATCCCTAGCACGGTGCCCTGGAAGTTGTCCCGGGGGGCCTCCGGGCGGTAACCTTGGGGGGTCCATGTCCCGCGCAGCCGCCATGCTCCTCCTGGGCACGCTCGCGCTCGTCCCCTCCCTCGCCGGAGCGGACGAGGTGTTCTCCTGCAAGGACGCCGAGGGGAACTGGGTGTTCGGCAACGTCGAGCAGCACCGCTGCGTGGGCAAGGTGAAGCGGACCGGGGCGGGGCACGCCCCCTCGAAGGCGCGGCGGCCGTCCGGCACCTCGGGCGCGGAGGCCAGGGGCCTCGTGCTCGCGCCGGCCGCCTACAAGGAGTACCGGGAGCACATCCGGGACGCCGCGACCAAGTACCAGCTCGCCGAGGAGCTCCTCCTCGCCGTGATGGCGGTCGAGTCGGGCTATCGCCCCGACGCCGTCTCGGTGAAGGGGGCGAAGGGGCTCATGCAGCTCATGCCCAACACCGCCAGCGACATGTACGTGCGCGACGTGTGGAGCCCGCGGGACAACATCGAGGGGGGCGCCCGCTACCTGCGCATCCTCGCGAACCAGTACGACGGAAACCTCGAGAAGACACTCGCGGCCTACAACGCCGGGCCGGAGGCGGTGAAGCGGGCCGGTGGGGTCCCGAGGTTCCAGGAGACCCAGGAGTACGTCCGCAAGGTCCTCGTCCTCTACGAGAGGTTGAAGAACCAGAACGCCAAGGGGTGACGGGTGGGCAGCGCGGGGATGGGTGAAGCGGTGGCCACGGTCGACGGGGAGTTCCAGCGCCACGTGGACGTGGCGGGGGAGCGGCTCGCCGCCGGCGACGTCGACGGAGCGAAGGTGTCGCTCCGGAAGGCGGCCGCGCGCTTTCCCCGGGATCCGGCCTCGCTCGGCCTGCTCGGGCAGGCCTGCTACCGGGCCGGCCTCTACGACGAGGCGGCCGACGCCTACGGCAGGCTGGTCGAGGAGAGCCCCGCCGAGGTCACGGCGCGGGTGAACCTGGGGCTCGCCTGGATGAAGGGCGGCCGTCACGCCGAGGCGGTGCGGCAGTTCTCGCTGGCGCTCGACCTCGACCCCGAGCACCACAAGGCCATGGGCTACCTGGGGCTCGCGCTGCTGGAGTCGGGTGAGCCGCGCGCGGCGCGGCCCTGGCTCGAGAAGGCGGGGAGCGCGGCGCTGCTGGCGCGCTGCGACGCCCTGCTCGCCGAGCCCCCGGCGCCCCCGTCGCCGACGGTGCACCCGTCGCCCACGCAGTCCGCGCCCCGGATCCCGGTCCCGCCCGGCGGGCTGGGGGCCTTCGCCGCCGAGCGGACCGTCCGCCCGCCCCCGGAGGTCTTCGCCGTCGAGGGCGGGCTTCTCCATGTGGCGGTGCGCGGCGAGCTGGTCTGCCGGGTCGACGGGCTCTTCGCGGTGCGCGGCGACGTGACCGTGCGCCCGGAGGTGAAGCGCTTCCGCGGCAAGCTCACCGAGAAGAACTTCGGCTCGGGGCGCGATCGGATGAGCCGGATGGCCGGGGAGGGTGCGCTCTTCTACCGGACCGGCGGATGGGTCTTCACCGTGGTCGACCTGGCCGGCGACGCCGGCTACTTCCGCGAGGAGGCAGTCTTCGCGCTCGAGGAGTCGGTGCTCTTCGAGAACGGGCGCGTGCCGTCGCGCCACTCCCGCGACCTCGACCTCGTCCACCTGCGCGGGCGGGGGCGGATCCTCCTGCGCACCGTGGCAGCGCCGGTGGCCATCGAGATCTCCGGGACCGACTCCCTGCGCGTGCCCCCGGCGTCGCTCGTCGGCTGGACCGGGGCGGTCACGCCGCGCATCACGCTCCTCGGCGGCGGCGACGACGCGGCGGCCACACCCACGGCGGCCTCGCCGGTGATGGTCGAGCTCACCGGCGACGGGCGCGTCCTCGTGGATCCCGACGCAGCGCCGGTGGACTGAGCCACCCTTGGGAACCCTCCGCCGCGACATCCTGAACGCGCCGAACGCCATCACGGTGGTGCGGATCGCGATGATCCCCGTCATCCTCGCCTTCACGTACTACGAGGGCAGGGTGAACAGCTTCATTGCCGGCGTGCTCTTCGCCATCACCGGCGCCACCGACTTCCTCGACGGATGGATGGCGCGCCGCACCAACACGGTGACGGTGGTGGGCAAGTTCCTGGACCCGCTCGCCGACAAGCTCATCGTGATGTCGATCCTCATCATGCTCGTGCACCTGGGACGGGTGCCGGCGTGGCTCGTCATCCTGATCCTGGCGCGCGAGTTCATGGTGACCGGACTGCGCACCATGGCCATGGGCGAGGGGATCGTCATCGCCGCCGGCCAGGAGGGGAAGTACAAGACGAGCATCCAGCTCGCCGCGATCTCGTTCCTCCTCATCCACTACAAGTACCGGGTGGACTTCCTGGCCTTCGAGGTGGACGTGGACGCCAATGTGGTCGGAACCTGGCTCCTCTACCTCTCGGTGGCCTTCTCGCTCTGGTCGGCGTGGGCCTACATGAGGGACTTCTTCAAGGGTGTCTACGCGCCGGAACCGGGGGGTCCGGGAGGGTCCCAAGGCTCTTGACACTCCCGAGGGGCTGACCCTATAACCGCGCCCCTCTACAGGATTTTTGCGGGAATAGCTCAGCGGTAGAGCATCGCCTTGCCAAGGCGAGGGTCGAGGGTTCAAATCCCTTTTCCCGCTCCAGTTCGCCCCAGGTAACCATCTAGGTTGCCTGGGGTTTTTGCTTCTACGTCGTCGGCACCGCCGCCAGTGCCATTCTAGTGCCATTTTCGGCCAGCTTTTGGCTCGCCTTGGACAGCAGGCCCACGGCCTTCTCCTTGTGGGCGGTGGTCAGGTGGATGTAGCGCATCGTCATGTTCAGGGTCGTGTGGCCGAGCAGTTCCTGGATGTCCTTCGCTCCCGCCCCCTTCATGGCCAGGTGCGACGCGAAGGTGTGGCGGAGCACGTAGAGGTTTCCGTCCACCTTGAGCCCTGCGCGTCGCTGGACCTTCTTCATCCAGACGCGGAAGACCTTCTGGTTGGCGGGGCGCCCGTCGTCGCGGAGGAAGACGTGGTCGTCACCCAGGTGCCGGATGGCCTTCAGGGAGGCTGCTAACTCCAGCGTCATCGGCTGCCACTTCACGTTGTTCGTCTTGGTCGAGTCGGTGACGTCGCGCCAGGACTGCTTGTCCACCAGGAGTTCGCCGTTCGCCCCCCGGTTCCAGTAGATGTCCGACTGGAGGAGGGCAGCCGTCTCGCCGGGGCGGAGCCCAGCGTGCGCCGTGATGTACACCATGGCCAGGTACCGGGACCCAAGTGCAGTAGCGGCAGTGACGATGCGTTCGAACTCGTCGAACTCGTAGAACTCCGGAGTCTTGGATCGGTTCTTCAGCAACCCGACGGAGTCCACCGGCATCGCCGAGATGAGCTTCAGGCGTTTCGCCACCTTCAACATCTTCGAGAGGGTGGCGAGCACGTTGTTCACGGAGCTGGGTGCGTAGTCCTTCATGCGGACCTTGATGGCCTGGATGTCGAGTTCATCAACTTCGTCGAGCCGCTTGTTCCCGATGGCCGGGATGATGTGGTTCCGGAAGACGCTTTCCCACGAACAACCCGTGGCGGCCTTCTGGCGGCTGGCCTTGCCGTAGTCGAGGAAGTCCTTCTTGAACTCCCCGACCGTGGGGACCCGGGCCCTGGCGCCGGCCGTCAGCCTGGTCTTCAGCTTGTCGTGCTCCTGCTTCGCCCAGGCATCTCGCTCGGTGGCGGTCTCGCAGAACTCCTGCGGGATCGTGAGCCTTCGACGGGTCTCCTTCCTGCCGGGGACCTTGATCGTGATGTGGGCCTTGAACACCCCCTTGTCCCTGCGGCGTTTGCACTCCGGGCCGCATCCCTTGTTCCTCTTGCAGCCCGGCGCGTGATCGAGCCGGACTGCCTCCTTCACCTTCACGCTCATCGCTCGGACTCCTCGGGCGACAAGACGCGGTTTTCCCGAACGTAGCGTAGCAGGCCAGTCCGACTGACGCGCCAAGGCCCCGCCGGGAGCCGGAAGGCACCTGGAAGCTTGCGCTTCAGTGCCCACTCGTAGGCGGTCTTCTCGTGAACCTGGAGAAGCTCCGCTGCCTGCCGGATGGTGAGGTACTCGGCTTCCGTCGCGGTCGCGGGAGAGGACCTGTCTCCGACAGGTGCTTCGCCGGGACCCCGACGGGAAACGGTGGGGGCGTCGTTGCCGCCGCCTGTTGAGGAGGCCCAGTCCGGGATCTGCCCCTGCTGAACCATCTCGTAAACGACTTTCCTGCTAGTCCTCAAATCCTCCGCTACTTCGTTTGCCGCCAACATAACCGGGGACTGGCTCAGCACGTCGACACACATCTATCCAGCCCAGCGCGCGGTGCCAACGACCCGCTGCGGCCCCCTTGGGGACGCTGAGCTTCATGCAGATGCCTGGCCGCAATGAGGGCGAAACGCCCTCTGGCCTGGCTGTGGAACCGGAGCCTGTAGCGGCGGCGACCCGGGACCCTGAGCTACGTGATGATGCCGCTACGCCCCAACTGCGGGCCCTACTTCCACTGCCAGGAACCGTGGGTCCCATCTCCGTGCCCACGGGGTCCTGCCCGACAACTGCTCTACGCCTTCTCCATCGCCTCGAGCGCGCGCCAGATGCGGGCGCGGAACTGCTGATCCTTCGTAGTCAGCATCGCGCGCGCCAACTTCCTCTTCCGATTGGAGTCGGTGGCCAGGAAATGACGGTCGACTATCTCCTTTTGCTCGTGGTCAAACTCGACCTTCGTCATCCCAAGAACGCGTGAATCTTGGATCAGATCCACCGATTCGCGAACCTGGGCCAGCGTCAGGGACCCCCCGCGGAGTTTGTTCTCTAGCGTCTCCAACTTCCGACATGGGCGACATATCACCGCGCCCTTCGTCCCGATCACTACAGCGGGGGTGCACCTTGGGCACCGAGCGTGGGGGGTGACGGGCTCGACTTTGCCCCGCGGTGTGGGCTTCCACTTTGTTGCTACGGGTACGGCGGTTGTTTTTGTTGAAATACTCATGGGTGTGTTCCTTGAGCCGAAGCTCGAAACGGATCGGGTCGCAAGACGCGGTCCGGGACTACAACGGTGATGCGGAAGGGTTTGGCAGCCGAGACGGGATGTGCTCCCGCCTTACCGGTCACTCGTAGGTCACCTCCGTGTTGGGGTAGGCCGGCAGGGGGTGCGCCTCTGCACGCCGCAACCGCGCCACGATGTCTCTCTTGCCGGGCTGCTGAGGGAGCGTGACTCTTACGTGGCGACCACTGATCGTGACCTGGGCCTCGCCGTTGACGAGGGAGTCGAAGATGGCGCGAAGCGGTTGGTCCTGACGGCCAAGAGCTAACCGGGCAAGGGCGCGGTAGGCGAGGTCGGCTGCGGTGGTTAGAGCGACGTCCAGACTCACGCCGACGGAGACGGGAGAGGTTGGGCTGTTCATCCCGAAGAACTTGAAGGCGCGGGCGGCACGCTGCTTCGCCTTCGCGAGGCGCGAGTACGCCTTCGCGACGCCCTCGGGCGCGAGGGATAGGTCGTTCGTGAGGATGAAGGAAGGCGACGCCGTGCCTGAGGGGCGAACCACAACCTGACGGATGCGGCCGGCGTAGCCGGGGAGGGTGACCATAGAGTCGTGGAACTGGGCTCCCGTAGACGCGGCAGTCTTCCAGCCCTCGAGTCCATCCAACTGCGGGGCGAGCTGGGCAACGCGGCGTCGCTCGGTGATGAAGTCCACCCCCTGCTGGTTGAGACGGGAAAGGCCCGCGTAGCTCACGACGCGGGAGTCGAAGATGAGGGTGTTCCCTGTCCCGGCTATGGCGAGGCGCTGGGCGGTGGACTGGCCCTCGACCAGGGCGAGCGCATCTAGGCGCCGGACGGGGGCGGCGGCGTGCAGGATTCTCCCTGAAGGGACAGCGAACACGACGAACGCGACCCTGGAACCAGCGGGTCGATTTCCGGCAGCCCCGTTGTCCCGGTGGTCAAGGGCGGCAGCCGCGGGGACGGGGCAGAAGTCGAGGCCGATGGCGTCGTCAGTGGCCAGTTCAAGCGTGGGGGCACGATGTTCGATGAAGCCCTGAAGGTGGGAAGCCGCGTGAGTTTCCGCGGCCGCAGAGAAGGCGGACAGCGCGGCGAAGCTGGGCATGGACTTGAGCCCAGAGACCAGGGCGAGTGCGGGATCCTTCAGGAGCGCAGAAGGACGGGCGAAGCGGTTCGGTCCCAGGAGCTTCAGGGAATGCAGTGCTAGCAAGTAGTGGCGTGCGGCAACGCCTTCTAGGTCCACGATGCCCACGCCACGGGCTGCAGCGCCCACCCCAAGCTGGCCCGTGAAGGGGGCGAGGAGCAGAACGCCGCCATAGGGGCTCGTGAAGGACCGGCCATCCCAGGCGCTGAGCGGCGCGTGGGCTGCCTTCACAACGTCGGGTGCCGAGGCAGCTGCCCAACTGGCCAGGATCTTCGTGCGGCGGGGGAGGCGGGGGAGCCCCTCGTCGGTGAGGACACGCTCCACCGTGCTTGGGCTGGCCGGACGCCCCTCGCCCTCGAGCCCCCGCGCAATCTCTTCGGCGGAGAGGTGCTGGTCCCGGAGTTCAAGGACGCGTTCGCGGATCTCAGGCGGCCTCGCGGGACGGGGGTGGGCTGCTCGAGCACGAGGGCGTGTGATGTCGATCTTGCCCTGCTTGAAATGGTGGCGGAGGAGGTGAACGTAGGCCTCCGAGTAGTGGAAGCGCTCCGCTACCTCGCGTGCAGATGCGCCCTCGACGATGGACGCGTAGAGCGCGGCGTATCTACGCATCAGGCTGGGCGAGCCAGAGGGCGGAGCAAGGGGGAAGCTGGAGGCGAAATTCTTCATCACCCAAACCTTATAAGTACGGTGACGGTGACGCGCAACTCTATTAACGACGACGGGGTCCGGCACGCCCGTGTAGGCCTACCGCGCACACCGGCGACAGCCCCAGCCCGCTACCGTGCTCCAAAGGATAAGTGTTTTGGATCCACAGCCGGGGCAGCGGAACCAGCGCTTCATCCCGCCCCGGCACCCACCATCCGGCAGCTTCTGAATCTGGACCTCGGCTCGGCGACCCCCGGCCTCCAGAGAGACCGTGGAGAGGCCTGCAAACGCACGGGGGGCGAAAGATGCCCGCACCTGCGGCATGGAGACGCGGTGACCGACCGGCGATGGCCGTCCCACTACGCCTGCTCCTCGGTGACGCCGACTATCACCCCCGACGACCCGGTGGCCACGAGGACCGTGCAGCGCGGCTGGGGGTCGAGCCCGGCATGGGCCTTGGCAAGAACGGCAACCCGCTCGGTGGCGTGCCGGAGCAGCTTGGACATCTGGTGGGCGGAATTCAGGTCGCGCTTGGCAACAAGAGCTGCCAGGAGCCCCGCTAGCGCCGACTCCTGAACTTTTGCGACCGCTAGGCTTGAGCTGACCAGGGCGAGTGCGGCGGCTCGGCGGCCAGGGGAGGTCAGCCCTCGCGTCAGGTCATCAGCTTCCTGCGCCGCCAGGTGGGCGTTCTGGGAGTAGAGCGTCGTCGAGGCGACGATGTCCCCCTGCCAGAGGGCCGTGGCCTGGCGGCCGTACGCCAGGGCGAGCGCCGTTGAGGAGCCCGAATCCATGGATCACCCGCTGGCCGAGGCCGTCTGGGGCTGCCGGGCAGCCGCGGAAGTTGGCGGATGCCACATCAGGGAGGCGTCAACCGAGCCGCGCGTTGGAGGGGACCCGTACATCTGGTGTAGCTCCTGAACGACCTCGGGCGGGAACATCTGGTCAAGCGGGAGCATCGCTAGGTAGGCGTCTCTCGTCGGGTGTGAACGCTCCATGCCCACGACGATGGCCTGGGCTATCGACCCGTGGAAGTGGGCGGTGACGATGATGTCGGCACCACGAGTCCGGGTTCGGAGGTCGAAGGTCGGGGCCATAAAGCGCGTGCCCTCTACGATGCGGTACTCCCGCTCGGCGGGAGGGTACGGGTAGTAGCCGTGGCGAGCGCAGAACTCCTCCCGGCGGCGATGAAGCTCGGGGTTCCCGCACGGGGCCTTCCCGCGGTTCCGTGGGTCGTCTGCGTCGAAACCTGGGGGCATCGGCTCCAGGCATTTGCAGTACCGGGTCATCGGGACGCTCCGTTGGGCATGGTCGGCGCATGAGACGTGACGTATGTCTCTAGGGCCTCCTGTACGAGAAGCCTGAGCGGGATGCGCGAGCCGGTGGCTACCGACCTCTCGTGCCTCAGGGTTTCAACCGCGTTGAATATTTCCGTATCGACGTAGGCGTGAAGTCTTCGTGTTTGCTGGGGGATTTGCATTGAATCTCCTCCTTCAAGAAAAAGTAGGTCATGCGCCATTGTGCAACAAGCGCATCCGCCTACTTTTTCTCGGAGGTGCAGATGCGCGAGTTCGCAACACACGCGGAGTATCGGTTCTATGTGATGGAAGCGTTGGAGGAGTTGGCGGCTGCCGGATTTCTGATCCTGCCCGTACACCGTCCCCGATTCGAAAGAGACCCTGACGACGAGTTCTCAGACCGGCTGATCGGGTGCAGTTGCTGGAACAAGGACTGCAGGGTCATCGGCAAACATCCTCTTCCGCTCAACTACGCGCGATGGGCTACCGGCAATACGGTTGTTCTTCAGGCCTGGTTCAAGGACGCAGGAAGCTGGTGGCCCCGCATCCACTTCACCGGACGTCCGAACTGGGCGGTTCTTACAGGAGCCGAATCCGGCGTTGCAATCTACGACCGAGATCCTAAGAACGGATCTGAGGAGTCCCACCAGCGTCTGGAGCGACTCCTAGGCCCGCTCCCAGCCACAGTAACGGTGGCGTCGGGTAGCCATGTACCCGGGGCCATACACCACTACTTCCGGTACACGCCCAAGCTGAGCAGCGACCTCACCGGTCTCTTGGGGTCGGGCATCGACATCCTCGCCGGGGGCGGGCGCTACGCTGTGGTGCCGCCGTCTCGTCACAGGTCTGGCTTCCATTACGAGTGGATCCGGCGTCCGTCAGAGACGCCCCTCGCGGATTTCCCGCCCGTTTGGCTCGAGTACATCGCGGAGCAGGCTGCGCGGCGCGAGAAAGAGCGCGCCCGCCGAACCTACGCGCGGCCTGTAACGGGTGCAGTGACGGAGGAGGACTACGCCGTCTTCGCAGCGGTCCACTCCTACAACCTTGCAAACACCGAGGCCTGGCCCAAGCGCAGAGGGCCGTGTCCCATGTGCGGGTCGCCCGACGGCTTTGTCCTGCTCGACGCAGGCGACGACCAATCGAAGTCACCTAGGTGGGACTGCAAGTCAACTAGGCACCAGGCGATGGCTTTGCCTCCTGGGCGGCAGAACCGGGATGGCAGCTTCTCGGGAACCCAGCTCGACATCGACAGCTTCACGATGGGGAAGCCCAAGCGCTCGCTGCTCCGAGCAGGCCTTTACTTGAAGTAAAGAGAAATGCCCCCTCCGGAATGGGTCCGAGGGGGGCATCAAACCAGTAACGCGGGAGGTACGCTTTCGCGCGACTTGATCCGAGGTAATAGTATGTCAAATCTAGAAGAAATCCAAGATGTTGAACCACTAACTGGAGACACCGAAGGGGAGGTACCAGCGGTCAGTCCGGGGCTCAAAGCCCTGAGTGTAGGCGGCGCGAAGATGCAGGCCGTCCTCCGACTCGTCGGCGCGGCCGAACCAGATGTCCGGGACGTATGCGTCGAGCAAATGGTGGTGGCGCTGAAGGCGCTCGCCGCTCCCGACGAGGACTGGCCGGGGCTACAAGAAGACGAGTCCAAGGACTGGCTCGTGCAGGAGCTGGCCAGGGCCGGGCACCGCGTCGTCGCGGGGGAGGTCGACGTCTGGTGGGAGTCGGCGACTGCGAAGGAGCGGGCCTTGAGGACATGGCCGCTCGGGATCTCGCCGGACGATAAAGAACTTGGCGACATCGCAACCTCGCCGGCCTCCGCTGTCATCAAGACGACCTGGAGCATCGAGGTAGAACGGCGGCGGGTAGATGCGCTCAGGGCAGCTTTCCCGATTGAACGGGTGCTCTACGACTCCTCAACCGCCGAGTTCGTCGTTCGTGGGCCCGCAGAGGCCTGGTCACGCCGCACGAAGAACGACGGGATGCAGCTCATCCTCACCGAGAACGGCTACAGCAAAGGCGCCCGGAAGAACTTCCTCGAGCAGGTGGCCACGGTCGACGGCGTCACCAAGGCCTACTGTCAGCCCGCCGGCAAGGTGATCGTCGAGGGCATCCCCAAGTTGAACGTGTGGCGGCACGGTCCGGCACGGCCTGCGCCCGGGGTCTTCCCGAACATCGATGCGCTCCTGCTCAACCTGTGCGGGTCAATCACCAACGCGGTCTGGGTGAAGCGCTGGCTCGCCACATGGCTGCAAGCCGCTTTGGTTCATGGCAAGCCCGTTAAGACCGGTCTCGCGCCTGTCTTCTACGGATTTCCAGGCGGTGGGAAGAACACGCTCGCGGAAATCATCATCTCCATCGTGGGGCTGGAAGAGGTTCTCCTGCTCAACCAGGGCGGGCTGGACTCTCAGTTCGACCCACCTGTGGAGGGTAAGCTCTTCGTCTTCGCCAACGAGGTGGTGTCATCCACCAACCGTACCCGGGAGACCGCCAACAGGTTGAAGGAGATGGTCACCGAAGCTTGGCTTTCAAGCCAGCTCAAGCACAAGGACCCGAGGAACGTCCGGACCTACTTCAACACGATGTTTTCGTCGAACGACCCCCGAGCCCTGTTCATCGAGCCTGATGACCGAAGGCTGGTCGTGCTGTTCAGCAGGGCACGCCTCGACGCATCGGTGGCCACGGCCATCTACGCCGACCTCGGTGACCGCGGCATGTACAACGGGCCGCTCGTCGAAGTAGGGGCCTTTCTGTATGACCTCCTGAGCCGAAAAGACGTCCTCGCCCCGGGGGAGATCCTGGAGACGCCGGAAAAGCTCCAGATGATCAACGAAACCGGCATGTCCAACATGGACGACTTCATCCGGGAGCTAGAGGATGTCGGCGCCTACGGCATCTTGGCGTTGTACCGAGACGCCCTGCTCCGCAAGGGCCGCTCCGACTACGCCACGGTGATCGACTCCGTGTTCGTCTGGGACGACGCCAAAGGTAAGGGTGTCGCGCCCGACAACCTCTACTTGGCGTACCAGGCGTGGTGCAAAGACCGGGGCACCATCGCGAACAAGCGTCCGACGTTCGACGGGGTCATGACGACCCACGGCTACAAGAAGGCGAAGCGAACGACCGCCCCACAGTTGTGGCTCTGGACTGTCCCGCTCGGGGACAAGCCTAGTTGGATGGGTAGCATCGAGCAGTAAGAGCCGGAGGCTAACCGTATTGGCCCGTGCCCCTCGACCGTATTGAGGGTTACGGGCCTTTCTTTGTTGAAGGCTATGGCCACGGAGGCGAGGCCATCCAAGCGCAAGACGTGCGTGGATGGCGAATAACTAAGTAACTACATGTGGTTATACTGACTTTACTATCCATCCAAACTCTTCAATAAAGTTTGAATTGAAAAAGAGATCAAGAAGGACACCACGTCCTATAGAAACTTTCCTACCGGGTTTGGATGGCTATGTCTCCGGCTGGGCGCACCAGGCCTGGCTCGCACGCAAGCACGAGGCCTCCCCCTGGGTCGTTGAGCGCGCGGTGTAACGCGGCAACTGGGCCCGCGCGCGACCAACCCTACAACTCGCAATTCCCGGGATCATGCGTGTTGCCGGGGCGTCGGTGCTGGTTGAAGCGGCGGGGTCAGGTCCCAGCCTAGAATTTTTGGAGGTCACGGTTCGCTGCGTCGGTCTCCTTCTTGCTCTTTTCCGACTTGGCTTTTGCCTTGGCGCCATCCCACCGCACCTTCAACTGTCGGACGAGCCCCGCGTCGAGATGCACTACGACCGCACTGCGGGATCCGAGCGGTCGCAGATCGTCGGATACTTTTAGTACGACGGTGGTTCCAGAACTCGTCCAGATATCGCACCTGACCTTCTCAAAAGTGCTCTGCAAGTCTCTGAGGGAAAGAGTGAAACTGGTCCCGCTTCCATACTGGGAGTTCAACTTCGTTCGGATTGCGCTGACGGAGGTCGAAGCAATCTGCGTACTCGCCGCGCGAAACTCCCCGTCCACGAAGTAGAAGAGTCGGTCCACCGCTTCAACTTCACCTGAAATCCATACCGTCCGCTGCCCACCATAGAACTCCGCGTCGTCGGCGTTGTAACGCCACAGGGCGTCGTACGGGATGCCGATGTACTTGTAGAGGCAGAACCAACCCGGAACACCACCCTCCGAGGCGAAAGGTCCCTTCGAAAGGTCGAAGGCCTTGGTGACTTGCTCGGGCGCTGCCCCCCAAGGAACGCCCTTGAACCCTGGAGTAGTTGCAACAATTAACGACAGCGCGACTCCGAGCATCGCAGGCTCCATAGGTCATTCGAAAACAGCAGCGCTTCGCATCACCTCGCTTGGCGCGCCTGACTGGCTACATTCGTGACTCTGCCTTGTCGCCGGGCTGTTGGCCAGGTGCAGGGAAGAGGCTACCGGCGCAGTCGAGAGGGACGGGGGACACACCTGAACAGTACCTACGGCCGCGCAGCCATGACGGTCGTAGGCCGATGAAGCGCTCAGGACCGCCACGACAGCCGAAAGCGCTACCGTGGCAACCGGGCGAGCACCTCCACCATCTGGGCTTTGAGCTTCTCAACCTCTGTCCTTAGGGAATCGTTCTCGGCCTTCAACTCCTGGACCGCGTTGATGAGCGGCATGACCACCTGGAACCGTAGAGCAACTTCTCCCAGCCCCGACTCCCGCGCAGCTATTTGGTAGGCCGTGGGCTGGATGTCGTAGCGCGACTGGTCTTCGGTAGTGGCGCCAATCCCTCCAATAGCTAAAAAAAGCGGGCGCCCGTAACGAGCGCGCCCCCTTCCTCAGCGAGCTACTCAGCCCGCCGCAACATGGTTCTTCAGCAGCCTATCCAGCAGTCTGTTGAGACCTTCCCCGCGCAGACCAAGCTTTGAACGCGCCTCTCTCGCGGTCTTGGCTTGGATCAGAACAGCTCGACCACGGCCTCGAGTCCGTCCTCGAGAGCGGTGGTAGTCAACAGAGTTCTCGGCGGCAGACCCGTAGGTGAGGTCCGTCGCAGAATTCCCGTGGCGCCGGTCTCCCCGGTGCCGAACCAGCAGTTCAGGGGTCCGGGGGAGCCCGTGGAAGGCGGCGGCGACTGCCTTGTGCAACCGCAAGAAGAAGGGCGAACCACGCTCGCCTTCCTTGGGGATCGTTACGATCAGATAGTGATCGCTGGGGCGGAGCGAGATCTTGCGAACCTCGAGGCGGACCCCGTCCCAGAGGAGCACGGCTCCATGCTTCCACTTGTAGGCCTTGCCCAGCGCGATGCCGGCGTCCTCGAACACCCATAGTTCAGCAGCCAGCTCGTGCTGGTTGGTAAGCGGAACCTTCGCCAAGATCATCCCGCGGACCTGCAGATAGCGCAGGCGAGGGTTGCCTTTAAGTGCATCCCTGAGAGCCTTGTCTATGTCCTCTGGCGCAGGCGTACGTGCTGCGAGACGCCCCTTGGGGCCTTCTGGTGACGCTGATGGTGGTGAGTCTGATGGTGACACGTGTGGGTCTCTCTCTCGAGCAGGGCTCGGGCTGAGTAGGTGAACAGCAAAAAAGAAGGAGGCCCCCTTTGGTAGTCGGGGGCCTCCTTCGTCCTGCATTCGGCCTGGGCAGGTAGCCAGGCCGCACTTCACGGACGTCCAGAATCGGTAGGTCTGGGCATCGTAGTTTCTTTTACCATAAGTGACACCCCTATTTCGGAGTGGGGGCCTCTACGGGAGGAACGACAGGGCGTACTTCGTGGACGCCACGCCCGCTCCCAAGAGGGCACCGCCGATCACCGCCGCCGTGAACTTGGGGAACACGACCGCGACAACGACGCAGCCGACCGTGCCGGCGCACAACGTGACAACGACCTTGGTGGTGAATCGCATCTCGTATCTTTCGAGGGCTGGAGGGCCCCTATGCCGCTGACGGCGAGGTTCCCGCAATGGGTAGGCCGGAGCGGTCTGCCAGCGCCAGGCCGAGCGCCTTCAGGCGAGCGAACACCGTGCTGATCGACAGCCCGAGTTTCTCCGCCGACTCCTTGAGGGTCGAGCCGGCCATCCTCATCTTGAGCAACGTCTGGTCTTGCTCGGGTAACGACGCCACCCACGCCTCCAGGTCCACCGCCGAAATGATGTCCCTCTGAGGGTTCACCTGGAGCGCCGTGGCCAACCCCGGGACCAGAGCCTCGACCTCGTTCTGGGCGAGAAAGTCCCCGGTCTCGGGGTCTACAAGGCCGTCGAGACGGAAGACCTCGACCTTCCCGGCGCTGTAGTTCATCGGATGCATCACGTCGCGCGCGGGCTGGGCGTCGTCGCGGACGAAACGTCTCTTGAGGTCCACCGCGCGCTGCTTGCACGCGTGCACCAAGATTCCGTCGTCGAGGACCTTGTTCTTCTCGGTGCCGTAGCGGGCATACATCTCGAAGACCAGGGCGATTCCCTCGGCGAGGCGGTCTTCAGCGTCCGGTCCGGACAGATGCCGCGCCACGGGCTTGAAGATGCCTCGGCGGAACTTGGAATCGAACTCGCTGCGAAGTTCCTTCTGCGTCATGTGGGTCTCCATGCGCAAACGCACGAAGGCCGAGAAGGCCCCTGGGCGCGCGCTGAATTGCGCGCCTTGAGGGGCGCTTGTTGATTGGGAGGACTGTGGGCGGTGGTGGCGAACTACTGCGAGCGACGCCTGCCGTTGCCCGGCCTTCGCCATGGCGGTTTTGACGGCGTGAAACGCGGACCTAAGGGCTGCCGTCCCCGCCCTTGGCGAGAGCGGATTTTACCGTGTGAAAAGCAGACATGAGGTTCTCCAATCGCCCGGGAGGGCGTGGTTGGTGGTGACGAGGGGTGAGGGGGCGGTGAGGCGGTCGCCGCGCTTCAGGAGAGAAGGGGCGAAGAGAGGGCTACCTATTCTTATACCGCCGGCTTCCCGCTATCTTCGAAGTGCGAAGGGCGTGATAGGAACGGTAGCTGCTCGGCGCCAAGTGCTCGGAAGCCACTCCTGGCGATACGCGAGCAAGGGAAGCCTTGGTGTCGAGTCATGGCGCCCAGCTGCCCTGGCCAGCCAACCGGTTCAGCATCGCGGCCCTACCGTTGCCCCAAGGCACTGCAACCTTAGGTAGCGCTGCCTAGAGGCCACGGTGCTGGCTTCCAGCTATGCGCCATTGCGCGTTGTGGCCTGTCGGAGCCGCTCGCTGCACGCATCCCGTACCGCTCCGAATGTAACCGCTCCTAGGTCAGCACCCATCTCAGCGACCCGCCGTAGCACGGCGGAATGGACGTGTTGGGCAGTGCGCATGTCTTCAGGCAGGTCCTCAAGGACCTCGCGGATTATGGCTGCTACTGAGTCCGAACGAAGCCCCGCCCTGACCTTGCGCCTGCCAAGCTTCCGCTTCTTCAGCGAAAGTATTACATCGAAATGCGCGACCGCCTCGGCCCCGTCTCGGCCCTTGTAACCCTTGTGGCTTTGCTGCTGCCGCCCTAGGCCAGCAGCTCGTTCAATGGAAAACCCCGCCGCGTCGGACGCTGACTGCAGGGCCCTCCAAACCTCAGGGTCCGTATTGTGAAAGACCAGAGTCGCCCATGCGTCTGCCTTCAGGACTCGATAGACTTCAGCCAACGCACTGGTCATGAGGCGTTCGTAGTCGCCCACGGTCTTGCCGCCCCGTTCCGGAACGAGTGACCGATTCACCACCGCCTCCGCCGCCACGTTGGTCAGTCCTCCAAGCCAGGATTCCCAAATGAGGTTGCAGTCCGCGTAGAAGATGTTCGAACCAAACGGAGGATCGGTGAAGACATAGTCGACCGACTTGTCAGGGAGCCCCACAAGAAAGCCAGCGTCACAGATACTGAGGGCGGGAAGGGGCCCCTCGAGTGGGCGGTACGTTCTGTAGAATTTAACCAGTTGCTTTACCTTATTGCGCATGACCTCGAGGACGTTGGCTTCCGAAGAAATCTGAGGAACGTAGAGCGTGCCAGTGAGGGGGCGTTGACCACCGCGCGCATTGAACCGGCGCATCCGCGTCCCGTGCCATGCCGTATTTGTGAATGCGAATTGCAGGGCATGTCTGACCCGAGTGTTCGAGATGGTCTGAATCTCGTGCCACAACAGGGAAAGCGCTCGCAGATTGCGAGGGGTATAAAAGTCGGCCAAGCACGAGATGCCTTGTAGATGAAGCGCGGAACGAAGATACATCTCGCGGGTTGAATCGACAGGGACTGCCGGAAACCAGTGAGGTATGTCCTCTCGCCGAAACGATTCCGCATGCGCGATGTCGGACGGCAGTGGGGGGCGCTCAAGCCGGTGCCCGTCTGCCGTCGACAGGCTGATGAGCACCTGTCGATTACCTGTGTATCTGAGCGAGTGCTTCGCGAGATCAGCTCCGCATCCAGGGCATGTGATTCGACTACCCATCCTCCCCGTCTGGCGGTCGATGACATCCCAAAGGGAGAACGCCCTGGTGCAGCGAGGGCAAATGGCGTCCCGGCTCCACAGCGTGTAATGAATATAGCCGGCCGAACCGTCGGGGCCGACGGTTTCATAGATTCGGCCGAACTCCGCGCTGACGCGATCATTCAGCAGTTGAAAGTGATGAAGTAGAGCGTGGGGATCGCAGGGCTGGGTATGATTAAAAGAGAGATGAGCTGACGCCACGGCGAGGTCGCTAAGTATCGCCCGACGGCCTGCCATCGCAGCGGCTACGCCGGTCATCCCCGAACCAGCAAACGGGTCGAGCACGACGTCGCCCGGCCGAGTGAAGTGTTCGATGAAAGGCTCGATAGCCTCAGGTGGCACCTTTGTGTGGTAGCTATGAGCGTTGTAGAGATCGGTGTTTCGACTGCCGGATACCATCGGTGACAACAGCGGCAAGACCCGCTTTGGCTTCCGGGCAATGTCGGCTGCGGTGAGCGTATCCCCTGGGGAAACTAGGTAGTCTCGGACAACGCACCCGAAGGGACTGCCCACGTCTGCGATCAGGGGATGGTGACGGCTTTCGGTCGGCAGCGCCCAAGCGCCCTGATCGTTCGAGAGACCAGCGCACGCCTCTCTAACAGCATTCATCGTTACGCCGGCAAGTGAGCCATTCGAAGACAGCAAGCTTCGAATCACTCGAGAGAAGAGAGCATCGGTTGTCGCGGTGTTTGGAGCGATTTCTTGTAGATAGGCTCGCGCGATTCGCCGAATGTGCTCTGGATGTGCAGGTGGAGTGGGATTTCCGTTTCGCCGCGCCCTTCGAAGCGATATGAGCGAATCTAGGCTGGCGACGTCCTCCTTGGCCTGCCGACCCTTCACCCCCTTGATTGAAGGGTGAACCTTGTCGAGTTCGACGGCAGAGGCGACCTCAAACCCCGCGGCGGCGATGGCGTCTTGGATAGCGACCCAGACGGCGTCGTCGGTGTTGTTGAACGCGAGCGTGGCGAACGCTCCCGGCCGCAGAACCCGGCCAACTTCCGAGAACGCACCAGCCATGAGTCTTTGATAGTCGGTGAGAGTCTTGCCGCCAGCGCCTGGGTTCCTGTGCCGGTTTACGACTATTTCCTGAACAGGATCCGTTAGCGAGCCGAGCCATGCATCCCAGAGCAGACTGCTGTCAGCGTAAAAGATGTTGGATCCGAATGGTGGGTCCATGAAGACAAAGTCGACGACTCCATCTGGAATGTGGCCGAGCGTAGTTGCCGATGTAAGAACAGTTTCGCATCGCGTCGACGGGGTGCCGAGGAATTCGAAGTAACGAAGTACGTCTCGTGCTTTTCGCTGGAACAGGCTCCATACGTTCCATTCGTAGCGCAAGGACGATACATAAAGCGTACCGGTCATCACGTTGGTCGGACGCTTGGCATTCCACTGGTAGCGCTTCGACGCACGGTTGACCATCGCAGTAAACGCGAACAAGAGCGCGTCGCGAACTCTGGGATCCTGTTCCTCAAGAATCGCGTGGCGAAGTGCGCCAAGCGCATGAAGGTTGCGTTGGGTGTAAAAGCCCTGGACGCTGTCGATGCCTGCCGCGGAGTGCGCTGCACGCCACATCTCCCGGTCCTGCTTGAATGGCACCTGCGGGAGCCAATATGGGATCGGCATTGATGAGGACTGCGAGATGAGGTCCAGTTCCTCTCGGGTTGGGGGGTGGACGCTTCGCCCTCGAGCCGAAGGAAGCCCCGATGCGTTAGTTTCGACTGGGCGCTCTCCGGTCCAGGAGAGGTCACGTTTCTGGAAGGCCCCCCCACATTTTTCGCAATGTATGTCGTCGCGAATTCCTCCGGAGAGATCTCTCGCGACCTCCCAGTAGACCATTTCGGCGCCGCACTCGGGGCAGCCGAAAACGTCACTCCAGACGGTGTACTCAACTTGGCCGGTGGTGGTCCCATAGAGCCAAGCCATTGTGGGCTGACAAGAAGCCGTGATCCGTTCAAGAGCCTTCCTGAGCGCACTGGGCGAGCAAGGAGTCGTGTAGTTGCGCGCGATGTGAACAGCGGCAGGGGACAGGTCGCTCAAGAGAGCCACCCTGCCTGTTCCCAGTGCGGCAACACCCGTCATCCCGCTCCCGCAAAACGGGTCCAACACTAGGTCACCGAGCCGAGTGTAGTGGTTGACAAGTTTGGCGATAGCCTCGGGCGGAACCTTGGTGTGGTAGCTGTGGGCGCGGTAGGCAGTGCTGTTCTTGCCTACCCGCACATCCCCCTCGAACGCCTTGCCGCGGGTAGGCTCCGAAGCACTGCGAAGCTTCCCATCAAGCGACTCCGCCATTGAAGGCGACAACCGAGTCGGGAAGGAGGTGGCGGGTTGCTCAAGCGTCTGCCGAATCGACGCGGCTACCTCGTTCGTGTTTGCCTTGACTTGGGCAGCGACGTCTGGCGGCAGGACCCCTGCGGCCAGAAGTATGAGGTCAGGAGGGAGCCCAAGGCATGAAGCAACACGACGAAGTTGGGACTCGCTAGCGCGGCGGGCCCCCGATTCTAGCCGGCTTATGTAGGACTTCGTGACGCCGACCTCGGCCGCCAAGGCCGCGAGGGAGAGGCCGCGCGCCTGTCGCCTTTTCTGAATGATTTCACCGGCCGATGGCCTCATGCTGTCTCCGAGCCTTCCACGGTATGCAGTATAGGGGTTGCCCTGACATGGCAACGGAGCACTCGCCACCCAGGCGGTCCATCTTCATCAGATCTGCTGCACCCAGCTGGCGAAGCTGCTACGGTTCAGCGTTGCCATTTCCGCACGGAGAGTGCACGCGTGGCCGAAGAAATCCTGACGCTCGGTGAAACCGCGAAGGCCCTAAAGGTCTCCCAGCGGATCGTCCAAACGATGGTTTCCAAGAAGGAGCTCAAGGCATTCAAGTTAGGAGGCCAGTGGCGTTTCCGGCGAAAGGACGTCGATGCCTGTGTGGACCACAGACGCGCGCGGCGTCCTGGCAGGCTGAAGGAGATCATCGCTAGCTCGAGCGCAGTTCGTTCGAAGCAGAGCCCAAGATATGCGCGAAATGAGCTTCCTCCCACGGCCCTCTCTGAGCTGACCGAACGCGTTACGCAGGAGCGGATGCACGAACTGTTCGTGCAATCCCTTGGAGATCGGGTTCAGCGGCATTCTCTCTTGAGCGACAAACCGCTGGTGCTTGATCTAAGGCCACCAGCTCCCCATCGCCTTCGGGTGTATATGTTCAACGCGACTAGGCCGCCTGGTGGGCGCCCCCTAGGGGAACACAAAATCCAGATCATCGTCCCAGGGCAGAAGCGCGGCGAGCCCGGCAACTTCGACAACTCAGACGGCCGGCTCGTATTGCTAGTGGGCTACTCCGCTGAAGAACAAGTGTTCATTTTGTGGGACGCGGGGCTCTACGCCAATTTCGCTTGGTCACGCAATGTTCAGGTCAAACCCGCAACCATTATTGAAGGCTCGGCGGGGAAGCTCGCGCGGCAAGAGCGCACCCTTCGTCCGCTCGGCGGAGGGAGCGTGACCGAGACCCTCATTGCGGCGAACCATAAGCGCCTTCCTGAAGCAGTCGAGATGAGGATTAGTTTGACACTCAACCGCCTGCTGAGGCCCTAGCCGCGATGCCGTCTTTGAAGGACCTGACGCTCCGGGGCGCGTACCACAAGCCCCAGGACGACATCGCCAAGGACTTTTACTTGCCGTGCATGGCTAGGGCGGTCCGGTATGACCGTGCAGTTGGCTTCTTTAGCAGCAGTATTTACATCCTTGCATGGTCCAGTCTGAAGTCGTTCGTCGAGAACGGTGGCAGAATGCGCCTCATATGTTCGCCGGTCTTGTCGGAGGGCGATGACGCTGCGCTGAGGGAAGGGTACTCGGCTCGTTCCGATGCGGCGAATGGGGAAGAGATTCGAGCGGAGTACCAACGCCTACTTCAGTCAGCGGATTTAGCCAAACCAGCCAGGGTGCTCGCCTCGCTTGTCGCGCTCGGCGTCGTAGACTTTAAGATTGCTTGGGTTGGCTCGGAGGTCGGAGGGCAGCCACGAAGGCTCTTCCACGACAAGCTCGGCCTGTTTACGGACCCTGATAACAACCGTGTAGCCTTCAAGGGTTCGATGAACGAAACTTGGCCAGGGCTAGCGCTGGACGGGAATCTTGAGTCGGTTGACGTGTTCGTGGACTGGGCTGATCAACGCGAAAAGGCACGCGTCGAAGACGAACAGCGCTATTTCGATCAACTTTGGGGCAACCAATTCCCCGGAGTGATCGCTGTTCCGCTGCCTGAAACTACTCGCAAAGATATCTGGGTCTTCGCGGATCAGTGTGGGTCCTTTTCCGCACTGCGAGTCAAAGGAGGAAGGAAAGCGGCTACGATCTTGAGCTTGAGGTAGTCCTCGTCGCGGTAGCCGTAGGCGCGGCGCTGGAG
>CAIVAR010000186.1 GCA_903904005.1 uncultured Anaeromyxobacter sp.
GACCGGGACGGGGCGGTGGCCCCGCGCCCGCCGCTCCAGGAGGGCGGGGTCATGCCGGCCTGCCGGCCCGTCGTGCCCACGCCCCTCGGGGACGATGCGGCCGTCCGTCCGGGGATCGCCGCCGGTGTCGTGCCTCCGGGGCGGCTCGGCACCACGCCCGGAGCTCCGCCCGCGCGCCCAGGAGCGCCGGGGGTGCCCGCTGCGCCCCGGGGAACCGCGCCGGGGGCGACCGATCTGCCCGCGCCACCCGGCCGGGCGGCGACCTGGCCACCCGGGCCGCCGGGGCGAGGGCCGGGAGGCAAGGCGCCGGGGCGGGGCGGGGCGCCGTTGGCGCCGGGGGGAGGGCGGTAGCCAGGGCCGACGCCGTTCCAGCGTCCGCCCCCGTAGTAGCCGCCGCCGTACCAGCCGGCGTAGGCGTAAGGGCGGGCGTAGCCGTACCAGGTCCCGTACCCGTACCCGTACCAGGGGTATCCGCCCCAGCCGGCGTAGCCGAACCAGGGCATGGGGCCCCAGCCCCACACCCAGGGTGCAATCACCCAGGACCAGCCGATGGCCGGGTAGTAGACGTACATGTTGGGGGTGGCGCCGCTCGCCGGGACGTAGGTGAAGGTGTTCCCGTGCGGCATCCAGACCCAGCCGTACTGGCTCGTGTAGACCCACTGGCCGGCGGGCGCGGCCTCCTGGACCACGACCTCCTCCCCGGTGGCCACCTCCACCTCGGTGGGCGGAGGCGGGATCCACGTGGGCGCGGGGTCGGTGGGCTGGACCCCCTGGGGCGTCGTGTCGGCGAGGACACCGCCGGGCGACAGGATCAGCGCGGAGGAGAGCGCGACTGCGGAGAGGAAGGTCTTCATGGCGTCACCCTGCAAGCCGGACGCACCGGACCCGACTTTCCTTCACTCTACTCCGAATCGGGGGGAGCGGCCCGGCCCCGCCGGGGGCGACGCAAGCACCCGTTCGCGCTACTGATTCACGTGAATCACCTTCGCCGGCGGGAAGCCGTTGAAGGAGGTCGACGACGCATGGCTGTAGGCGCCGATGTTCCGGCTGTACACCATGTCGCCGAGCTTCAGGTCGGCGGGCAGCCGCTCGGTCATCGAGACCACGTCGAGCGCGTCGCAGGTCGGGCCGAAGACCGAGCAGGTCTCGATGGGCCCCTTCTTGAACGCATCGAAGTGATACTGGCAGTGATCGAAGATCACACCCGAGAAGGTGTGGTAGACGCCGTCGTCGACGTAGTAGCAGAGCTTGCCGTCGCGCACGGCCTTGCCGATCACGGTGCAGACCACCGTCCCGGCGGTGGCCACGAGGAAGCGCCCCGGCTCGGCCAGGATCTGGATGTCCTTCGGGAAGAGCCGGTCGAGCTCGCGGTTGAGCGTCTTGGCGAGCTCCCGGAACGGCTTCACCGAGTCGTCGTACGGGGCCGGGAAGCCGCCGCCGATGTCGACGAGGAACATCTTGCCGGCGCCGCGCGACTTGGCCTCCCGGAAGACGTTGGCGGCCAGGTTGAGCGCCTGGACGTAGTTGTCGAAGTTGGTGGTCTGGCTGCCCACGTGGAAGGAGATGCCCTCCAC